>JBGCER010000584.1:0-6187 GCA_045106515.1 Myxococcota bacterium
CCCCAACCTGGCGAGCGCAAGAGCGATAAACACCACATTAGACCTGGATACATGGGAATACGACATCTATGTACCACCCGCCTACGATGGCTCGGAACCCTATGGTCTGGTGAGCTTCATCAACTCGGGTGGCGGCGGCGCGCCTCGGGGCGCGTGGCAGGAGGTCTTGAACGAGCGCAAGCTCATCTGGATCGGCCCGCGCAACGCCGGGAACTCGGTCAACGTGGACGTCCGATTCGGCGCTGGCCTGCTCGGTGCCGCCCGAGCCCTGGAGCAGTTCCACATCGACCGCAGCCGGGTGTACGCATCCGGGAACTCGGGCGGAGCGCGCTCGGCCTCGGTGCTGGCCTGGATGGCGCCCGACGTCTTTGTGGGAGCCGCCCCCTTGTGTGGCGCGAGCTACTTCCGAGAGGTCGACCAAGACTACGAGACCCGCGAGCCCGATAGTCACTACGAGTTCTGGGGCAGCTTCTACTACCCCGAGCAGCAAGGCGTGCCGTTTCAGACGTTCGCGCTTGAGAACAACCAAAGATGGGCCATCATGACCAGCTTTGGCGACTTCCGTGAAGGCGACATCTTCAACATCCAGCACAATGGCCTGCGGCCCGACGGGTTCGATGTCCGGGTGCTTGAAGTCGGCGGCGGCCACTGCTCCACCAATACCGGCCAGTTCGACGACGCCATCGCCTTCCTAGAGCACCTAGACCACACGGTCGAAGACGACGCCTTCGAGGATGATAAACCTCGAACCGGCGGCGATGGGGAGGCCGGATGGGCAATTGGGACCAGCGATGAGGCCTCGGTCACCGAGACCGATGGCGCAGTCCGCATGGACGCCGCAGGAGGTCGGGCGGTGCTGCTGTCCAGAACTCCCGCGGACTGGAACACCCTCGGGGGCGTGGTCGTACGCTTGGACCTCGAACTGGACGACGTTGTCGCCAAGGTCAGCCTGGCAGCCAACGATCCGGAGCAAAGCGTGGGGAACGTGGGCTCACCGGAGTGGCCAGGCCTGCACGTACACATCGACGACACCGTGCAGCCGGCCTTGGTGGAGGTGCGGGGAAGCGGCCTTGGTGGCGAAAGCCGACTCCTGTTTGAAGCCAGCTTCGAACCCGACTCTGCTGATGGCGTGCTGCCCCTAGAGATCCACGCCTGGTCCAATGAGGTGCAAGTGATCGTGCCCGGAGTCCTCACGGTGGACGACACCACCGTCGCCCTGCCCGGCAGCCTCATGAACGACAACCGCACCGTACGCCTGCGCGTGGCAGACCTGGAAAGCGGCTGGACCGAAGACGACTGGCCGTCCGCAATCCTGGCCATCGAAGCGAGCGGTCCGGGGTCGCTGACGCTGGATCGGGCTCAGCTTCATGATGATACCGGCTTGGCCTGCGACTAGGGCTGCGGTCCCACGGTCCGCTCTTGACACGGCTCTCAGCGGCCACCGTTCGAGGCTCCACCGACAAAGCGTAGCTGCCCGATTCGTTATCGCTCGAAATCGGTCACGGTGCGGAGTCTGTGCCAGTGTGCCCGCCTAGGAGTACCCAATGACAAGACTCAAATCTAGAGAAGTTGGCAGCCATGACGCAGACGTATCCGGCTTTTGGGAGATCAGTTCGGTGCCGGGGAATCCCAGCATCGCCATCGTCGTCTCGGCGGTGACCAATGCCCTATCGGCGACGATTGTGCTGCCCGGCAACGACACGATGGCCAAAGATACGCAGCCGGCCGAGGGCTATGTGACCCAGAGTGCCAGCGCGGCCGAAACCGCAGGTTCTACCAACATTAACCTCTCCTACACCCAAGCGACAGCCGGCACCGCTGGCCTCCCAGACACCTGCACGGTGGACCTCGACGGCGGCTCCGTCCAGGTCGGCCCCGTGCAGCCGCAGAACACCGTGTGGGACGCCTACGCCGAGCCGCAGCCACCGCCCCCAGCGGGGATCACCCTGCCGCCCCAGACCTTCGGTCCCATCGAAGCCCGCTCTCAGGACGGCTCGCAAAGCACCCTCGCCTGGGTGCAGCTCACGGTCGATTCCGCGACTCAGAGGCTAGCATCCATAACCTTCTTCCGTTCAGATGGGCAGACCTACCCGATGGTGTTGTCCACCGGCGTCTACCCGATGGCAACCGTGGCCCAGGTGCCGAGCGGCAGCTTGAGCACCGCCACCGACGGCGCCTAGCCCTGTGCGCTTGGCGGTAGATCCCACACCAGACGCAGCCCCGTTCCACCGGAGCGCCGTTCCGGGGGATCGCCGACGCGGGCCGCCATGCGTTGGTAGACCAGTGCGCTGAACGGCGAGGCACCGCGAACCTCGCGATGGGTGCCGGTCCGGGGCACGTCTTGGGCGATCGCATCGGCGATGGGCCCCTCGACCGACCACCAATTTTGGCACCAGGTCCGCCCATTTCCCGCCAAATCTCGGATCCCATACACGCTCTCGTCAATAGGGAACGAACCGGGAGCCACCGCACGAGACGGCCGGGGTTTGGACCCCACCACCCTCGACCGGCTGGGGTCGAGTTGATCGCCCCATGGGGTGTGCCGGCCGTCCACACCGCGAGCGGCCTTCTCGACCTCCAAAGACAGGGGCAGACGGGCGCCGTGGTCTGAGGCGTAGGCCACGGCGGCTCCATGAGACACCCGCTCCACAGGACAGTCCGCTCGACCGGGCTCGACCAAGGAGATCTGCCCATCGCGAACGCGCAGGAACTCGTCGCGGTCGTTGAGCCAAGGCCACCCGAGCTCAACACGCTCGGTGTCTCCGGCATCCAATCGGCGCTGGAGCCAAGCCACCCAGGCCCTCCACGTGACGGGGTACCGAGCCATCAAAAAGCCGTGCACCCACACTCTGGACCGAGGCAGCCCGTCCGGCGCGTCCTCATCGCCACCCACCACACACCAACCGGCCGGCACATAGCACTGCTCCTCGTCGAGCTCACCATGCCCGGGCAGCCACACCGGCACAGCCTGTCGATCCCAGGGCGGCACGCCATCCCAGTGCTCCTGGCGATCCAGGTACACAGGATAACGCACCGCCGGGCCATCTAGGCGTTGTAGCTCAATAATCCAAGACCCCCGTTCGACGGGCACCCGTACGAGCGGCGTCTGCCCGAGCTCTCGTTCCACGCGCGCGATGAGCCGCCGTTCTTCGCTATGGACACGCAAGAGCCGCGCCTGGGCAGGATGGGTGCTCCGCACGCTGATGGTGCCCGTCCCCGCCAAGAAGTCGGTGTGCTCACCGCGATCGTGGCCCCGCAGGAAGACCTCCATACGGGCCGCGGCCGGCTGATCTCGACGGGCCTCGGATTCGATGAGCCGACCCCGGTAGTAGTCGGCGAGCAGGCTGTGGGCTTCGGGCAGATCGGGGGCTCGCGTGAGCGCGCCCTGGAGCACCTGCACCCATCGAACCTCGGCCACGGCCAGCTCGGTCTCCAGCTTCGCCGCCCGATCTTCTTCTCGCCACCGAGCTGATCGCGCTTCGGGAGTTCCGCGATCCATCGCCAGAATCCGACGGCGTAGGTCGGCCACATCCCGACGGAGGGCCCGCAAGGCAGGCCGCTGTCGATCCGCCTTATACGTAGCTTTTAGCGCCTCCTCTCTTCGCTCAACACCGTCGAGCCAGCCCGCCAGACCGGCGGCCATTTCCGCCGCACTGGGCCTGGCCTCAGCTTCGACCCGCAGGGCGGCACGGATAAGCCGACTCAGCGCCGGATCGAGAGTCACGGGGATAGGCGGGATCTCGCCACGCCCCACGTCGCGAAGCATGGGCTTGACCGGCCCACTTCGCGGACGACGACCCGTGAGCAAGTGCAAGAGGGTGCAGCCGAGCGCGTAATTATCGGCGGCCGTCGTCACATCGGACTCACCACGCGCTTGTTCGGGCGCCATGTAGGCGGGCGTGCCCACAACCACACCGGCGCCCACATCGACCGGATGCGGCTGACCGGTGGCTTTGGCCAGGCCCCAGTCCATGATCTGCACCTCACCGAAGGCCCCCACCATGAGGTTGTCCGGCTTCAAATCCCGGTGCACGATGCCTTCGCTATGGGCGTAGGCCACGGCCTCACACATCTGTTGAAAGGCCGTCACCAGCCGCCGCAGCGTCCACTTTCCGGGACCGCCGTCCGCCCCGTGAACTTGACTGATCGCGTCGCCGAGGGTCTGACCGCGGACCTCGGACATGGTGAACCACAGCCGGCCATCGTCCAACTCACCTTGATCCTGCACAAAGACGATCGCCGGGTGTTGGAGCTGAGCCGTCGCTTGGGCTTCCGCCAGAAAGAGCGCACGGGCGCGGGGATGTTCCACGTATCGGAAGTTCAATAGTTTTAGGGCGAAGACGGCGTCTAGATGCCGGTCGAGGACCCGATAGACCGTGGCCTGGCCTCCACTACCCACCTCACCTAAGTCCGCGTATCGACTGGGAAATACGCTAGGCCGGGGAGAGGTATCCATGCTTCCATCGTCGATGCCCAAGTAGGAAATGGTCTGACCGGCGAGTTCTTGCATGGGACATGCTACCAAAACGCAGCGCCCTCATCGAACGGCCCCGCACCTCTGCGGAGTTCGGGTACCGAAGACCCGGATTGAGCCCCTAGCCCCCATCCCTCATGACCGCTCCGCACGAACCGCAGGGGGTGCAGTGGAGTGCGTCGTGAGGGATGGGGGCTAGCAGTCCCCGCACGGCCACTCTCGATCCAGGTCGATCACCGTGATCACTTTGGTGCGGTCCTCGCAGCCAGCGTAGACAATCCGAACCCGCTGACCATCCGACGTTCGGCCTTCAAGGGCATAAGATGGGCACCGTCCATCGTGTCGGGTGCGCGATGGGTCCAGCTCCCCTGCCCCGTTCAAGATCTCGCCGACCTCCGCTTCGGAGATGTGTCGACAGTCCATCCGGCAGCGACCGTGCCGGGTGAACTGCAGGGGCTGAGCGCGTAGGCCCACAATGGGGCCGGTGGCCGAGGGCTGAGCCATCGGGCGAACGGGTGCGGGCGCCCCTGGCGCATCGGGGACCGACACCACCGTTCCAGACGGCACAGTGCTCGCCACCTCGGGACAGGCAGCGAGCACAAGAAGAGCGAAGACACAGACATAGGAGCGCATCGGGGTGGGCTAACTTGGATTCACGCTGGTGGCAGAACCGCCAGGTCCTCCGCCCCCTGGGTGTGCCTAGGGCGAGTAGGCTTCGCCCAAGAACACATAGGCTTCGCCTACGCCCGGAGTGTCGTCGTAAATCCAGTTCGCAGCGGGAGCACCGACGATCAGCTCATCATGGGTGTCCTTATTGAGGTCTCCGGCATCGGCGACGGAGTGGCCCGCGTTCAAGGCGCTCCCCGACCCGTCGATGATGGCGTTGGCCTTGACGTCCGTGCTCGCGTCAAACGACGCAGCCCCGGCGTTCGTCCGTCCATACCAGACATAGGTCTTGTGCTCCGCAGGTGCACCCACCGCGATATCTGCGTAGCTGTCGCCGTTGAGGTCGCGGACGAAGGTCAACGACTCGCCGAAGTGGGAGTCTGACGTCGTCGCGCTGAAGATGACGTCCGCCACATCCGAGATATCGCCGTTGGATAGGGTGATCGTGACCGCGGGGAACACGGTAGCTGCCTTGCCCAGCACCAAGAAGGCACGGCCGAGCGAGTCGCCCACACAGGCGCCGACAAAGTCGGGCGAAGAGCAGTAGGCATCGGGCCCGCCGATCAAGATGTCATCCACCCCATCGCCGTTGAAGTCCTCGCCGGAGTCCACGCTCCATCCGATCTGTTCTTGCAGATCGTCTCCTTTAAACACCACCTTGCCCGTGATGGAGTTGATGTCCTTCTCTCCGGTGCCGGCCTCGTAGATCACAAAGGCCTTTCCCCCCCCCGTGCCACCCAGGTTCCGCGCTCCAACGATGATCTCGTCATCGCCGTTCCCGTTGACATCGCCGGTGGTCACCGCGCACCCAAAGTCGCCTTGGGCGGCTGACCCATTGATGATCAGGTCTGCGTTCTTCAAGTCGACGGTCGAGTTTTTCGCCCACGGCCCAAAGTCAACGTAGACCCTACCTCCTTGACTGGCCGACGCGCTGCTCTTGCACGCTCCGATGACCGCATCATTGTAGCCATCCCCGTTGATGTCTCCCGAGCTTACCGACCAGCCTGCGTACTCATTGGCGTCTTCGCCGGTGAAAACCACCCAACC
>JBGCER010000585.1:0-4037 GCA_045106515.1 Myxococcota bacterium
GGCCCGCGGCCGGGGTCCAGCGGACCGGGGCGGCCCCGCGCATAGACAGGAGCAGAGCCTGGGCGCTGGGGTGGCGAGACACCGTCCAAGGGGCGCAGGCGAGGGTGAGGAGGGGCAATAGGAAGAATAGGGCGCGAGTCACACGAACTCGACTATGTGGGGCGCCCAATGGCCGACCGGACTCCGGGCGCCGATCTTGGCATGTTGTTGAGGTGTTGATAAATTGGGCGGATAGAACCGTCTGCGCTCCATCGGGCGCGGCGAATCAAAATCACCAGAGATGATGCTTGTTGGGCGAGGAAACCATGAAGCGGTGGATCTTGGCAGGACTGCTAGTGCTCGGCGGCAACACAGGCTGCACACGGACCTGCGGCGAGCTGGACGTCTGGGGAACGGGGATCACGATCGTGGATCTGGACGACGACGATCCTGACTATTCCTTCGATCAAACCTATAATCTACGGTGTGGAACGCCCCGCAGCGACACGGGCCTGCCACCGCACTTCGTGTCGTACTTTCCGGATGGGACCATCACCGACCCGACGCCGGCCTGGGGCTTCTTTTTCACGTCTGAGCTTCGCAATCGAGGAGCCGACTTCGCGCTCGGCACCGCGGTACGCCCACTGCTCTTCACCGACGGCCGGCTCCAGACTCGACTCACCCCTGGCGACGGCCTCGTCGGCAACCTCGATATCGAGAAGAACCTGGATATCTCCAGACAGATGCAACATGACGAGGGCGGAAACTGGATGTTCCTAGACGCGTGGATGCCGCTCGAAGAGGGCTGGCTCGAGGTCACCGACTGGGAAGAGAAGGGCGCCACCTGTGACGACGCAGGTGAATGGCTCGAAGTCCGGCTGCGCGTGGCCTATGACCTTCAGTTTGGCCCGATCTCCGAGCTGCCGACCGGTGCACGTCCGGCAGACTCCGGAGCTCGAATGACCGGAGAAAGCTGGTTTTCCCTAGAGAAGGGCATCGTTGGCAACGAGCTCTATGAACGGCTCAACACGTGGTGCGCCCTAGAGAAGTAGCCGGGGTGGGTCGCGCATCGCCGACACGAACCGCGCAACCGATTCACCACCCACCACAGCGCGGGATGTTCAACACCCCACAAGCGAAAACCCGCCTCCCCTCTCGGGAAAGCGGGTCTCCCCTGCCCTCAACTCACGCGAATCAGTCCGCGTGCTTGAAGAACGTGGGGATGTCGTACTCGTGGTACATCCGGTCGTATCCGGCGTGCAGCTTACGCTCGTTGCGGCGCTGGCTATTGCTGCCACCCATGCGAGCCACCTTCTCATTGACCCGACGCTCGATGCTGTGAGGCTGGAGCATGCGGCGGCTGTCTTCGAAGCCGGTCGCGATGACGGTGACGCGGGCTTCGTCTTCCATGGTCTCGTCCACGACCCAACCCCAGATGACTTCGGCGTCTTCGTGGGCTTCCTCTTGGATGAGGCTGCTGGCTTCGTGGATCTCGTACATGGTCAGGGCGGTGTTGCCGGTGACGTTGATGAGAACGCTGGTGGCACCCACAATGCTGACGTCGTCGAGCAGCGGGCTGCTGATGGCGAGCTGAGCCGCCTCGACCGTCTTGTGCTCACCGCTGGCGCGACCCACGCCCATGAGCGCCACGCCCTTGTCGGCCATGATGGTGCGAACGTCGGCAAAGTCGACGTTGACCATGCCCTGGAAGTTGATCAGGTCCGACACACCCTGCACGGCCTGGAGCAGGACCTCATCGGCCATGCGGAAGGCTTCCTTCATGGTCGTGCGGTCGCTCGCCATGCTCACCAAGCGCTGGTTGGGGATGGTGATGAGCGTGTCGACGTTGGCCGTGAGGCTCTCGATGCCCTCTTCGGCTTGGCGCAAGCGCTTGCGCCCCTCGAAGAAGAAGGGACGGGTGCAGACAGCCACCGTGAGGGCTCCGCACTCCTTGGCCACCTGTGCGATGACGGGCGCCGCTCCGGTACCCGTTCCGCCGCCCATGCCCGCGGTCACGAAGACCATGTCCGCCCCGGTGACCAGCTCTGCGATCCGGTCCCGATCTTCGAGAGCTGCCTCGCGACCGACCTCGGGATTGGCTCCGGCGCCCAAGCCCTTGGTGAGCTGGGTTCCGAGTTGGAACCGACGCGGTGCCAGGCTGCGTCGCAGGTCCTGGGCATCGGTGTTCATGGCGATGAACTCCACGCCGGTGAGTCCGGCCGAGATCATCGTATTCACGGCGTTACCGCCACCTCCGCCAACACCGATCACCTTAATACGGGCGCCTTCGGGCAGGTCTTGTTCAACGATCTCGATCATGGGGTACTCCAGGGAGGGCGAAGGAGGGGCAGGCTGGGGCGGGACCGCGACGGCGGTCCGCGCGGAGAGGGCAGGTTCGTCTAGGTGAGCCTGGACGAAGACCACGTGCGGGTCAGAAGAGGACGGAGAATCTGGAATCTGGTCTTCTTCAACCAGCATGATTCCCGTTCGAAAGAGGCCGAGTTGCTCATCCTTCGCCACCGGACACCTCCGCAGCGCCGATGCCGAGGGCACCGGGCGCGACAGGGCCAACCGCCGGCACGGGGAGCGCGGGCGGGGCGAGGGGGAGCGGCTTGACGATGGCGACCGTGGACGGGGCCAGGTCAATATGAAGCTGAGAACGCAGGTCGACGCCTTGGTCGACGAGCTGCACCAGGCGCTGCGCCTGACGCTCGAAGGACTCCAGATCGAAGACGATCTGCGGGCCTTCTTGCACGTGAACCGTGAACCCGCGGGTCTCGGAGAAGTGGATCTCCCCCACCCGCTCGCGGGGCAGAACCCCGCTGTGGTCGATGTGCTCAAGCAGGACGAGCGCGTCTTTGGCCACGCGGGTCGGCAGTTCCGGGTGGCGCAAGCCAAGCTCGGGATCGACGCCGGTGATCACCGGGTAGTCCAGGTCGTCGGTCGACGCGGGACCGATCACCACGCCTTCGGAGCTCAGGTATTGCATGGAGGAGCCAGCGAGCAGCGCTGCGGGCTGATGCTCCTGCACCACCAGTCGAACGGTGCTGGGCCACTCGAACTCACCCGTCGCAGAGCGGACCCAAGGGTGCTGCTGCACACCGCGAGCCGCGGCTTCGGGGTCGACGCCCCAGGCGGTGGTGCCGTTGGGAATGTCCGCCAAGTGCCGTAATCCGGCCACGCCAGCGCGATCCGCACCTTCGATGACTACGCGCTCGACCAGCCACAGGTCGGGCCGCACGGTGAGCACGAGCGCCGCCGCGCCGGCTGCCGTCAACCCGACGATGCCCACCAGCCACCACGGGAAGCGACGCTTGGGCGTCACACACACGGCTTCGTCCGAGCCGGACGTGAGTCCGTCGGAAGCGTCTGCGCAGTGCGAAGCCGCACTTGGCGTGGATGTGGGATCGGTGTGCATGAGAGCGCGGGGGAAGGCGGAGGGGGCGCGAAACGCCGGGAGGGGGGGTGCGCAGGGAGCGCGAGGTGTCGTGAAGACAGGTGCAGACCCAAAGGACAGGGTCTGGCAAGGATGGTCTGTTCTACCGGGCCTGGACACGCAGAGCAAGGGCACCAAGGCGCCTTTTTCGTGCCTGACCCCACTTTCGTAGGGCCTAGGTGCGCTCGGTCTCGGCGTTCATTCGGTGCGCGCCAAGCAAAATCCGCTCACAAAGCTGACTAAAGCTCATGCCAACCTCGCCCGCTGCCATGGGAGACAAGCTGGTAGGCGTCATGCCGGGGAGCGTGTTGATCTCGAGGAAGATGGGGTCCACGTCGTCGCCGACGGGCACGATGAAGTCCGCCCTCGCCAGGCCGGAGCAGCCGATGTGCGCATAGGCGGCCACAGCAGCCGCTTGGGCCTTTTGGGCGACCGCGTCGGGAATCACGGCAGGCACGGTATAGACGGTCTTGCCCTTGGTGTATTTGGCGTCCAGGTCGAACCACCCGCCGACGGGCTCGATGGACACCACGGGCAGGGCCTCGCCATCGAGAACGGCGACGGTGATCTCCAGGCCCGCGATGAACGCTTCGACCAGCACCACCCCGTCGAGCTCGAGCGC
>JBGCER010000586.1:0-15933 GCA_045106515.1 Myxococcota bacterium
AGTGGCTCGAAGCCGAAGGTGTTGGCGAGGGCACAATTCAATATCGACTTCGTGACTGGCTCTTCAGCCGTCAGCGCTACTGGGGAGAGCCGTTCCCCCTGGTGCACCTCGAAGATGGCTCCGTTCGGGCGCTCTCCGACAACGACTTGCCGGTGCTGTTGCCCGAGCTCGATGAGTTCAAGCCGACCGCCGATGGACGGCCGCCGCTGGCCCGGGCCCAAGACTGGGTCAATACGACCGATCCCGTGACGGGCGCTCCGGCGAAGCGGGAGACGAACACGATGCCGCAGTGGGCCGGTTCGTGTTGGTACTACCTCCGCTTTATCAGCCCGCATCGCAACGATGTGGCCTGGGACGCAGAGGAAGAAAACTACTGGATGCCGGTCGACCTGTACGTGGGTGGAGCCGAACATGCGGTGTTGCACCTGCTCTATGCCCGCTTCTGGCACCATGTTCTGCACGACCTGGGCCTGGTGAGCACGCGGGAGCCGTTCCAGCGCCTGTTCAATCAGGGCATGGTCCACGCCATGAGCTACCGCGAGATCCGGTCTCAGGACGCGCACGGCAACAATGTGCTCGGCCGCTACCGCTATCCGCACGAGGTGGAAGAGCGAGACGGTGAGTGGGTGGTGAAGGAGACGGGGGCTCGGTGCGTCACCCAGCTCGAAAAGATGTCTAAGTCTAGGTATAACGTCGAAAATCCAGATGATATTGCTCGGGAATTTGGCGCGGATGCCCTGCGTCTGTACGAGCTGTTCATGGGCCCACTGGACGTGGGGGCTCATTGGGAGACCTCGGGCGTGCAAGGCACCCGACGCTTCCTGGATCGGGCCGATCGATTGGTTCGCGGCGAGGCCTCGACGGTGGTGCCTGGCACGGTCGCCAACAAGGCCGTCGACAAGGCGCTTCATGGCGCCATCAAGAAGGTCAGCGAAGCGGTGGAGTCCCTGCGCTTCAATACGGCCATCTCCGAGATGATGATTTTCGTGAATGCCGCGTCTAAGGCAGAGAAAGTCGGAACGGAGCAGCTGGCTCTTTTCGTTCGGATCTTGGCTCCGTTCGCGCCTCACCTCGCCGAAGAGCTGTGGCAGGTCTTGGGTCACGCCGACACGATCACCTTCGCTCCCTGGCCCAAGGTCGACGAGAGCAAGTTGGTCGATGATCGCATCACCTTGATCGTGCAAGTCAACGGCAAGGTGCGTGGCAAGGTGGAAATCGATGCCGGCGCTACCAAAGATGACACCCTCGCCGCCGCGAAGGCAGAGCCTGCCGTCGCCGCGTTGATCGCGGACAAAGCGCTCAAGCGTGAGATCGTGATCCCCGGCCGACTGGTGAATCTCGTCATCGGCTAGATTTGCGTGGTCGTTGGCCAGATCTCGCCGCAGGTTGTGTCGAAATAGGCTACCGTGTAACGGGCCGGAGGACTCTATATGAAGCGCTTCTCACTTGTCTCTGCTGTGCTGTGTCTCGGTTTTATCGCTTGTTCTCAGAATCTGAATCCCTCGGACGACGCTCCGAGTGACACGGATACGGACACCGATACAGATACCGACACGGATACGGACACGGATACCGATACGGACACCGATACCGACACGGACACCGACAACGATGTGGACTGCACCGCGGACTACACGGTGAACATGAACACGCCCGCTGCCGATGAGTGCGTCTCCGAGGTCATCACGTGCGGCGATGTGGTGTACGGAACAACGACCGGTGGCAACAACTTCTACGACTTTGGCGCCTACTCAGATCTGCAGTGCATCGGCCGCTGGGGTCAGACCCAGTCGGACTACACCGGGCCAGAGCGCGGTTTCTCCTACGATGTCGAGGCGAATTCCACGGCCCAGTTCACCATCACTGCGCCCTGTGGCAATGTGAAGGTGAGCCGTGTGAACTACCCCAATACCTCTGGGGAATGTCCATACACCCTTGGAAATTGCGATTCGCACCCCAAGAATTCCGCTGATCCCACCTCGTTTGAAATCCGCGACAGCGCCTTCATGAATCCCGTCGACAGCATCCTGATCGTCGAGAGCATGGAAGGCAAAGCGGTCAACTTCAAGATCGAGATGGAGTGCATTCCTCGGTAGGTCGCCGTTGAATCTGACGCGTCATGGCACTATGGACGCGCGGATGAGCGGGGTCCCCCGCGTGGAGCAGTCGGCCGTATGTTGAATACCGGCGAGACCATTGACAGATACACCGTCGACTCTGTGCTTGGGCACGGCGGAACTGCGGTGGTGTATCTGGTCCGCCACAACCAGCTTGGCAGTCAGCACGCGCTCAAGGTCCTGTCGCTGTCCTCCGGTGCCATCCGAAAGCGCCTACTGCGCGAGGGACAGCTTCAAGCCGCGCTCCAGCACGCCAACATCGTCAACGTGACCGATGTGCTGGACGTTGGGGGCAATCCTGGCCTGCTGATGGAGTACATCGACGGTCCGCCCATGGATCACGCCATGAAGCGGTACAAGATTGGGCTTCGCGACGCCCTCATCTTGTTTCGCGGCATCGTGGCGGGCGTGCGCGCCGCACACAATGAGGGGCTGGTTCATCGCGACCTAAAGCCCGCTAATATCCTCCTTTTTCGTAGCTCGGAAGGCTTCGTCCCCAAGGTCACCGACTTTGGCTTGGCCAAGGTGGTGGTGGGCCGCGGGGCGGAGCTGGGTCAGACCCGCCAAGGCATCGCAATGGGAACGCCGGCGTACATGGCTCCGGAGCAGATCCGGGACGCTCGGGCGGTGGATCAGCGCGCCGACTTGTTCAGCCTCGGTTGCATTCTCTACGAGCTCGCGACCCGGTGTCGCGCCTTCCCGGGCGACCAGGCCCTGGAGATCTACAACAACATCGTGGCGGGCCGGTACACCCCCGCCGAAGAGCTGGTGCCGGATCTGCCGGACGCCGTGGTTCAGGCCATCGATGGGTGTCTCATCCTGGACCGGGAACGGCGGATCCCAGACTGCGATACCTTGCTTTCAGTGCTTTCCGGGGCGCAGGTCTGGGATGTTGTGGACCACCCCGTGCCCGACGAGGTCCTGCCCACCGAAGAAGTGACGCGCGACGCGCCCGCCATGCCCATCGCCACTCATGCGCCTACGCCGCCGCCCGCTGGCCAACGGGTGAATCAAGGGTCGGCCGCTGTCCCCGAGTCCCCGTCTCAAACCTTCGACCCCGATGCGGTGGAAGGCACGCTCGGCGCCAGCGATTCCATGGTCTCGGTTGAAGAAGAACGGCCTCGACGGAGGGTGGGTCTGCTCGTCGGCGCCTTGTTGGGGCTTGCGGCCTTGGTCTTGTTGGTCGGCGTGGTCGGACTGGGACTCGGCGCCGCACTCGGATGGGGGCGAACCCTCAACGTAGGCGCCTCTGAGCCCAGCGTGGCGGTCGACGGAACCACCGGAGCTGCGGGACGCGCGCCCGCCGGAGATGTGGCACCGCTCTCGGTGGGCACAAAGCCGACCGCGGGGCAGCCGCCTGCCCAGGCCCTGCAGGCCGCCGATCCGACGCGTTCTGGAGGCACACCGGCGCCGGTCACCCGCCCGATTCGCGGAGAGGTGGTCGACGATGAGCCGCAGCCGGGCTCCATGTCGGTCGTCGCGCGCCCACCCACGCGCGCCGTAGCCACGGCCCAGGTCAAGCTCCTGTCCCAGCCCCGGACGGTCGAGCTGGAGATCGACGGCGTGCGGGTCGGACGCACCCCCAAGAAGGTGACCTTGCCGGTGGGCTCGCATCGCGTTCGCGTGCGCTCCGGCGAAGAAGATGCTCGGTTCCGCATCGATGTGCGGGCGGATGGGTCCAATACCTGGTGCTATTCGTTCGCCAGTCAGGCGACCTCCCTAGGCAAGTGTCCGTAGACCGCCCGGTGCGGGTACCCAGGGTCAAGACTTGCGAAGCTCGCTAGATCGGGTAGAACGGCGGGCTGACCTCGGAAGCCGCCCCAGGCGGCGGTGTGTTCGTCGTGGAGTTCGTTGTGTTCTTGCTCTGGTCCGGCCTCGCGCTGGCAGCCCCCGCTTGTCCAGATGTGGCTGACCTCGTACAACGAGCGCAGTCGGCGTTCGATGAAGCAGAAGTCGAGGGTGCGCGCACACAATTAGCCCAAGCCTACGATGCGTTGGCCTGCCAAGAAAAGGCGGTGTCCAGAGACTCGCTGCTCGCCATGTATCACCTCGATGCCCTTGCAAGTAGCGCCGATGAGGATGGGAAAGCGGCCTTGTTTGCGATCATTCGCGCAGTGACGCTGGACCCAGATGCCCAGCCGCCCCAAGATGTTGGACCGGAGCTTCTGGCGCAACATGCGACTTGGGCGGATCGGATCCGCGAAGACCGGGTGCGTGTGTCTGGCGTCGACCGCGTGAACACCGTGTGGATCGACGGCGTCGCGGTGACGGATGGCCACCTTGACGTGGTGACCGGCGAGCACTTTGTGCAGGTGCGCGGCGCTCAAGGGTGGAACAGCGAAGTGGTGGAGTTGTCTGTCCGCGGAGATGCAGGCTCTCTTCCGATTTTGCTCGCTCCGGTGCCAGAGCCCATCGCGCAGACACCGGTCCAGGTCGACCCGGTGCTTCCACCTCCGCCGCGGCCTGTCGCCCCCAAGAAACGCAAAGTCAGCCCCGGCATTGTGTCGATCGGTGCCGGACTGGCAGCGGTTGGGGGAGGCGGGATCCTCGGGGGCTACCTGCTGGAGCGGCGCTTCGCAGCCGATCCCTATGCCGATGCTGAATATGGCGGCTGCAAGCGAGCCGATGCGTGCTACGGCGCCGCGCGGGCCGACCAGATCGGCGCGGATGCGCGTACTGCGAACGCTCTGTATATCGCTGGCTATGGCCTAACGGGGGTCGGCGTGGGTATTGTAGGCATGGAGCTCTTTGTCTTGCGAACTGCCGCCGGCTCCAGTGGTGTTGGATTGAGGGGTCGATGGTAGCTCGTACATATCTCTGGATTCCGCTGTGCATGCTCGCTTTGGGTTGCTGGGTCGGCTCTGACGAAGTGGCGAGTAAGGTCAGCGACCTTCCGGCGGACACGGACACGGACACGGACACCGACACCGATGCGGACACGGACACGGACACGGACACGGACACGGATGTCGAGTGGCCTGAGTTGGTGTTGTCGGGGATCGATCCGAACGTGGGTTCGAACGCGGGCGGCCAAGTCCTGACAGTGACTGTCGGACCGCTCGATCCCGAAGATGTGACGGTGCTCATGGGCGGCGTGGAAGCCACGATTTTAGAGACCTCGGAAGAGTGGGTTCGGATCGAGACGCCACGCCTGTCGTTGCAAGGCGCCGCGTCCGTCGAGGTTCGGTCCGCAGAGCGCACTGCACGCCTCTCGGACGCGTACTTCTTCTGGGCAGATGGCTCCGGACTCGCTGGTGCCGTGGGCACTGTGGCGAACTATGATCTGGATCGGAGCTACGACCTCGATTTGTTTTTTGGGGGCTTGGACGAGAACGATCCGCCCCAGGAACAGTCGGCTCAGATCGTCTTCGTGGAGCCGTCAGACTGGGAGCTCTGGCAGCTCTACGCCCCGGAGCTCGACATGTGTGTGTTGAACTCCGAGTCCAGTGCACCGGGGTTGACCTTCCTTAAACCTGGGTTCTCATCCATCGAACTCGGTGGTGTCGATCTCGAGGTTAACGAAAGCGGCAATGAGTACCTACTGCCGCGTCGCCCTGGGAGTTGGTCTGGCACCGGTGCCGTGTCGCTCGAGGTCCCGAATGGGGAGCCGGGATGGCTGGAGACCTCCTTCGAGCCCTTCGTCACGGTGCCTCAGCAAGCGCCCGTGGTCGTTCGTCCAGCGCTCGATGGATTTTCTGCGCCGACCGACGTGCGCAACGGCTTTGCGCTGCAGTGGCAATCCGTTGGGGCCGGCGATTTCATCGTGGTGCAGATGTATCGGTACAAGGGCGGCGAGCGGCCAGACGACGTCACCTGCGTCTTGGAGGACGACGGGCTGTTCTACACGCCCTCTGACTTGTTTTCGGGGTGGACCAACGGCCGGCCGGTCGCCATCGCCATCGGTCGCGCGAAGCGCTCAGACGCGATCCTCCCCTGGAACAATTCAGAGGCCCGCGTCTATGGCATGCACTGGTGGTACGGCGGGTTTTACCAACGCGAGTAGTCGGACTAGTGGGCGTCGGGTCGCCACGTCAGCCCGGTTTTCGGGTACGGGCGCGCCAAGTCTAGGTTTGGGCGCGTGTCGAGGGTCCACATGCGGGCGGTCGACGCAGACGAGGCGGCGCGGGCGTCGGTCGTGAGTTCGAACGTACCCACCTCCGAGTGCAGCACTCGGCGATCTCCCAGGTGCTCCACCATCACCGGACCGGGCAGGTTCATTCGGTGCACCCCCCGCAGCGCGATGCGCCAGCTCTCACCCCGGGGTCGCAGCCGAACCCAGCTGAGGGCTGGGTCCTCCGGCGCATCTGGGTGGTCTGTCAGCGTGTTGAGTGGGGGCCCCTGTAGCCGGATCAGGAGATCGGGCCCTTGAACCTCGATGTTGGCGGCGGTCAGCGGGTGTTGCGGCCACGGCCAGGCGAACGCGGGCGCTACATCGCTACCCGAGCGCACCTCGAGCGTCCGGCCACCCACGATGGGCGACACGCCGACCTGCCGGCCGTCGACCGACACCAAGTTGAGTCGGACCCCATGGGGTGATTGTCCCCATCTAAATACCATAAATTCGGAATTTTCCTCAACGATGACCCAATCACCGCCCATGGAGACGGCGGGCACCACCACGGGCGCTGGCTCTGTGGGCGCTGGCGCTGCGGGCGCGTCGGCGGCGCAAGCGATCGTGGCGAGCAGTGCGCCGGTGCGCAGCACGGTTCCTCCCAGGGTGTGGCGATGCAGATCGGGAAAGCTTCACGCCCAAGCTACCCGGTCGCCACCGGATGCGGCTAGAGTTTGCGCATGCGATGTCTATGGGTGCTCTGCGCCTCACTTAGCGCCTGCTATGGCGTTCCAGAAGAACTTCCTGGCTTTGATGGGGTACCCATCGAACCCAGTAGCGCCTGCGCGCCGAGTCGGGACAGTCGCGTGTCGTGCGTGATCGATGGCGACACCCTGGACGTGGACAAGTGCGGCGATGAGGTTCTTGGGGAGCGGTTCCGAATGCTGGGCATCGACGCGCCGGAGCTGGCCAGCGATGGTCAGCCCGCAGAGTGCTTTGCGACGCAAGCCCGCAGTGGGTTGGATGACTTGTTGACGGATCGCGATGTGCGGCTGGAGTTCGATCGCGAGTGCACAGACGCGTTCGGTCGATCCCTTGCTTGGTTCTTCTTCGAGGACGACGACGAGGACGTGCCCGTCAACGCCAACGTTTGGCTCGTGGAGAGCGGTTTGGCCAGGGTCTTCAGGGAGTTTGAGTTCGAAGAACTTCGGTACTCGCGCGAACTGCAGGACGCCGAAGACAGTGCGAAGGCTGCGAACATTGGGCTGTGGGGAGCATGCGGTGATTAACCGGTGGTAGGGTAGCCCCCGATTCCCCGGAGTGGAGAACCTATGACGCAGGATGAGGCGCCCAACAGCGTCGCCGATGCGCTCGCCGCCGCAGAAAACATGCGGCGGGAAGCCGAGTCGCGGCACCAGCAACAACTGAGCGAGTTCGACGAGGAGGTCTCCCGTCTCGAACAAGCCGTCGCCAATCTGACAGCCCAACTTGACGCTGTGCGCGAAAGTCGCGCTCAGTCTGAGGCCGCCCACGTTGCCGCAGGCAGCGCGAGTGCGGGTGAGGCCTACCATCTCGTTTTTGCGACGCTTCGCGCGCAGAGCGATTTGTTGGCCGCGCGAAACGACTCTTGGTCGGCCGCGCGGCGGGCTATCGAAGCTCAAGTGACAGCCAGTCTTCACGAGGGCGACCTCGCGGAGCTCGTGTCGGACTACGAAGACGCGCGCAAGGATTCGGCGGCATTGGCCAACTTGCCCGCGACGTATCGCAAGGTCGTCATGGAGCATCACCAGGCCATCGAAGACCGTTTGCGAGACAAGCTCGCAGCCCTCGACAAGGATCCGGCCCTAGACGGCGAACAGATCGAGATCGACGTGGTTGTGGCCGTGGACGGTGATGACGAAGGCGGTGTGGCCATGGTCGTCAGCCCCGTGCCCGAAGAGGCCCACGGCGCGTGGGAGGGGCGCGACGCCGACCTGCTTACCGCTGTGGCAGCCCGCTTGGTGCAAGGCATCTACACAACCGTTCGTGGAACGGAGTTTGAGGCGATTCAAGCTGCGTTCGGCGGGCATCAAGGCCTGTTGGCTATGGAAGTGGAGCTCATGCCCGAACAAGTGGCTGGCTTCCAGGAGACCTTGGTCGACGCCGTGGACCGCATCATGAGTGAAGCCTCGGAGCTACGTGGCGCTCGAATCAGCGTCAAAGTGACTCCGGTCCCTGTCGATCTCCTGCTGCCCCCTGAGGGCGAAGAAGGTGACCATGCTTGAACAACTCAAGCCGCTCGATTTGCACGCTGCTGCGCGCAATCTCGGCGTGCATCCCTTCGAGGCTGTTCGGTTGATGGTGGTCTCTGGAGTCGGTTCGGACCGGCTGCGGTGCACGCTCGACACGCTGGAGCAGCTTCGCGCTTTTGGTCAACTCGAAGTGTGGTGGACCGACGCGGAACTCCCTGAAGACAGCAACCCTCGGCGTGCAGTCGTTCGTGGAATGGTCGATGCTCTTCTTCAACGCCAGATTATCGGCGAGCAGACCACCCGCATCGACAACCTGTGGCGCGGCTTGGATGCCTACCAGCGCGATGCGGCCGAACAGGCTGTGATGGTGCTACATGAGCTGGGATTGTTGCGCAGTTCGAGCACCGCTGCGGGCACACGCGTCTCTGCGAACCCCGATGGCGTTGAGGCGCTTCGAGAACTTGTGGCTCGCGGCAATGCGCCTAGTGCGCTCGCCGCAGTCTGGGAGGACTAGGAACACATGGCTCGTCGACGCAGCCTATTGGGCAAGAGCGCCCGCCGAATCACAGGAATTCCGTCTTCGCCTCGCGAAGTGGGCCCTGGCCCGAAGGGCAGCACGCCCTCTAGCGCCACGGACGCAACAGGCCCGGCGTACGGCGAGCCTATGGCGTCGCCGGAGCTCGACGCGCCCACGGTGACGGACGACACGGATTCTGCCCAAGATGAGCCCGTCGCTGCCGAGTCACTTCTGGTTGAGGAAGATGACGTTCTTCCAGATGATAGCCCCGATGCTGACGAGCTTCCAGCGGCGGAAGATCTCCCGGAGTCGGTCGACCTGCCTGAAGCCGCGGACCTGCCCGACGCCGAGGACCTGCCCGACGCCGAGGCGTTGTTGGAAGACGACTCTCCGATGATCGGTGCAGACTTATCGGTGCCGATCGATGATGCGGAGGCGTTGGTCGACGAAGCCGGCGCTCCCCAGGATCGAGTGGCTCATATGCACTCTCCGGCCCGTTCCCTGGATGAGTCCAGCGACGGCTCTCCGCTGGTCGACGACGAAATCTTGCTCTTTGACGATGAGAACCCCACCGAAGAGATCGTGGTGGACCCCTCTGTTCTCGACGATGCCTTGGACGGCGAAGACATCGACCCCCACACCCTCGCGCCAGAGGATGTGGACCCGCTCGAGGATAGCCAAGCGTCGGACGATAGTTTGCCGGGGTTTGAGGACGAGGATGAGGCTCCGTTAGCGGCTGCTGCGGTCGCGTTTGTGGCCACCTCGACCGATGGTCCGACCGACCATGACGAGTGGGACTCAGATGCCGCGGAAGGCCCCGACATGAGCCTTCCGGATTTGCCAGGGCTTCCCGATGATGATGGGCCCCGCGGCGCGGCCGTCTTCGCGGATGATGGTTCTGGAGATTCCTTCTTCGGTGATGAAGAAGAAGATCCACCCACCGAAGACTCGGTGGGGCCATTGCCCCAGGATTTCTCGTCGCTGTATCGCGCGCCCATGGATGTTCCGGAGCCTCCGCCCATCCCTGGCATTTTGGACCGGTACACCCCGGCCCCCGTGCGCAACCAGGGCGCCCGTAGCTCCAGCGGCTACGTCCCTGTTCCACCGAAAAATGTGGCTGCACCCATCATTACGCCCCCGGTCGGGCTGTGGAACGATCCGCCTTCGTCAGGTAGCGTTCGCGCCAATGCCAAGGATACGCCGCCACCGCCCAGCTACAAGGCCGCGCCCGTTTCTGAGGAAGAAGGCGCATTTTATCGAGATACCTGGTTCCTTGTCGCGGTCGTTGTCGCCGCACTACTGGCCTTGGCGCTGTTGATCGGCTTGGCCTACGTGTCGAAGGACCGAAACGCCGATGCGCAGGACCCGGGGACTGTACCGACTCAGGTCGAGGCGCCCGTCGCCCCGGATGCGGACCGTCCCCCCGCCGACTTGGTCCCCACGCCCGAAGATCCCGACGTTCAGGTCACGGACCCAAGCGTGGATCCCAGCGCAGTTCCACCGGCCGTCGACAACCCTGTGGTTCCGGTGGTGGCCGAACCGGGTCTTCGCCCGCCGACGCCATCCGTCGCAGATCGGCCGACCACGCCCGCCGTCACAGCGCCACCGACTCCTGTGGGACGTACCGGGCGCCTCAAGATCCGCGCCGCCAAGCAGGTGCTGGTCTACGTGAATGGCCAACCTGTGGGGCTCACGCCTCTGGACTTGGACCGGCCCGCCGGCAAGTACACCGTCTCGGCACGCGTGTCGGGGCAACAGCGGACCGAGCGCGTTGAGCTGAGCACCGGCACGATTCGCCTGGTCGAGTTCTAGAGCCGCATCGGGCCCTGGAATGGGCCACCCCTAGCGCTGCCGGTCGAATCGCGGCCTACGCCTTGGGGCGGGGCCCGAAGATCGCGGTGCCCACGCGGATCCAAGTGGCGCCGTACTGCACGGCCACCTCAAAGTCGTGGCTCATGCCCATGGACAGCTCGTTGAGGGGCAGGCCATGGCTTCGACCATGAGCGGCCAAGTTCGCGAGCGTTTCGAAGTGCGGCGCAGACTTGGCGGGGTCTGCATCGTAGGGCGGCAAGGCCATAAGTCCGACAATGCGGATGCCCGGTACCTCGGCCAGCTCGGCGCAGCGATCGAGCGCTTGGTCGGGAGGCACACCTGCTTTGCTGTCTTCAAGACCGAGGTTGACGCTCACCAGGCACGAGAGCGGCCCGGGCGCTTTGGCCGCGAGCGCCTTGGCGTGAGAGACGGTCTCCAGGGCGTGCACCCGGTAGGCCACAGGAGCCACATATTTGGCCTTGTTGGACTGCAATCTTCCGATGTAGTGCCAACGCAGGTCCGGTTGGGGCAGAACGCGGCACTTGTCTCGGAGTTCCTGCGCATAGTTTTCGCCAAAGTGTAGCTGCCCCGAAGCTTTTGCAGCCTCGATGGCGGCCGCAGGGTGGGTCTTGCTCACGGCGATGAGCTGCACGTCGGCGGGGTCGCGGCCGGCCTGATGGCACGCGTTCGCCAAGCGTTCCCGCACCGCGTCTAGGCGCTCGACTACGCTCATGGCCGGAGCTCGCGCAGGGCAGCGAGCGTGGCTTCGAGGGGCAGACCCATCACATTGGTCCAAGAGCCGTGGACCTCGGCCACAAAGGCTCCGCCTTGGCCCTGAATGGCGTAGGCCCCGGCCTTGTCGTCCGCCTCGCCAGTGAGCACGTATCGATCGATCTCGGCGTCGGACAAGACTCTGAACCGGACCCGGGTTGTGGCGGAGAAGACGCGCGGCGCGGTGCCCGATCGAGCAATTGCGACGCCGGTGGTGACCTGATGGACGTGGCCGCTCAACGTGCGCAGGTGGTGCCGGGCTTCGTCGCGATCGGTGGGTTTGTCGAAGATCTGGCCGTCGAGGTGCACGACCGTGTCCGCCGCCAATACGACTTCATCAGGTTGTGAATGGGAGAGGGCACTCCTGCACTTTTCAGCGGCAAGATACTCGGCATGCTGGACCGGGTCGCGGGTTTGATCCCAGGTCTCGTCAATGTCTTGCGGGCACACGATCACGTCGAGGCCGGACCAAGACAGGAGGTCGCGCCGCCGCGGTGAGCCGCTCGCGAGTTGGATGCTCACCGGTCCTTCCGGGCCTGTCTCTGGATCTTGAGCTGTTCTCGTGCGGCCAGTCGTCGGTTCCGACGCTCCGTGGCCTCTTCCCAACGACGGCACTCGTCTTCGGTCTCGGGCTTGAGCGTGGGCACGGCGACCTTGTTGCCATCTGAATCGAGGGCCACAAAGGTGAGGTAGGCGGTGGAGGTGTGGGTGCGCGCCCCGGTGTAGGGGTGCTCGTGTTCGACGCGAACTCCGACTTCCATCGACGTTCGACCGGCCCAATTCACCAATGACTGCAGCACGGCCACGTGGCCGAGTGGGATGGCTGCCCGAAACGAGAGCTGGTCCATCGATGCGGTCACGACGTCGGTGTGGGCAAAGCGCTGGGCGGCGATGGCCGCCGCGATGTCGATCCACGACATGACGGCGCCACCGAAGGCCGACCCTAGCGCGTTGGTGTGCTGGGGCAGCACAATCCAGGTCATCTCGCACCGCGTCTGTGCGGGGGTGACGACTCGGCTCACGACAGGCGCGCCATAGCGGCGGCGACTCGCTCTTCCAGCACCAGCAAGGTGGCGGGCGAAGGTGGACCATCATCATTGTCGAGCAAGTCATCGACCTGGTCGCGCACGGCCTTGAGCACGCCGCTTTCGAGCAAGGGCTGAAGCTGGTCGACCGATTCCACGGGCTCGGCGATGGTGATGGTCTCCATGAGCTGGCGGAGCAGCTGCAAGAAGCGCACGAACAAGATCCTGAGGGCGATGGGTTCCCACGACCCATGGGCGGGGCGGACCGCCAAGTCTTCGATAATGTGCAGCAAACCGCTGGCTCGTCCGATGGACTGGAGCTTGATGATGCTGTTCTTTTCGTCGTCTCCGCTGTTCTTGGACACGGCCCAGGCCATCACCGCCACGTTGAGGAAGCGGGACATGACCACCAGGTCGGCGGCGCGCTCGGGAATGTCGTCTTGCAGCAGGTCCGCGACCCGCGCGCGCGTCTCTCGGAAGGCTTCGGTGGCTTGCAGCTTGGTGTACTGGTCCACCGCCGGCAACATGCGCTCGATCTCCTCGTCCGTCGGGACGCGGCCTCGGGCAGAAAGCCAGTATAGAGAGGCCATTCGCGCGCCTTCGATGACCCGTACGAAGCTCTCGGACAGGGTGTTCAGCGACACCGATGTGCGGAGCTGCTCCAAGGTGCTGCGAACCTCTGCCATGCGGGCCAAGCGCTGCGCCTTGAGGAAGGCGGTGACGATGTCGGGCACACTGGCGCCGGTCGTCTCGATCATGATCGGGACGAGCGCTGCGCCGCCATCGGCGATGACTTGGGTGGTGGCCACCGTCATGGCGATCTCGTCGGCGAGCATGTGATCGCGGATGTCGTCGGGGTACCGCTCTTGGATGGCCTTGGGGAAGTACTCCGTCAGCAGAGCCTCATACCCAGGGATGTCCTTGGGAGAACCAGCCATGAGCTCGCGGTAGACGTACATTTTGACGTAGGCGCCGAGCACGGCCAACTCAGGCCGAGTGAGGCCCTCGTTGTTCTCGGCCCGTTCGGCGAGCTCCCGATAGGTTGGCAGATCCACTTGTTCGCGTCGTACGCCGAACGTCCGCTCTACGAACGAGATGGCATGGGCGAACTGGAACGGGTCCAGCCGGCTCCGGATCCAATCTCGTGAAATCTGGCGACCATGGGCGTTGTTATTGGCTAATACCAGGTCTGCGACTTCGTCGGTGAGGGACTCAAGCAGGCTGTTTCGTCCGTCCTCGTCGAGTCGCCCGTCGTCGACCATGCGCGCGAGCAAGATCTTGAGGTTGACCTCGTGGTCGGACATGTCGACGCCGGCCGAGTTGTCGATGGCCTCGGTGTTGAGGCGAACGCCGCAGAGCCCAGCTTCGATCCGACCTTGCTGGGTAAAGCCTAGGTTTCCACCTTCGCCGACCACTCCGCATCGAAGCTCATTGGCGTCGACTCGCAGGTCGTCATTGCTCCGGTCGTCGGCGTCGGCGTGAGACTCGAAGCTAGCCTTGACGTAGGTGCCGATGCCTCCGTTCCAGAGCAGGTCCACCTTCATCTTGAGGATGTGTTGAATGACCTCGTCTGGGGCGGCCTCGTCTTTGTTGAGGCCGAGCATCTCTTGCGCCTGCGGGGACAGGGGCATCGTCTTTGAGGACCGATCGAAGACGCCACCGCCTTCGCTAATCGCGTCTGCGTTGTAGTGGTTCCAGCCCGCTTCTCGCCCTGCGATCTTGAAGAGGCGCACGCGCTCTTTGGCGGCGACCGCCGTGTTCGGGTTCGGGTCGAGGAAGATGTGCAGGTGGTTGAACGCGGCCAGCAGTCGCGTGTGTGGGGTCTCCACCATGCCATTGCCGAAGACGTCGCCGCCCATGTCGCCGATACCGGCGGCGGTGAATTCTTCGACGTAGGGGTCGCGGCCCATCTCGGCGAAGTGGCGGCGGGCGAGCACCCAGGCGCCGCGGGCGGTGATGCCAACCGCTTTGTGATCGTAGCCATTGGAGCCACCGGAGGCGAAGGCGTCGCCCAGCCAGAACCCGTACGACAGCGAGATGCCGTTTGCCGTGTCCGACAAGTGGGCGGTGCCTTTGTCGGCGGCCACGACCAAGTAGGGGTCCATGCCATCGTGGCAGACGACCCGAGGGGGACGCGTCGGCTTCCCGCCGACGGCGTTGTCGGTGATGTCGAGCAGACCGCGGATGAAGGTCTTGTAGTGGCGGTCTGCCTCCTCTCTGCGCTTCGCTCTGTCCATGCTCGGATTGTGCAGATAAAAGCCGCCTTTGCTGCCTTCCGGCACGATAACGACGTTCTTCTTTTGCTGGGTGGTGGCCAGGCCCAGGACCTCGGTGCGGAAGTCGTCTCGATCGGACCAGCGCAGGCCGCCGCGGGCCACCGGCCCGAACCGGATGTGCACGCCTTCCACGTCCTTGTTGTGCACGAAGATCTCGTACAGATGCGAGGCGTCGGCGTGCGAGCGGCTGTTCCGCACGTCGATCTTGAACGAGAGGTAGTGGAAGGGCTTGTCTTCGCGCCAGAAGTTGGTGCGCAGCGTGTCTTGGATCAGCTGGGCGAGGGTGCCGAAGACCAGGTCCTCATCGTGGGCGCGGATCTTTCGGAGCTGGTCATCGACGGCGTCCCAAGCCCCTTGGATAGCTTGGGTTCTATCGGTCTGAAGCCCAGGATCGAAGCGTGCATTGAATAGGGCGACCAATTTGGCAACAAGGTCTGGCTTGTTCAGCAAGATCTCGCGGACGCGGGTCGGCGCCACCTTGACCTGCAGCTGTCGCATATAGCGAAGGTAGCCGCGTACAACGTCGACTTCCCGCCATGTGAGTCCGGCGCGCATCACCAGAGCGTCGAGGGCGTCGGCTTCGACTTGGTCGGAGAACACAGCCTCTACGGCGTCGACCAGGAGCCGCTTGCGGCTCATGAAGGTGTCCCGCGAGACGTTGGGGAGATCTTCGAGGCGGAAGGTATCCAACCGAATCAGGTCGTCCACGGGGGAGACGTCGGTGGGGTAGCTGTCGATGACGACGAGGCCAAAGTCGTTGAGCACCGGCAGGATGTCGGTCAGGTAGATGTCTTCGGGCTCGTACATGCGCAGTACGACGCCGTCGCCGTCCAGGTAGAGGTCGGCGGCGGGGCGAGTTTGTCCCTGCACCTGTTCGAGGATCAGAATGTCCTGCACCGCGCGAGATGCGGGCGTGTTGCGAACCCACTCGTCGGGGAACGCCTTGCCCCAGCGGTCGGCCAGACGATCTGCGGTGGCTTCGTCGAACCGTTCGGCGAGCGCTTGCCACAATCGAGCGGCCCAGGGCGTGGCGAGGGCCCGGATTCGCTCCGACAGGTCCGACAGCAACTCGGCCTTGAGGTCGGCTACCCCGGTGAGGTAGAAGTGAAGGAGTACGGTGTCATATCGGCCGA
>JBGCER010000587.1:0-9803 GCA_045106515.1 Myxococcota bacterium
TATCGAGCCCCATGGCTCAGGAGAGCTTGTGAACACCAAACTAATCCTCGTCGCCAGTGTGATGGCCGTGTCTTCAATGGCCTGCAGCAAGAAGACCGTTGTCGCTCCGCCCGAGCCGGTCGTCGCGCAGCCGATGGCACCCCGGCTCGACATCGAGCCTGTGCGTCACATCACCATCTCCAACGACCACCTGATCGTCGACCAGAAGATTCACTTTGGCAGCGACAGCGACGTCATCCAAGACGACAGCTTCGAGCTGTTGGACGAGATGGCTTCGGTGCTCAAGGCCCACAGAGAGATCAGCGTGCTGCACGTTGTCGGCCACACCGACAGCACCGGCGACGATGCCCACAACATGGACTTGTCAGAGCGTCGCGCTTCCTCGGTCGTGACCATGTTGCGCGACAAGGGTGTCGAGCAGACCATCGATGCCAAGGGTGCAGGCGAAACGCAGCCGGTCTGCGAAGAGGACACCACGGAGTGTCACGAGCGCAACCGCCGCGTCGAGTTCATCATCGAGAAGAAAGAGGGGTAGTCTCCCCGTCTCAAACCTGACAGTGTTGATGTTGGGTCCGACAAAAGCGCCATCTTCCCGTTTGGGGAGGTGGCGTTTTTGCGTGGGGTCAAAGACGTGGTGCGTCGATAGCTGGTCCATCGAGGGGACCGATTCGCTGTTCGAGACAGGCAGACCCCAGAGCTGAAAGGGTCTGAAAGGTCCGGAAAGAGATCGATGGGGAGGGACTCCATAGGCTGTGTGCACCCAAGGAGACCCCATGAACACCGCCCGACTTCGATGGCCCATCGCTTTCATGTTCGCCGCCCTCAGCCTCTCCGCCTGCGAGGGCGAGCCCAACCTGGGGGAGTTCGCCACCAATGAGATTGAAGCTGTGCTCAAGGTGCTGAACACCGAGCCGGGCGAAGAAGGCGCATTCGAAGTGACTTTTCTGGACCCTCAAACTGGCTTATCGCCAAACTACATCAAGCTCACCGAGGAAGCCGCCCTGACCGCAACATGGGGCGACTCGTCGGTGGAGCTGGAGCAGGTGACCCAGGGGGTCATCACCTATGGAGCCCCGTTCACCGTCACGGAGGCGACCGAGTTCAACATCGCATTCACCCGTCCAGACGGCGAAGATGCCCCGATCAATACCGCGTTCCTCGCCGCGCCGTTCGAGATCACGGACGTGTCCAGCTCAGTCGCCCCCGGCGGGAGCGTCGACATCGTCTGGTCCGGAGGATCCGGGTCGACAGACCTCCTGATCTCTGGAGACTGCATCGCGTCCTTTACTGCTGCGGTCGACATGGCAGAGGGCGCCTACAACGTTCCCTTCGAGTCCCTGACGCCGATCGATCCAGCGGCGCCAACCGCGTGTTCGCTGTCCGTCCAGATGAACAACGAGAGCGAGAGCGCCGCCGATGCGGCGTGGAATGAGGAGTCCGTCACGGTGAGCCGCGTCCTGCGCCGCATGGACAATGCGGTCACGTATCAGCCGTAGGCCCCGGTCTATCCGTGACCTGATGGCTCGGGCTGACCGCGCAGAATTGACGCGGCGCGCGCGAATCGGGGATCGACTATGGCTCGTCGACCGGGGAAGGGGCCCTCGGTACGAGGGGCTAGATGGGTGAGCGCTTCCGATTCGATGGGTTTGTGTTGGACACGGCCACCAGCACCCTGACGCGGGCCGACGGCACCCCCGTTCGTCTGCAGCCGTTGCATTGGACCTTGCTGACCCAGCTGGTCCGTCAGCCCCACATTCTTCACACCCGCGAAGTCCTCCAGGACACCCTCTGGCCCGACATTCACGTCACCGACCACAGCCTCACCCAGCTCGTGAGCGGGTTGCGCAAGGCCGTGGGACGGTCTGGGTTCATTCAGACGGTGCCCAAACGGGGGTATCGCCTAAAAGTTGTGGTTGAACAAGTATTATCCGGAGGGATCGAGGCTCACTGGCCGGCCTTCCCAGATCGGTTCATCGGCCGGATTGAGGAGCTCGAGCGCCTGCATCCGTTGGTGGACCAAGGCACCCCACTGCTGACCCTGACTGGGCCCGGCGGCGTGGGCAAGACCCGGCTGGTGCACGAGCTCTTGGGCCGCCTGGCTTCGCTCGGCCATCGCGTCCACTTGGTGGAGGCGGCCCGGTGCACGAATGCACAGGGCCTGGAACAAGCGGTGGCCCAGACCCTCAAGATTCAGATCCAAGGCAGCGATCCATCCGCGGAAATCGCCTTCGCGCTGTCGGGCTGGGGGCCGGCCATCATCGTCCTGGACAACTTGGAGCAGCTCGTCGACGCCACCCCGTCGACCCTTGGGGTCTGGATGCGCAAGGCCCCGGCTATCCAGTGGATCACCACGAGTCGAGTGGTCTTGGGCCTCCGGGGGGAGCGGGCGTTCGAAGTGGGTCTCTTGCCCTTGGCATCGGCCGAAGACCTGTTCCTGGAACGGTCCGGCTTGACCCGCACGCCCGATATTCAGAGGCTGGTTGCCCAGGTGGAAGGGCACCCCCTCGCGATCGAACTCGCAGCCGCGCGCACGCGGATCCTGACCCCCAAAGCCATCTCCGAGGGAATGGACGACGCCTTGGACCTGCTTCGGGCCCGACACCCGGACCGCCCGGATCGACACCAGAGTATCGAGGCGATGCTGGAGGGGTCGTGGTCGTTGTGTGCAGAGTCTGAGCAAGAGGCGTTGACGTCCCTAGCGCTGTTTCGAGGGCCCTTTTCACTAGAGGCCGCCACTGCGGTGCTCGGCCGGAGCCCCTTGGACGCCCTTCAGCGCCTCACCGATCATTCGCTGCTCCGGAGTCACCCGGATGCCGGTCGATTCTCGATGCTCGAGGTCCTCCGACAGTTTGTCCGAAGTCGAGGCAATGCCGCGGTGTACCGAGCCGCCGCCACACGCTTGCACGCCTGGTTCGTCGAAATGGCCGAAGAAGAGCGCCACCGTCAACGCGCGCTCCACCCCCGGGGTGCCGATGCCCTGCTGGTTGCCAGCTTGGTGGGAGACATGATCGCGGCCGTCGAGCGCTGCCTCGACTGGAACGATGCACACGCTGCGGAGGGCATCGTATCGATGGTCTGGCAGGTCTTGCGAGACATGGGGCCGGTGTTCCTTGGGGTTCAGTGGCTCGTTGCGGTGGTGCAAGCAATGGAATGCCCTTCGGTCGGCATCCTGCACGACACCGCCCAGGCGCTGCACTATTCCGGCGATTATGAAGGTGCTTTGTACTATATTGGAGTGTTTCAGGAACGACTGGAGCCGGGCTCGCGCCTTCATGCCTCGGGCATCATGGAGCGGTCGCGCATTCTGCAACACTCCGGCAGGATCGAAGAGGCCCTGGCCGATGCCAAAGAGGCCTTGTCCATCTTCGTGACCATCGAAGATGACTATCACACCGCTGTTGCACATCTTGCGTTGGCCGAGATCTATCGACTACAGGGACGCAGCTCGGAGGCGCTGCATCACTTGCCGCTAGGAATCGACGCCTTGCGGGTTGCCATGCCGGATGGCGGCGCGACCCTATACGTGCTGACCAACCAAGTCTGGATGCACCACCTGAACGGGCAGCCAGACGAGGCGCTGAGCACGGCGGGGATGGCCCTCGCATTGGCGGAAGAAAAGCAGGACCACCTGCTCCAGACGGGCGTGTTGCACTCCATTGCGACGGTCAAGGCCGACATCGGAGATGCGGCGGCCGCCGTCGCGTTCCAGATCCAAGCGGTCGCTCATGCCCGCACCTATGGCTCCCGTAGCGAGGAGGCGCGCCAGCTCGAACAGCTCGCCGAATACATGGAGCGCTCAGGTGATGTCGAGAGTGCCGAGCTGCACGCCAAGCGTGCCCAGGCGCTGTACCGTGCCATCGGCGATGTGCGCGGCACATCGAAACGGCCGTGATGGAGGCGTCGATGCGCTGGCAATGGAGCACCCTTGATGAGATGACCCCGCGGGCGCTCTACGCCGCCATGGCCCTGCGCCAAGAGGTCTTTGTGGTTGAGCAAAACTGCGTTTACCTCGACGCAGACGGCGGAGATCTGCGCGCCCATCATCTGCTCGGTTGGCACGGCGAACGCCTGGTGGCCTATGCTCGGGTGTTCGGCCCCCGCGAAGGCCGGCCCATCGTCATCGGTCGGGTCGTGACCTCGCCGAGGGTGCGTGGCACGGGGCTCGGCCGGCCCTTGATGCGACAGGCCATGGAGCGGGCATGGCAGGCGTATGGCCCCGGCCAGATTCACATCAGCGCCCAGGCTCACTTGGCGGATTATTATGGTTCACTGGGATTTGTTGTGAGTGGCGAAGGCTATGACGAGGACGGGATCCCCCACCTGCCGATGGACTGGCGCGCGTCGAGCTAGTCGCACTCCGGCTGAACGTTGTAGATCACCTGGACGGAGGCCCCAAACCCTGGCCGGGCTTGGGGCTCGAACGTGACGGCTTGGGTGGCGGTGGCGAGATGAATGACCCGCTGCGGATCAGATACAGCAAGGCCGCATCATCGGCCGGGTGAGGGTGTAGGAGGACCTTGGAGGCTCCATGTCCCGTCTGCGTCCCGTTGCCCATCGCAGAGAGAACTCGACGGAAGCACACCTCCACGCTGACGATCGACGCCCCCTGCGGTTTTATTCCCAAGAAGAACGATGGCCGATTCAATATTCCTCGGGCGGGTCCGTTTGCTCTGCACTGGAGTTGCCGATGCTCAGACGATCCGTGTGGATACTTCTCTCGTTGTGCGCGTGCGCAGTCACCGAAGGTCCCGACGACGACGGAGGCGACGACTCAGCCGTCGACGAAAATCCACAGCTGCCCGTTGAAGAGTCGGCGGTGCTGCTGTCCGACACGGACCGCCTGCTCCGCATCGCCATGACGTTAAAGGGCACGCGGCCGAGCATCGCCGAGTTCGAGGCGGTCGAGGCCGATGCGAGCGCGCTGGACGGGATTGTCGATGACTACCTAGAGAGCGTCGAGTTTGGTGCGACTGTGCGAGACATCGAAAACGAGGCCCACCTGGTGCGCACCGAGTTTGTGGCGAACCGGACGCTCGATGGAGCCCCCGAACTCGGCGAGGTCGCCCTTGCCGATATTCGGACCGAGGAGCCGCTGAAGCTCGTCGAGTATGTCGTCATGAACGATAGGCCATACACCGAGATTCTGACGATGAGCGGCACGGTTGGAACCCAATACCAGCCCCTCATCGGCGCCGGGATCGGGGACGCCTTCGACCCGAACGGACCGGAGTGGCAGCCCTTGCCACACATCGACGGGCGTGGCGTGGCCGGGATCCTCACGACCGATGGCTGGCACGCCCGCTGGGCCTCCAATCCGGCCAATGCTCAGCGGCTTCGGGCCTCGCACGCCACCGATGCGCTCATTTGTGCGGACTACCTCACGGGAGATGTACAGCTCGCATCCGTCGACCTCACCAGCGAGGAGGCGGTCAACAACGCCATCCTATTTGAGCCAGCCTGTGTGAGTTGTCATCAGACGATGGACCCGATCGCCAACGCCATGTTCGGTTTCGCCGGCCGACCCGAGTCCAACCGGGACTACCCGACCGTCATGTTCGACCCGCGTGAGGCCGACGACGGCCCAGGGATCACCGGCCGGCCCATCGGCTACTACGGCCGAGGCGGGGACAACCTGTCCGAGATCGCCATCTTGATGGCCGAAGACACGCGCTTGTCTTCCTGTGCGGCCCAGCGCTACCTCTCCTACATCACTCAAACTCCCCGGAGCGAGGTTCCTTTCGAGCAGGTGATCTCGGCCCAGCGGGCGCTGACCGAGTCGGACATGAGCATCAAGGCGATGGTCAAGCACATCGTGCTCTCCGATGCCTTCGCCACCAGCCACGTGACCGATGCCGAGGTGGCAGAGCGGGTCGCGGGCATCTTGCGCACCCGTCCACGGCAGCTCGATCGCATGTTCCGAGACCTCACCGGCTTTACCTGGCTGGGCACGAACGGCAGAAGCGGCGAGGCCTTCGTGGTTCCAACCAGCGCTTCCCGTGGCTTCCAGGTTCATGGCGGTGGCATTGAGGTCTTCAATAAGCAGACGGCCACCCACCTGAACAGTGCATCCAGCGTGGCCTTCCTGCGGGCCTTCGCCGCCGAGGCCGCCGCCGATGTCGTGGTCAACGATTTTGACCAGCCCGCCGCCCAGCGGCGTCTCCTGAGCCAGGTCGAGCTCGACACCACAGACCCGGCGCTGCTGCGCGCCCAGTTCGTCGATCTGCACCTGCGGATCTACGGAGAACGGGTAGAGGCCGATAGTCAAGATGTTTCCGATACTTTAGCGCTTTTCAGCGACCTCGATTCGCTGAACTCAAACCGGACTCAAGTGTGGACGCTCGTTCTCACCGCCATGCTCCAAGACATTCGCGTCGCCACCTACTGAGGCCCACCATGAATCGCCGCCAATTCTTGACTGTACTGGGTGCTGCGGGAGCGGTCGGTACCACCAGCTTCCTGCCCACCATCGCGAACGCCAACGGCGTGGCGAAGCAGCTGATCATCGTCTTTGCCTCGGGAGGCTGGGACACCACCTACCTATTCGACGCCAAGCCCGCCTCCCCCTTGGTGGACACGCCTCACGGGGACTGGAGAGCCTTCGGCAACGGCGCGGTGTGGCTCAGCGACCGACGCCCCGGGGTGACGCAGTTCTTCGACGCGTACGGCAGCGTGACGTCGGTGGTCAACTCGATCAACGTGCCGTCGGTGGCCCACGCGAGCTGCACCCATCGCATGCTCACCGGGTCACGTGATGCCAGCCGACCCGACGTCGCCGCGATCATTGGCCACGAATTCGGGCAAGACACGCCTATGCCGTATTTGGACATCGGTGGGAACGCCCGCCCCGGCGTCCTCGGTGCCGACATGGGCTACATGGGCGCCAACAACCAGCTCCGAGGATTGCTGGTGGAGCGCCAGGCTCCGACGCCCCCCGACCGGGCAGATTGGCATCGCTACTTCGCCACCGATGAGGAGTTCGACCGCGTCGAGGCGTATGTTCAAGCCCGGTCCGCCCGTGGGTCGGAGCGGGGGGCGCTCGGTGAGAATGCGCGCCGTTTCGAGTCGTTCCAGAGCGGGCTGCGACGCAGCCATCAACTTCGGGAATACGAGTCCTTCTTCGCGAATATCGGGCGGGGTCGTGCCTTCGAGGACCAGGCTCGCGTCGGTGTCGAGGCGCTGCAGGCCGGTGTGTCCAGGACGCTATTTCTCTCGTTAAACGCCGATTTTGACACGCATACGAACAATGCAGAGCAGAATGAGCTGTACGATTCGACGTTCACCTCGCTGACGGCGCTCCTCGATGAGCTGGCCTCCACCCCGGGGCGGACGGCGCCCAACATGCTCGATGAGACGATCGTTCTGCTCGCCTCCGAGATGGGACGGACCCCCACGCTGAACAGCCAAGAGGGGAAGGACCACTGGCCGATCACGAGCTGCCTGGTCATGGGGGCGGGCATTCGTGGCAATCGCGTCCTGGGAGGCACCGACGAAGGCCTGGGTGCGCTCTACACGGATCTCAACACGGGTGAGGTTGTCGATACGGGCGGCGTCATCATCCAGCCTGAGCACATTCACAGCGCCTTGCTTGAGCTGATCGGCATCGATCCGGAGCCTTGGTTCCCCGGGGCCCCCGCCCTCCGAGGTCTGCATGCGTAAGTATGCGCTCGCGGTCATGGTGGGGCTTCTGGTCGCGTGCGGCGATGACCCGGAGAACAGCACCGATCCGACCGATGACAGCGATACCGATGATAGCGGGGTTGTGGAGTCGTTCATCGAGGGGCGAGACTGTCCCCCCGACAGCCCTCTCACCTACGACAACTTTGGCGAGAGTCTGATGCTCAGCCGCTGTGCCGGCTGCCACGGCGACGCCGTCGAAGAGGGAGAGCGCCTTGGGGCGCCCCTCGACGTCAACCTCACCACTCAAGCCCAGGTCCAGGACTGGCTGGAGCGCGTCTATGCGCGCAGCGCCGACGACAACGTGAGCATGCCCATCGTGGACAATATCGATCCTATCGACCGCGTCCGGCTGGGCGACTGGCTGGCGTGCGGGGCGCCCTAGCTCCAAGACACGACGGCGACGCTCCCGTCGATCCGCTCTGGGCATCGCCGCCGGGTTGGAGCCTGCCGCGGGCGTCTGATACCGATCTGCAACACTCCCGGGCTTTGGGTGCCGATAGGTTCGTGGGCGACACGATCATGTGCGCCCACTCGATGCCTTTGGGAGATCCCATTTCCACCTATCGATGGTTGAAGAACGCCGCGCAGTCCGCGTACGACTCCGTTGGGTCAGACTCGACGGAATCCGAGACTGCCAATGCAGGAAATGCTGCCGCAGTCCAGGCGATGCCCCGTGCCGTCGACGCGAGTGCGTCGCCCATCCTCGACGCCGTCGAGGCGTCCGGCCCTGGACCCGCCTTCGATGATGGCGGTGGCTATAGCTGGAGAGCCGACGGCGAAGGCGGGTATGAGTGCGTTGGCGCACCGGGTGGGCAGGACGGGGCGATCGGGCTCGTCGTGACCGCACAGAGCGCGCCGGACGCCTTCGCGCTGCTCACCTCGCGCGATCCGGCCCCGTCGCTCGCCGCCAACCCCTCCGAGCCCGCCGCGGAGGTGGCGCCGGTCGAAGCGGCACCTTCGGAACCGGGCTCAGCGTTCGACCTCATCCCCGGCTCCAACCGGTTCTGGGACGCCGCCACCCAGGCCCGAGACGCCGCGTCTGGCAAGGCCGGGGAGCTCTTGGAGCTGGGGGTGGAGCGGGTGCTCGGCCTGCCCGACGAGGACACCGATATCGAGCAGGCCCCCGCCGAGGCACCGCCGGCTCCCATCGCCGTGTTCGAGGTCACCGATGGCAACGCGAGGCTGCGAGATCCCGACTCGTGGGCGACCAAGCCGGAGTCACTCACCCAAGGTTCGTTCGTGCAGGTCCATCGGGTCGAAGGCCGCTTCGCCGAGGTCTCGCGGGTGGAGGGCGACGCGACGCCGGTCTGGACGTCCGTGTCAAACCTCTCGTCTAAGGCGACGTTTTGGGAGCCGCCAGCCGAAGAGGTCGAGGAACACACCCCTGAGACCGAGGTCACGCCCGAGGGTAGCACCTGGACTGAGTGGGCTGAGGCTCGCCGCCAGGCCGCAGCCCGCGACGCCATCGCCGTCGCGCGGTGGCTGACCGGCGCCGATCGAGCCGCTGCGGCAGAAGAGCCAGCGCAAGAGGCAGCAGAAGACGTCGGTGAGACCGCGCCCGACGGAGCGGTCTACGACACGGCCTACACCATCGCCGCCCTTGGTGCGATGCCGCTCGGCCGTGACAAGCGCGGGATTGAGGGCGCGCACATGCTGCAGCCTGCGACCCAGGTCTGGCTGCTCGAGGTCGATGGCGCCTACGCGCGCATCCAGACCTTGCAAGGGCAAGCCACGCACATCGACGGCAGCGAGGATGTCTGGCTCAACACCGCGTTCATCGGTGGGTTTGGCACCACTCCGGTCAGCCTCGACAATGAACAAAGCGAGGCGGAGAACGCCGAAAATAGTGCGGCTGCTATCGAGTCCCAGCTCCCCGAAGGCCGCAGCCCAGGCAGCAGCCCATATGCCTGGAAGTTCAAGCCCGGCTTCGAGCTTGCCCTCGATGGCACGGCGCTGCAGAAGTCCCTGTTGACCAAGGTACAGATGCTCTGCGAGTGGGCCATCGCCAACGATATGGTCACTGGGGATATTGGCTGGTCGAGCGGTATGCGCAGCCCCGCCAGGGCGCACCAGATGTGCGTGGCGTGGAACATCCAGTACGGCCAACACGTCACCTTCGACGCGAT
>JBGCER010000588.1:0-7163 GCA_045106515.1 Myxococcota bacterium
GGGGATGTCGAACGACTCCGTGCCATCGAGTCCGAGCTCGTCGGCGCCCTCTCCCGCCATGAAGCACAAGGGCAATACGCCCATGCCGACCAAGTTCGACCGATGGATCCGCTCGAAGCTCTTGGTGATGACGGCCTTGACCCCCAGCAGCAGCGTGCCTTTGGCAGCCCAGTCACGGGAGGATCCGGTGCCATATTGGGTGCCACCCAGAACCACGAGCGGCGTGCCCGCCTCTTGGTACTTCATCGCCGCGTCGAACACGCTGGTGACGTCACCGGTGGGCAGGAAAGTGGTGTAGCCACCCTCTGTTCCGGGTGCGAGTTGGTTGCGGATACGTACGTTTGCGAACGTGCCGCGCATCATCACTTCGTGGTTGCCGCGGCGGCTACCGAAACTGTTGAAGTCCTTCTTCTGTACACCCTTGCCGATGAGGTACTGGCCAGCAGGGCCGTCGGCGGGGAAGGCGCCTGCAGGGCTGATGTGGTCGGTGGTGACGGAGTCGCCAAGCTTGAGAAGCACCGAGGCCCCCGTAATGCCCTGAATCGGCGGCACATCGGCGGTCAGTCCCTGGAAGAAGGTGGGGAGCTGAATGTAGGTGCTGCTAGAGTCCCATGGGTAGATCTGGGACTTCTGCACCGGAATAGAGTCCCAACGCGGCTCTTCGGTGGCGTCGGAGTAGCGCTCCCGGAACATGCCAGGGTTGATGCATTCCTTGACCGTGTCGCGGATCTCTTGGGGGCTCGGCCAGATGTCTCGCAAGTACACGTCGTTTCCGGCGGAGTCCACACCCAGGGGCTCGTTGTGGATGTCGATATTGAGTGTGCCGGCGATGGCGTAAGCCACAACGAGGGGCGGGCTGCCGAGGTAGCTGGCCTTGACCTTGTTGTGAACGCGGCCTTCGAAGTTCCGGTTTCCGGAGATGACGCTGCCCGCGATGATGTTGCCTGCCGTGATGGCATCATCGATATTGGTGGCGAGGGGACCGGAGTTTCCGATGCAGGTGGTGCAGCCATAGCCGACGTTGTTGAAGCCAAGGGCGGCCAAGTCGTCGGTTAGACCTGCTTTGTCGTAGTATTCGGTGACGACGCGAGAGCCTGGAGCCAGGCTGGTCTTGACCCAAGGCTTGGTGGTTAGGCCCTTCTTGAGGGCGTTCCGGGCCAAGAGTCCGGCGGCCAACATGACATCAGGATTGGAGGTGTTGGTGCAGGAGGTGATTGCGGCGATGACCACATCACCGTGGTTCAGCGCGTAGTCTTCGCCTTGAACTGGGGCCTCGGCGGTCAGGTGCTCCGGAGTCAATCCGTGGCCTTGGAAGCCCACTTTGGCGGTGAGTGACTCAAGGAAGTGAGACTTCATCTTGGACAGGTCGACCCGGTCTTGCGGGCGCTTGGGTCCGGCGAGCGCGGGCTCTACGTCGGCCAGGTCCAGTTCGAGGGTGGCTGTGAAGACGGGATCGGGCGTGTCGTCGGTGTGGAAGAGGCCTTGGGCCCGGTAGAACGCCTCGACGTTCTGGATGTGACTCTCGTCGCGCCCGGTGAGCCGCAGGTAGTCCAGGGTCACGTCGTCCACGGGGAAGAAACCGCAGGTTGCGCCGTACTCGGGCGCCATATTGGCGATAGTCGCGCGGTCGGCCAACGACAGGGCCTTCATGCCCGGACCGTAGAACTCGACGAACTTACCGACGACGCCCTTCTCACGCAGCATCTCGACGATACGGAGGGTCATGTCGGTAGCGGTGACTCCGGCCTTCATGGAGCCGGTGAGCTTGAAGCCGACCACGTCGGGAGCGAGCATGTAGATGGGCTGTCCGAGCATGACCGCTTCGGCTTCGATGCCGCCGACGCCCCAGCCGAGCACGCCCAGGCCGTTGATCATGGTGGTGTGGGAGTCGGTGCCCACCAGGCTGTCCGGCATCCAGGTGCCGTCGTGGTTGGCGGCGACGGTGGCGATCCACTCCAAGTTGACTTGGTGCACGATGCCGCGGCCGGGAGGCACTGCGCGGAAGTTGGTGAAGCTCTTCTGGCCCCACTTTAGGAAGGCGTAGCGCTCGCCATTGCGCTGGTACTCGATCTCGAGGTTGCGCTCACGGGCATCGGCGAAGCGGCCGGAGACGTCGACTTGGACGGAGTGGTCGATGACCAAGTCCACGGGCACTTGGGGGTTGACCGTGGTGGGGTCGCCGCCCAGGTCAGCCATGGCATTGCGCAGGGCCGCTACGTCGACGACTGCGGGAACACCGGTGAAGTCTTGCAGGATGACCCGGCTCGGCTGGAAGGGGATCTCGCCTCGGTCCCCGTTGGGCTGCCATCCGGCGAGGTAGAGCACATCTTCGTCGCGAACCAAGAAGCCGTCGTGGTTGCGGAGGGCCGCCTCTAGGAGCACACGGATGGAGAAGGGGAGCTTGGACAGGTTGGTGTGACCCGCTTCTTCGAGGGCGGCGAGCCTGAAGTAGGTGCCTTGGCTGCCGTCAGCGAGCTCGAATGAGGCCTTGGCTCCGAAATCAGTCTTCTTAGTCATGGGGATATCCGCGGCTTTTCGTTCTACGAGGGGTGAGGCGGGGGTCGATGACCCACAAAAGGAAGCGGCTGTATTCCGAAAGCCCGGGTGAGGCACCGGCGTGTCGCATGGGCTTCTTCACCAGATTGGTGCCATTGCGCCCATGAAAGGTTTTGGGCAAATCCATAAGCATTGGTGATGGATTGGTGCGACGGTCGTGGCTTGCGGGTAGGCCAGGACAGGAGGTTGTCCTGTTCCACCCCGACGGCCCGACCCTTTTTGAGCTGGCACAGCAAGCGCTCTCCTCGACCGAGCGGGGATACGATCTGCTCGCTCCGAAGTTCGACCACACCCCGTTTCGGACCCCTGACGAGATCCTCAAGCCCATTGCGGAATGGATCGGTTCCTTCGACCGAGGGGTGGACCTGTGCTGTGGCACTGGCGCCGCGATGCAGGCCCTGCGCGCGCAGGCCCGAGAGAGCCTGACCGGCGTGGACTCCTCGCAGGGAATGCTGGCCATCGCAGCCGGCAATGTGGCGGACGCTCCTGGGGAGGCCGCTATCTCTCTCGTTCGGGCCGATGTGCTGGGGTGGAAAGGGGAGGGGCGATTTGATCTGGCGGTCAGCTTTGGCGCGTTCGGTCACATCCTGCGGCAAGACGAACCCGCCTTCGCAAGAGTGGCTTTCGAAGCGCTTAAACCGGGGGGGCGCTTCGTGTTTGTCACCAGCACCAACCCCGGTCCGCTGCACCCTGGGTGGTGGATGGCCCACGGGTTCAATACCGCGATCCGGGCTCGAAACCTTGTGATTCGGCCGGCGTTCCACATGTACTATCTGACGTTTTTGTGGCCCCAGGTGGAGCGCATCCTTAGAGACGCGGGCTTCGAGGTGTCGGTGCACGCCGATGTGTTCGAAGGGCGCCTCGCCAAGGCCTTGGTGGTGGAGGCTCGCCGGCCGGAGGGAACCTGAGCCCCGTGCCGCGCGTAGTGGCAGTGATGCCTACGTCCGCTGCCATGCCTGTGAGCCCGATGCTGCGCCTGGAGCCTCGCCACCTTGTGGACGAGCACGGCCCCGCTCTCTGGGCGCTGTGTCGGCGCTTGGCTGCGGAGCCGGAGGATGCCTATCAAGACGTGTGGCAGCGGATCCTGGAGCAACTCCACCGCTACGATCCCGAGCGCGGCACGGTACGGGCTTGGGTGCTCACCATCGGCCATCGTCGATTGGTCGACCGGCACCGGCGACGCGTAGTGCGCGGTCCTGTCGTGCCGGCGAGAGACATTCGAGATCTCCAAGTTTCCGCTGAGGGTGCGGTGGACCAGTGTCGAGCGGCGGCCCGATTGGAGTGGGCCATCACGCAGCTCCCAGAGGCTCAACGTCGGGTGGTGGTGAGTCACCACATCCTCGAAGCAGAAAATGAGTCTCTCCGGTTCCAAAATCAGCTGTTGAATGGACAGGTGGAGGTGGCGTCAGGTCGGCCGCTGGAGTGGCCCCCGGCCTGGCTCCCGAGCGCTTTGAAGAGAATATGCGCCGCGTCGTCGAGGAGGTGGACGGCGTCGACTACCTGCGGGTCGACTGCACCGAATACCCTTGCGTGGCGCTCGTCCGTGTTCCCGTGGAGGGCGGGATGGGCGTCCTACACGACCGGCTCGATTCCTTGTCCGACCGGGTGGGAGACGCGTTGGCGCTCGACGAGCTCTCGATGGCGACGGCGGTGGCGGTCGATGGGGATGAGCCGAGCGCGGTTGCGATCTTGGCCCCGATGGAAGGCGGTAAACCGGATGATGAGGTGACGCAGCGGCTGTCTGAGCGCCTGCGCCAGCTCGAAGCGGATGTGCGGGAGGACCGGGGCGGCGGTGAGCCGTGATGTAGGCTGGTTGGGTGACCGATTCCCCAAAGCCGCCACCGCTGCCGCCCCCACTGCCGCCTAGCCGCACAGTCATGCTGTCCCGGGCGACGCCGCCGGACCCGGTGGGTCGGGCTGCGCTCGGCGTCTCGTGCGGGGTGCTCTTTGTCGGCGTGCTGATGTTTTCGCTGCTGTGCGCGTTCGCGAATATTGCGGTGCCCCTCGCCATGGCTCCGGGCTGGGCCATCGCTTCTGCAGTGTCCGCGGTCGGACTCGGCTTGCCACACGTGTTGGTGATCCTTTGGCTCGACCGGAATGAACAGGAGCCGTGGTACCTGCTGGCGACGGCCTGGGGGTGGGGCGCGGTGATCGCAACGGGCCTGTCGATCGTAGCCAATACGATCTTCGGACTCGTGGCCATGGGGATTATCGGCGATACCTCGCTCGCGATGGCCGTCACGGCCAGCGTGTCGGCTCCCCTGTTCGAAGAGATCACCAAGGGTGCCGCTTTACTGGCGATCTATCTCTTCTTTCGCCGTGACTTCGACAATGTGCTCGACGGGCTCATCTACGGCGCGCTCGTCGGCATGGGCTTCGCGATGATGGAGAACTTCATCTACTACACGGGGCCGGTCATCAGCGGATCTGAGACGTTGGCGACAGACTGGGCCACGCTCGTATTCCTGCGAGGCGTCGTCACCTCTGTGGGCACTCACGCGTGCTTTACGGCCATGACAGGGATGGGCTTTGGGCTGTTTCGTGTGCTGCGTCGAGGCGCGCTGCGCTGGCTACTGCCTCCGTTGGGACTTGGCTTTGCCATGTTCGCCCACTTCTCATGGAACACCTTTACCGGCTTTTTTGTCTACGCCCCCGAAGACACGGTCCAGACGCTGCTGGTTTCGGTCCCAGTGGCTGTGATCGTCCTACAATCCCCGTTTTTGCTGCTGGTCTTTGGAGTGGCGGGCCTCACGCTCTGGCACGAGGGGGTGCTGATCAAGCGCTACCTGACCGAAGAGCGGCGCAGCGTGGTGGCGCTCGACGAAATCCAGATCTTGGTCCCGGCTCGGCGACGCTTCTTCTACGCCGTAGCGCTGCTGATGAGCGGGAAGGCGTCAGCGTGGCTACATCGGCGTCGACGGAACCGATTGCTCGTTCAGCTGGCCTTTGAGCGGTGGCATATGGACAAGGAAGAGAGCGTGGGGACGGCCACCGAGGCGGGCATTCACGCCCGGCGGGTCATTGACCTGCGGCGGGCGCTGCGGGAGCTGGGTCCTTCGCCAGCTTCCGCTTGAGCCACCACTCGAACGCAAAGGTACCGAACGGCAGAATCGAGGCGACAAAGCCTAGGATGGCGGCCAGGATCCCCCATCGGCTGATCACGACACCGGTCCCCAGCCCCAGCAGGTAGACGAAGACCATCACACCGTGGACCCAGCCGACCCAGCCGTCGCCACCGTCGATCTCGATGCCCGCGCCGTACCTGAGCGGCATGAACACGCCGAACAGCACGAGCAGCGATATGCCTTCGCCCCTGGCAATCCATGAAAACCATGTATGAATGCTGCGGTTCGCTGCCACCGGGTCCGCGGGCGCCTTGGGCAGGGCGAAGCCAATGCCTCCGGCGATGGCTCCGAGAACCGCAGGTACGACCCCTCCCAGGACCCACAGGGCCGTGGGATCTCCCCGTGAGGTCATCAGGCCGGTGGCGGCGGCCAGTCCGGCGACGGACAGCGCAAGGCCTGGAGAGCGGTGACGGAACACCGCCCCAAACACCGCCCCGACGAGGGCGATGAGGCCCGCGATGAGCGTGTATTGGATGTGCGGGTCTGACAGCTCAGCCCCGGTGTTCTTCATGAGGCCGTAGCCGGTCAGCCAAATGGCGAGCAGTCCGGGCGTTGCAATCGCGAACGCTCCGATCCGACGGGTACGACCGCTCTGCGGAACGACTGAGAGCGCCAGCCCCGTCGTGAAGAGCGCGATGGCGATCCACTTCACGAATCGCCAGGTGAGGTATGCGCTGATCAAGAGAACTCCACGGCATGGATGCGGACGAGCCGGCGGCTTCGCTATCGAGGCCCTTACGCAAATCCCAAGAATCGCAGCCCGGTGTTGCGCGGCAGGCTAATTGGACCTGGGGGGGAAGAGATGGACAGGCCGATATTACTGACAGGTTTTGAGCCGTTCTTGGACGTGCAACACAACCCTACCCAGGCGCTCGTGCGGGCTCTAGATGGGCGCCGTGTGCGCGGTGTCCCGATTGTGGGTCTCGTGTTGCCGGTGACCTATGCGGGAGGTCCGGCGGGCGCGGTCGCCAAGGCTCGCGAAATTCATGCGAGGTTAGTCCTCGGTTTTGGTGTGGCCCAGGACCGGGACCAGGTCTGTGTGGAACAGGTGGGTCGCAGGACGGGTGGGCTGCATCTGGACAATGACGGATGCGCGGCGCCGGATCTTGGGGACGGGCCTGCAGAGGTGGCCGCCACCCTCGATGCGCACGCACTGGCGGCCGACCTTGGCGGGCGCGTGTCCACCGATGCCGGCGGCTACGTCTGCAATGCATGGGCGTGGACGGTGCCGCAGATCTTGGATGTGCCAGCCGCCTTTGTACACGTTCCATCCACAGGCGTGGACCCCGAACGCGTGCTGTCGGCGCTCGTTCAGTGGCTGGGGCGCCAGACCTCGAACAACGCCTAGCCCCCATCCCTCACGACGCACTCCACTGCACCTTGGGATCTCGGGCTGCGCCGGTCCCTCTCCTTCGCTCGGGCCTTTGACGTGTCTCGACACGCCGGCAGGCCCTCGCTCGTCGAGAACCCGGCTCGCTCCGA
>JBGCER010000589.1:0-3823 GCA_045106515.1 Myxococcota bacterium
TCTCGAAGGGGCGAGGGGGTCCGGCCAGCTCCCGTAGGTCCTCTACGAGCGCGTGTAGCTCGGCGTCGTTGTCGACTTGGGCCTCCCTGCGCACACGCTCGATAAAGACGTCGTTGAGGGCGGCGGCGTTGACGATGTACCGGCCGAGTGCGCTGGGATCGACGGTGAGGCGGGCCAGATTCATGCCTGGGCTCACGGGCCGCTCAAGGATCCAGCTTAGAAACGCTTCGAAGGGCCGGTTCATCATTCGGATGGTCCACAGCCGATCGACCACGACGGCTGCGTTGGGCTCAGTCTGGTCCAAGATGAAGCGCAAGGCCTGGCGAACGGGCTCTAGCTCCAGGTCGTCCAGGTCTCGCTCTCGGTAGGCGCTGGCGAATCCGGCGGCTTGCAGCAGCGAATTTCGCTCTCGCAACGGCACATCGAGCGCGCTGGCAAGCACGAGCACCATCTGACGCGATGGCGCGGACACCCCTCGCTCCAGGCACGAAAGATGCCGCGTGGAGACCTCGGCTTGTTCGGCCAGGTGGCTCTGTGAATACCGGCGGGCGGTGCGCCACTCCCGCAGCATGGGTCCGAACATGATGACCTCCGACGAGGGAGGGATAACGACTGGGGGGGACGCGATTCCATGACCTGGCAGGTCATGGCCCTTGCGATCTGTGCCGGTGAGGTTGGGAGCACACGGAGGTGTTCATGAAACCGGCGATTCTCCTTTCGATGTTGGGGCTGGTCCTCTTGATTCCCATCACGGTCATGGCGTTGATGGACGTGGGCTATCTGGGGATCTGGGCCGTCGGGCTCAACGGCTGGGCGTCGGCCCAGGTCCTGGTAGACCTGGTGCTTTCGTGCCTCGTAGCGCTATTTTACGTGGTGCCCGATGCCCGACGTCGAGGGGTTTGGGCGTGGCCACTCGTGGTGCTGACGGTGCTCTTGGGCTCGCTCGCCCTCATGATGTGGATGGTCGTCCGAGGGCGTTGGCCCGCGACGGCGGCGGCATCGATTCCTTGACGAGGGTGGGGGATCGGGTGAGTACCGCCCACGACCGCCGGGAGGCGGACGATCCCAAAAGGAAGGTTCCATGTCTGACTCGACCGTCGCCCTCGCACGCCTGATCGCCGCCCGCGGAGTGGCATCCCGAAGAGCCGCCGAGAAACTCATTTTTGACGGCTTGGTCACAGTCGACGGCGAAGTGGCGACGCACCCAGCGCAGCCCGTCGACGCTGACAGCCAGCGCATCGTTGTCGACGGCAGTGTCTTGCCCGAGCCGCCGCCGGCGTCGTACTACTTGTTCTACAAGCCCAAGGGCTGCATCACGACGCGAAGCGATCCCCAGGGCCGCAAGAGCATTTTCGATGTGCTCCCCTCGCTCAAGCATCGGGTGGAGGCCGTGGGCCGCTTGGACTTCGACACCGAAGGGGCTCTGCTGCTGACCAATGATGGTCTGCTCGCGCACAAGCTCAGTCACCCGTCGACCGAGATCCCCAAGCGCTACACGGTCAAGGTGTGGAAGACCCCGAGTGAAGGGACCCTCAACAAGGTCCGTCAGGGTCGGGTCTACCTGGAAGATGGCAAGGTGCCCAAGTGCAAATGCCGGGTGCTCGATGGCACGGATGCGGGCAATGCCTGGGTGGAGATCACGGTGACTGAAGGGCGAAATCGGTTGATTCGACGTCTCTTTGCCCAGCTCAATCATCCGGTGAGCAAGCTGCGACGAGAGAGCTTCGCCACCATCAGCCTTCGGGGCCTAGAGCGCGGCATGGTGCGCCCCTTGACCCCCGAAGAGGTTCGTCGGCTCAAGGACTTGGCCGACGGCCGCAAGCCCGCCCGGGCGGGCCAGGTGCAGTTCAAGAAGGGGTGGGCTCGCGCTAAGCCCAAGGCTGTGCGACCTAACCACAAGAACAAGCGACAGAACGGGCCGAGTAAGCGTCGATAATTGCGCTGTAGGGCTAATTTGCCGTGCTGCAAACGTTTCCCTTGACGCGACCACCATCCCTGTTAGAACCGGTGGGCTGCCGCGGGGTGGAGCAGCCAGGTAGCTCGTCGGGCTCATAACCCGAAGGTCGTAGGTTCAAATCCTGCCCCCGCAACCAGTCTTTGAACCCGGTCACGCAAGTGGCCGGGTTTTCTGCTGAGCGGCGTCAGGCGTTGTTGGTGTCGGTCGCGCGCCTGGTGCACGCAGACACGCTAAACCCCATGCGGATCATGCCTGCTCCGGATGCCGATGCTCCTGCTTGTCCTCGCCGTTTTCGCCGTCGTCGCGTCCTCTGCCCTGTGCTCGGGTGCAGAAGCCGCGCTGCTGTCGGTGTCGGATCTGCGTCTACAGCAGCTTGCCGAGGGGGGGAACCAACGTGCCGCTCGGGTCCTTCGTATGAAGAGCAATCTGGCTCGCCCGATTTCGGCCATCGTGGTGCTGAACAATGTGGCGAACATCGTCGGCTCCATCGCGGTCGGCTCATTGGCATCACAGGTGTTGGGCTCCAACTTGCTCGGTGCCTTTTCGGCGGTGCTCACCATCCTGATCATCCTCTTCGCCGAAATCGTGCCTAAAACGCTTGGGACTCGGCATTCAGAGATCCTGAGCCTGTGGCTGGCAGCTCCGCTCTCCGCCATCGTGTTTGTCTTGACGCCCCTGCTGTGGTTGTTGGACAAATTTACCGGTCTATTCGGAAAAGATGTAGATGGAATGCCGATTAACGAGTCACAGATTCGCTTTTTGGCGCGCTTGGGCGGCGTCGAGGGCAGCATTGACCGAGACGAAGTCGAGATGCTGCAGCGGGTGTTCCAGCTCGACGACCACACCGCCCAAGACATCATGACCCCGCGCACGCTGATGACCTGGCTGCGGGCCGACCAGCCCCTGTCCGAGGTCAAGGAGGCGATCCGCAATAGTCAGCACTCACGGCTGGTGGTGGTGGGGGAGACGCTGGACAAGATCGTAGGGGTGGTGCTCGTCCGAGATGCGCTGCTCGGCTTGATGGACGATGAAACGGTACTGCTCGACGCTGAGCTGGACTGGGTGCGCCCGGCCCAATTTGTTCTGCCGGACCGGCCGGCCGATCGCTTGTTGGAGCTGTTTCTGAAGAGCCGGAACCACCTGGCGTTGGTGCGCGATGAGTTCGGCATGGTGCTCGGGGTGGTCACTCTCGAAGACGTACAGGAGATCTTGACCGGCGAGATCGTCGATGAGACGGACCGAGCGGTGGACCTGCAAGCGGTGGCGCGAGCGCGGCAGGCGGCTCGCCGTAAGAAGCCGGTTTAGGTTGGACTCTCGGCTTAGGCCCTACGGTACTTTAAGGTCGACCCACACCGCTCGATGGTCCGAAAGCGGGAAGGGGAACACGCCGACCAGTGGGAAGAGGGGATCGGTGGACGCGGGCCAGAACACCCCGGAGCCTTGCACGTCGAGGTCGGATGACGGCAGGGCATAGTCCACCCGAAGGTTTCCGACGGTGTCGATGAAGTCTGAGGTGTCCAGCGCCGGGTCCCCTTTGTGGGCATCGTTGGCTTGGCCCTGGAGCTCCGCTTGTTCGGGCCCGCCAAGGCTCTTGGGCTGGGTGTCGTTGACCCGCGGGTGGGCGAGTAGGCTCACGATGGCGTTGTCTGTGGCGTCATTGTCGCTGGGGTCCGCGTTGAGGTCGCCAACGATGACGAACGGAGCTCCGGCGATCCCTCCGGAAGTCCCCGCGTCATCGGTGTGCCAGCTGTCTGGACCGCCCTCGATATAGCTGGCCCAGAACGCGATCTCATCCGAGTTGCGACGCCCATTCTTGTCTTCGGGCCCATCGAAGCTCGGCGGTGTTGGGTGGCTCGCGAGCAGGTG
>JBGCER010000590.1:0-5584 GCA_045106515.1 Myxococcota bacterium
TACAGGCTCTTGAAATCCAGCACCAGCACGTGGTCGAAAATACCGGGCTGCGAATCCAGTACAAACCCGCCGGGGCTGCCGCCCTGGTCGATGGCTCGGTGGTCTGGGTCAGCGTGCGCAGCGTCTCCAGCGAGGGAGCGCTGTGTGACCTCGAAGTGCGGCCCGAGCTGCAGGGCTCGACGATGGTGTTGGAACAAGGGCAGATTCGGGCCATGGTTGGCGGCAATGACAACCGGAACTTCAACCGGTCTACGGCGCTTCGCCAGTTCGGCTCCACCTGGAAGCCGCTGGTCTACCACTCGGCGATCGAGCTGGGTTGGAGGCCTGATGACCCCCTCGACAACCAGCGCAATGTGTTCCCGTTCAGCACCACGTACTACTACCCTCGCCCGGATCACACACCGGAGCCGGTGGTGTCGATGGCTTGGGCGGGGGTGAACTCCGAGAACCTGGCGAGCATCTGGCTGCTGTACCACCTCACCGACAAGCTGGACCCCGATCGGGTGAAAGCACTGGCTGAAGCATTAGATTTGGCGCGTCGGTCGGGCGAGGGAGCCAAGGACTACCGCACTCGAATTCAGAAGGCTGGGGTTCTACCCACGCGGTCTAGGGTGCCAGAAGCCTTGTTCTTGATGGCGCGGCGAGATGTGATGACGCAGATCTCCACCTCGGCCCATCCTGAAGATGAGCTGGCGTTGTCGTCTCTCGTCTACGGGTGGGGTCACGACGGGGAGCTTGCCAAGGTGCAAGCGTCCGGAGGTCGAACGCGAGCCACCCGAGCACGGGCCCTATCCAATAGCTATCGGCACCTGGATGCTCTGGCGTCTTCTTGCGAGGCCCAGCACAAAGCAATGGTTCGAGCTGTGGAATATGGGTCAGCGCCCCTGCCGAGCCTGGTGCCGGATCTGTGGGTGCAGTCCTCTTCGGGCCGCGTCGCTGTCGCCTGTGGCGCACCGCCGACTGGCTATGTGCGGCCCGATGCTGAGGCACTTAACACCGTGCTTTTGGAAGGCGGACCCAGTGGCATGTACGGCCGGCTCCGCCGCCCTTCACTGGGCACCCGGATGCGCGAGCTCTTTGGAGGCGGCTCGGCCAATGAGCCACCACGACCGTCGCCAATCGCCCCTTGGGCCGACGTGCTGCTCGATGATCGGGTGCACGTGGGCACCTTCGCCTCGCTACGAGCCGCGACGGCTCGCCGCCAGGCGCTGGTGACGGCTGGCGAAATGGACCTGTACGATCCCGACTTATTGTACTGGCACCAAGATTTTCGGGTCTTGCTCTCGCTGCGCTACGTATCGGAAATGGCTCGCCAATATGGCGTTCGAAGCGACATTCGACCTGTTCTGTCCATTCCGCTAGGCGCCAGCGAGATCACGCTGGAAGAGGCCACCGCGGTGTACGGCGGGCTCGTTTCTGGTCAGGCTTGGACGTTCCCAGGCACTGCGTCGTCATCGGCCGGGGTCATGTCGGGTACGTCCGTGGCTTCGCCTCCGGATTCTGCGCTGCTCATCGCGGAGATCCGCGATGTTGATGGTCGGGTATTATATAGAGCCAAACCTGTTTCCCGCAAGGTGGGTCAACCGTCGAATGGGTCGATGACCTTCGATATCCTTCGGAACGTGGTGCAGCATGGTACGGGTCGAAGGGCACTTTCGTCCATTAAGGTGGATGGAACACCCGTGCCGGTCGGCGGTAAGACAGGCACCACCAATGACTTCAAGAACGCCGCCTTCTTGGGCGTGATCCCGAAGTGGGAGGGGGGCGCTTGGCGAGCCGATCGGGGCTTCGTCATCGGCACCTATGTTGGATACGATGACAACCGGCCAATGAGTAAGGGACGCACGCGTCTTGCGGGCGCGTCCGGTGCCCTGCCCGCATGGATTGGCGCCGCACAGGGCCTGGCTGGGGCCGGTCTTCTCGGAGAGCCGTCGGCGCCGCCGGAGGGGGGCTGGGAGGTCCAGTCGGACGGTTCGCTCACCCGCGTGTCTGTCGATGCAGAGCAGGGCCTGCCCTTGGAGAGTGTCACGGCGGACGCCTCCTCGCAGGTCGAGGTGCTGGTGCCTTCGCGTCCCGTCGACCCGTGGTTGGAGCTTCGGTTTGAGTCGACACCGCGTCCCACGAGGATCGCGCCCTCTACATCTGAGGCGGCGGACCGCGCCCAACGCCGCCGTCGCATGCTGGAGCAGCTTCGGGACCGGCCATCGCTGTGGGACGAGCTGGAAGGGCGGCCGTAGAACATAAGAAGGCCTGACCGAGCGGTGTCGGTCAGGCCTCTTCAACACCCGGGTGGGTGGCGCGCTTACTCGGCGGATTCGCTATCTGCGGAGCCGTCAGCCACTTCCTTGGCCTTGTCCTTCTCACGCTTCTTGTCGGCCTTGGCCTTGGCCTTGAGGTGCTTCTTGTACCCCTTCGGGTCCAAGCTCTCGTGCATTTTGTTGCCGCGCTCCTTGTAGTCGACAATCTCGTACTTGAAGCCCTTGGCGTCCAGTTGCGGCGTGATGACGTCTGCAGGGCCTTCGAGTGTGGTGATAGAGCGGCCATTGCAGCCCTTAACCATGCGCTGGAGCTGCGCGGCGTCGACGTCCGCTACGTGCTGACCGGCGTCGGTGAGCATGGACCACGGCTGGTCCCAGTACAGCACGCTCAGGAGCTTGCGCGTCATCTGCGACGTGGACTGGGCCTGCACACCTGTGCTTCGGGAGCGGCGCAATTTGTACTTGGTGAGCTGAGCATCGTCGACTTTGCCGTCTTCGATTTCTTGGGTCAGGTCCCGGAAGAACTCTAGGGTGCGCCCGACGCCGATGTTGACCGCTAGGCTTCTGAACGTGAGGTCAGCGGACCCATCTGGACGTGCCGAGGCGTTTCCGCCGGGGCTGTAGGCCAAGGCCTCTTTGACGCGCAGGGTGCTGAACGTCCGGTCGAAGATGAGGTTAGAGAGGACAGCGGTGGCTTGAACGTCCTGCACTCCTTCGTAGTTGAGGCGGCACTCTCGGGTCACTTGAGTCTGGGTGCGCTTCTGGTTGTCGAAGACCAAGATCTTGCTGCCCGTTCCCATTGGGGGCACGGCGGGCTTGGCGACAGGCCCAACTTCGACGCCGGAGCGGGGCTCCCACCCGGCGAAGTACTCCACCGACTGGCGCAGAGCTTCGTCGGCGTCGATATTGCCCACCACCACCAAGGTGGCGTTGGCCGGTTGCAGCTGGCGGTCCATGTACGTCCGCGCGTCGGCGGGCGTGAATGATGCCATCTGGTCTACATAACCCTTGGTTCTTGGCCACTGATGCGGCGTTTCGGGGTACAGGTGGCGCTGGCTCATCTCGCTCAGGTGCCAGCCGCGGGTGTGGATCCCACTGTAGAATTTGTCCCGCTCGCGGTTGGTGTAGGTGACCTTGCCGTCGAAGTCGGGGCGCTTGCTCTCCATTTCTTCGCGCAGCATCCACAACGCGCCGTCCAAGTTGCCCGCGGGTCCTCGGATGCCGGTCATCCACTGCGTGCCATAGTCTTGGTAAAAGGTCCGGGTTGCCGCGATCTGCAGGGCGTTGTTGCCGCCACCGCCGAAGCTCGACCAGTCGTCGTCTTGGAAGATCCGGGTCAGCAGCCGAATGCCGTCGGGCTCGTCCCAACTACCGCCGCCAATGACCAAGGTCGCTTCGACTAGCGGAGATTCGCCATGCGGCACGATGACGACGCGCAAGCCATTGGGCATGCGCTTGTCGACGAGGCGGCCGAGGTTGGGTGGGAGGTACTCGTTCGCGATGTCTTCGTCGGTGTAGGTCGCAGCGATGGCCGCGTCTGCAACTGCATCGGACTCGGAGGCTCCGTGGTAGCTCGACGACTCGGCTGTGGTATCGATGTCGGCCTGCGGGATGGGGTTGACCACGGCGACCGCTGCCCGGTCGCGCTTGAGGAATTCGTAGCCAAGCTGGGCTACGCGAGCATTGTCCAGCGCAGCGATCTCGCGGATGCGGTCGGAGTGGAAGGTCACCGACGCCGTTTGGTGAGCGTGGAAGCCAATGTCTTCGGCTCGTCCGCCGAAGTGTTGGGCCACATCATCGACGGAGCGAAGGATTCGGGCGATCTCGGAGTTCTTGCCCTGGCTGACGAACTGCTGGCGCAAGGTGACGAGCTCGGGGTTCCACACGGGGGCGAGCTGGTCGATCATCAGGTCTGCGACGCGCTTGGGGTCATCCCAGCGCTTGGTGTCCGTAACTTCGATGGAGCACGCGATGACCGAGTTGACCTTGAGCGGCAGGGCAAAACATCCAGGGTCCTTGAGACCGCGCTTTCGATCGTCAGAGTCGAGGTAGCCCTTCTGTCTAAGGGTCGAGGCGATGGTGCCACTGGCGGTGTTGGCGAGAACAACCATGTTGGTGTCATCGCCGCGGAAACCACCGGGGAGCGCCCAGCCCACCATTACAGTCTGATTGTCGATGGCCGCCTTGTAGACAGGAATTTCTTGCTGGTCGGGGGGCGGAGGCAGCGGCATGGGGTCCGAGGCCTTGACCCGAGCCTGCTTCTTGCGCGGGTCTAGCTCCGGGTAGGGCTGCTCCGGGTTGGCCGGATTCACGGCATCGGTGAGCCAGTGCTCGGGCATGTCGGGGTTGGGGTTTTCGATGCCGGGCTTGGGGTAGGTGACTAGGTGCTCAGGCTTGAGCGCGGGGTCGAGCAGCGCGAGGTCGAAGTTGCTGAATACCAAGCTTCGCGCCTGGGCTTGGTCGAAGTCGCCCACCACGATGATGGTGGTCTTGTCTGGTGTGTAGTAGTCGTCGAAGTACTTCTGCAGGACAGGCAGCTTGATATTGTCGAGCGAATCGTTGGTTTCACGCTCGTGGTACGGATGGTCGTCCGGGAAAACGCTCTTGAGCAAGTAGTCGAAAACCAGGCTTGAGCTTTGCTCGTTGCGGCGTCGCCACTCGTTTCGCACAACCTCTCGCTCGGTCTCGATCTCTTCGTCGGTCACGCCGATGTAGGGCTCGGTCAGGCGGAGGGACTCAAGCTTCATGAGCTCGTTGATGAACTCGGAACTCGCAACCGTGCGGAAGTCCGTGGTGTCGTGGCGCGTGGTCGCATTGAATTGGGTGCCCAAGTCTTGGATGTGCGTCATGATGGGCGGGCGGTCTTGATGCTTGCTTCGGAACCAGGTGTGTTCGACGAAGTGTGCGGTACCCATGGCTTGGTCGGGGTCGTCCGCGGCTCCGTGGTCGACGACCATGAGCACGCTGACGACCGGGTGGCTCTTCTCGGACTGCATGATGATGCGAAGTCCGGTGGGGAAGTCAAAAACACGGCTTGTAAGCGACAGATCAGGGACGCGCAGTGCCAGGCTGGGCTTGCTGGGGCGCGCGGAGGAAGGCTTGTCGTCGATGACCTCGACGGTCTCGCCGGGCGCTGCTACCGATGTAGCGGGCAGGGCCAGTAGCAGGGGTATGGGCAGGAGTGTCTTGAAGAGGGATCGAGGTGTGAACGGCATGGGATCCGCAAGTGCGGGCGGAAGGGTCGCAGTGGGTAACCGCTGAGCGGCGAAGTTGTTCCAAGGCCCCCGCAAGTGGCGAGCGCTCAGGGTCTGTGAAGGGCAGTGTGT
>JBGCER010000591.1:0-6283 GCA_045106515.1 Myxococcota bacterium
GCCGCGGATGCACGGCGTCGACCTGCTGCGAGCCGTGCACAAGACTCACCCGACCCTGCCGAGCCTGGTGCTGACCGCCCACGGCCGAATCGACACCGCCGTCGAGGCCATGAAGCTCGGTGCCGTCGACTTTCTGGAGAAGCCCCTCCCAAGCCCAGAAGCCCTGCGCGTCTTGGTTCGAGGCATCGTGGGCCAGGCCCGCACCCCGGCCCCACCCTCGACCGATCGCCTCTGGCACGACCCGGTCATGGACCCCATCACCACCGCACTACGCAAGGTGGCCCGCACCGATGCCACCGTCCTGCTCCAAGGCGAGAGCGGCACCGGCAAAGAGGTGAGCGCCCGAGCGGTGCATCGCTGGTCCCGCCGTGCAGACGGCCCCTTTGTGGCGATCAACGCCGCGACCCTGTCCGAGACCCTGTTAGAGAGCGAGCTGTTCGGCCACGAGAAGGGTGCCTTCACCGGCGCAAATGAACGGCATCTCGGCCAGCTTGAGCGAGCCTCTGGAGGCACGTTCTTCCTCGATGAAGTGGGGGAGCTCGGCCCGACCATCCAAGCGCGCCTGCTGCGCGTCCTTCAAGAGCGGCGCTACCAACGGGTCGGTGGGCACGAGTTGCTGACTGCGAACGTTCGATGGATCGCCGCGACCAACCGCGATCTACGACAGATGGTCCAAAAAGGTTCCTTCCGAGATGACCTCTACCACCGCCTCGCCGTATTTCCCGTCACCCTGCCGCCGCTTCGGGACCGTCCTGGAGACGTCTGGCCCCTGGCCCAGACCCTGCTGACCGACGTGGCCCAAGAGGTGGGCCGCCCCGAGCTCAGTCTCGACCCCTCGTGCGAGGCTCCACTCCGAGCCCATAGCTGGCCGGGCAATGTGCGGGAACTTCGAAATGCGCTGGAGAGAGCCTGTATCTTGGTCGATCAAGAGGTGCTGCGACCCGCCGACATCGAGGGGGTGCTGCACACCGGGGCCCCTGCCCCAGCGACCGCTCGCGCCCCTTCGCTCGAGGAAGCGGAGAAACAGGCCATTGTAGCCGCCCTCGCCCTGCACGATGGCCACCGAAAGCGCGCCGCGACCCACCTGGGAATCGGCCTGCGCACGCTCTACGACAAGCTCAAACGCTACGACCTCACCTAGCCACGTCAGTTCGAGGCGGGGTTCGCCTCGGTGAGCAGGGCCTTAGCATCGAGGATCAGCTGGTCTACGGATGCGGCGTTCACGCCATTGTAGACCCCGCGGATCCGCCGTCGCCCATCCAGCAAGATCATGCTCTCGGTGTGCAGAAAGTCGACCTTGTCCACGACTTCACCCTGGTCATCTTCCACAAAGTAGGAAGACCGACCCAAGGCGTAGATCTGGTCGCGATCGCCGGTGAGTAGGTGCCAGCGCTTCGACGTAATGCCGTTCGTCTGCGCATAATCTGACAACACCTCAACGGTGTCTTTGGACGGCATCACGCTGTGCGAGAGCAGCACCACATCGGCGTCGGCCTCCATGGCGGCGTCGACCCGAACCATGCTTTTACGAAGCTTCGGGCAGATGCCACGGCAGGTGGTGAAGAAGAAGTCGACGACGCTGATCTTGCCGTCCAAGAGCGACTCATCCACCGACTCGCCTCGGTGGTTCGTCAGGCGAAAGGCGGGGATCTGATGAAAGTCAGCGGGGACCGCGCCAGGCTCCAGCCATTGCGGGGCGAACGTGGCGTCCTGGTAAAACGGCAGCGTGTCCACTCGGCGGTCCGCCGACGTCGCCGCAGTGGAGCAACCCGCTGTCAAGAGCACGATCAACAAACTACCGCGTTGGTACCACATCTTCTTCCTCCAGTTGGAAACACGGCTTGGTCCGCCTCAGCCCGTACGTACGCCCATTGAGCGCTTCGTAGTTCGCATAGATCGCACCATTTTCGCGCCAGGCTCGCTGAAGCCCAACCTCACCGCCGTGCTCGAGTCGGGCCTCTTTGAACAAGACGCCGGTGGCGTACCACTGACGCTGCAGCCCGTGTGGACGATCATCGAGGTAGCGACTCTCACTTCGTAGGGTGCCATTGGACCACCAGGCCTGAGCCAAGCCACCCCGCCTCCCGGACACGTAGGGAATCCGCTCCATCATCTGCCCTGAGGCGTACCACCGAGTTCGATCCCCATGACGCCGCCCCTTGAGGAAGCCAGCCTGTTCGATGCGGGTCCCGTCCGGAGCTTTGGTCACAGACCAACCCGAGAATGGCCGGCCATCCACCAAGAAGACGCCCGCATTTCGGTCCAGCTGCACCCTCTCCACACCGACGACGCGGTCGGGAACAGCGGCCGCCGCGCAGCCGACCAACAGCAGGAGAAGCCAGACCGCCCTCACGGCTAGCGAACCGTGCCTGGGGTGCCCTGGTAGTCCCCCGCAAAGAGGATGTAGAACCCAAGATACGGCTCGTTCACGATGTGGTAGTGGTAGTGCTCGGACGCATCGTGCTGTGTGGTGGAGGTGTGGCCACCCGACGCGTCCAGGTCGTCCGGGTAGTCATCGGTCGAGTCACACTTGCGGCCATATAGGAAGAAGCCATCGGCAATAATGCCGATCAGAGCATCATCATCGTCCGACCAGGCTTTCGTTTCGAGGTGGTAGTGGTAGCTCTGGGGCCCCGTGTGGGCGCCGGTGTAGTCCAGGCCTGCGAGGGCTTGGTCGATGGGCTGACCGCCGCCCTCTTCATCATTGAAGATGAGCGACCCGCTGACCGCGATCCCGATCCCACCCAGGCCAGTCGCGGTGCTTGAACTTGCTTTTTCGGGGGACATCGGCACGCGCAAGGTGTACGAGCCGGTGAATCGCTCAATAAAGCCAGGGGTCATCCGCTCCAAGGTGGTGACGGTGGGCTCAATGTAGAGCTCATGACCGGGACCCCAATACGGCGTGGGGTGGTCCGGGTGTCCATTGGTCTCGATCACAACCTCATCGCCGTCGGCGTAGGTCGTAACGTTGACGCCGAACTCATCGAAGGCGTCGCTCAGTCCACCGCCATCCGAGGTGTCGTTGGTGTCCGAGGTATCGCTGGTATCCGACGTGTCCTGGGGGTCGCCACCATCATCGTCGGACACATTGCAGGCGCCAAGGGCCAAAATCACGGCGAGGGCCGACGAGATCTTCATGGTGTCTCCAGGGGTCGAGGGTCAAAGGGTCTCACACAAGCATGGTTTCAGCATTCGGAGCGTCTTCACTGCACAGCCCGTGCCACATCGCCATCACCGTACCAAGGCGACTATGACGAACCCACCGGACCCAGCCAGTGCAGATCCCGCAGGCGAAGATGCCGATTCCGCACCTCAGCTGCTGCATGTCGACCGGGTCGACCCTGCGAAGGGTCGCTAGATCTCCGATCCAAGCATCTCGGCCTCGTTGCCGACCACCACCAAGTACCAACCGAGGCCTTCCATCCGATTGTAGAAGACCAAGCTCGGCACGCCATCGACGTTGGCTTGCTCGACGCCACCTTGGTCGATGCTCTTGATCGCCGCCACCACAACCGGCACATCCAGAAGGGACAATCGCTTCTCGGTCGACCGGCCGGCCGCGGGCGTCTTGCCCTGGTCCTTGGTCGAAATAATGCGCTTGCCCTCGTTGTTTAAGAGCGCGACTTCCGTCACGCCCTTGATGCTATCGGGCAGGTTCAAATACTCGTGGATCAGGTAGTCGAAGGTCAGCGAGGTACCTGCCACGCCCAGCAGCTTGTCATCGAGGGAGTAAATGGGCTGGGACACCGTGAGAACGTACTGTTCAGCATGATAATCCGGCAATGGAACCGACCACTGAGGGCCCGGTTCGCGCTTGGATTGCTTCTTCGTCTCGACGTACCACTGCTGCTCGCGAGGATCGAAACTCCCGAGCCCACCCTTGCCCGGATAATGCACGTAGGCCCCGGATTCCAAGCCGATAAAGGCCCAGGTCAACGGGGTGCCTTGTACCGCGATCCGGCGCTTGTACCGAGCCGGCGTGAACCGGGCCGCCTCTTCCGACTCAGACCGCAGCAAGGCCGCTCGAAGGTTGCCGGCCATGGTGGACAGCTTCTTCATGTCCTCTTCGGCAGCAGGGTCCGTCGTGGTCGAATGGAACACGGGGTAGTCGAGGGACAACGTCGTCTTGTAGAGTTTGGACTCCACCAGGCTCGGCACGGCGGGACCGTCGCCTTCTCCGTCGAACTGGGCGGTGGTGTAGTAGTCATACCCATCGCCGCCAGACAAGATCAGCTTCTCGGAGGCGGTTGCAGCGATCGTCCCAAGCAAGCCTTCATATTTGATGAACTGGCCGTCGATCTTTGACGCCTGTGCGGACACAGCGGAGCCCAGCCCATTGACCTTGGTCTGGCGCGCCGAAGCGAGCGTGGTGTAGACCGCCGCGCCCGCGCCGATGGTGATGACGCCAACGCCGGCAAAGAACAGCAGGGTGAGCACACCAAATGCGGTGAGGGCCGTGTGGCGACGAATCCAGCGACCAAAGGCGGCCGGCACGCTGTCGGGACGAGCGTCGACGGGCTCATCTCGCAAATAATGCCGAATATCGTCGGCTAGGTCCATGATGTGTGGGTACCGATCCGCCTTCTTTTTGGCGGTGGCCTTCTCCATGATCGCCCGCAATCCCTTGGGGATCTTGTCGCCAAACGCGTGCTGGAGGGGATCGCGGTCCGCGTCCTGCTGGCGCATGACGATCTTCATGGCGGACTTGCCGGTCACGGCTTGATTCAGGCTGATCAGCTCGTAAAGGATCAAGCCCATAGAGTACTGGTCCGAGCGGTGGTCCAGATCGGCGTTGTCGCCATTGGCCTGCTCGGGCGACATGTACTGGGGGGTGCCGATGATCAGGTCATCTTCTTCGTCGGGCTCATAGAGCAGATCGATGGGATCTTCGGTGACGATCTCGCTCTCTCGCACCACCTTCGCGATGCCCCAGTCCATAATATAGACTTCACCATAGGCGCCGATCATGATGTTTTCAGGCTTCAAATCGCGGTGTACGACGCCGCGACGGTGGCCATAGTAGAGGGCGTCGCAGCAGGGCAGGAAGATCTCCAGACGCTTGTCGAGCTGTGCATCTTCGGGCAGCTTGCCCTTGCCGCGGGACTGATACGACTCTTTGATCGAGTCGATGTAGTCCTCCACCGTGTCGCCCTTAATGAGCTTCATGGTGTAGGCGAGCATGCCGTCGGTGGACTGCTCCAGCTGGTACACGGGCACAATATTGGGATGGTCTAGCTGAGCCGTGATCTGAGCTTCGGCGTAGAACTTGCTGGCGAGAGCGGGGTTCGCAGCGATCTCTTCCGACATCTCTTTGTACGCGACCAGGCGCAGCAGGTCGTTGTCTTTGGCCTTGAGGACGCGGCCCATGGCGCCTTCGCCAACCTTGCCCACGAACTTGTAGTCGCGACGCAGAAGATCGGTGGTCTCCGCGGTGGCCTCGCTCTGGGCACGCAGCGAGAACATGGTGCGTTTCAAGCGCTCGCGGGCGCTCGTGTTCCTTTTGGCGCCCGTGGGTTCGCCCGACGCGGTGCGAGAGCCTGTGCGGGCCCCCGTGCCGGACTTGCCGCCGGTCCGCGCTCCCGACGATCGGCGGCCGGAGCCCGTGCGGCGGGCGGAGCGTCGCGCTCCCGTTCCAGCGGCCTCAGAACGGCGCTTTGGACGCTCTGGCTTGGCTTCGGCGGCCTCGTCACGCTCCGCCTTGGCCTCGGCCTTCGCGGCCGCGTTCGGGTCCGTCTTTGGTTTGGCTGCGGGCTCTGGTGCGGCCTTAGACGCAGGGTGGTATTCGGCCTGGGACGGCAAGGCCTTCTTTTCATCGGCCTTATCCGCCGATTCAGCCGCGACCTCATTGGGGTCGGCGTCCGGCGGCTCTTGGGTCTCGGGGTCTTCGCTGGTCTCTACGGCGGCCGCAGACGGGACCTCGGGCTCGCTGGCCGCCTCGTCTTCTTCTTCCTCATCGAAGTCCGGCATGAGGGTAGGGGCATGGAGCCGGCCTTGGGTGGGCATGGGCGTTTGACGCCTTGCCAAGCCCTCTACGGCGCCGGAGTCGATAACCCCGTCCGACACCAAGTCCTCCAACACTTTCTTCTCCACCTTGCCCTCATCACGAAGGTATTGGATGAAGCGGACCAAGTCGCCGGTGCCGCTCGACCGGACAAACTCGGCGTACAGCTTGCCGAGGTCGTCATCCAAGCCGGGCTGAAGCGCCGCTTTGAGGTCGTTAAAGCGCATGTAGTCGGTACCATGGTAGATAGTGCGTGGGACAATACCACGGCCGTTGGTCCCC
>JBGCER010000592.1:0-4026 GCA_045106515.1 Myxococcota bacterium
GCTTGTGGGGTGCGTGCACCTCGACGTGAGCCCCGGCATCGTCGCCGGCACGAGCGCCATCGCCGCAGGGGTCACGGCAGAGGCCCTCTTCACGACGTGGGTGACCCGGCCCGTCGTCCAATCCAACCTACGGCATACCACCTCAGCAGACGAGCGACTGTCTCTGCGGGCGTTCTTCTCGTTCTACATCCCGCTGGCTATCACGCCCCTCATGACCCTTGTGCTGCAGCCCATCGGCGCCCTGGCCATGAACCGCATGACGGCGCCCAAAACGAGCCTCGCAGCTTGGACGGTGGTATACGGACTGATCTTCTTGACGAGGAGTGCAGGGTTTGCGTTCAACGAAGTGGTCGTGACCCTGTGCCAAGAACCTGGCGCCCGCGCCGCACTGCAGCGGGTCGCGTGGCTCCTCGGAGCCGCCATGGTCGGCGCGCTGGCGCTCATTGCGTTCACCCCGGTGGCTGGCCTCTACTTCGTCCACGCCACAGACCTGTCGCCGGATGTCTACCCCGTGGCCGTCACCGCCGTGGGCTTGGGCCTGTTGATGTCCGGCTATGCCGTGCTTCAAAGCCTCTACCAGGGCTACCTCGTAGCCCACCGACGGACGTGGTACGCGACCGAAGCGGTCGCCATATACCTCACCATCGCCATGGCGCTGCTGGCGGCTTCGGTGGCGTGGAGCCCCTGGCCGGGGGTCCACTCGGCCATTCTAAGCCTGTCCGTCGCCGGGATCTGCCAAACCCTTTGGCTGCGCTGGCGCAGCGCTACGCTGCGCCGGTGAGAACTGTCGTCCAAAGGGTCCGGCGAGCCGCCGTGCGGGTCGACGGCGAAACCGTAGGAGAGGTTGGCATCGGGCTCCTCCTTCTCGTTGGCGTAGAACGTGGTGACACATCCCGAGACGCCCAAGCCACGGCACAGAAGATCGCCAAGATGCGCGTGTTCCCCGGCCGCACCCCCATGGACCAATGCGTCACCGACCTCGGCGGGTCGTGTCTGGTCGTGAGCCAGTTCACCCTGGCCGCTGCGATCCGCAAGGGCAACCGCCCCAGCTTCACCGCGGCCGCCGACCCCGAGGACGCCGAGCCCCTGTATCTCGAAGTGGCCAGCGCACTCGAAGCCCTCGGGATCACGGTAGCGAAGGGGCAGTTCGGCGCGGATATGGAGGTCGAACTCGTCAACGACGGTCCCGCCACATTCCTCGTGTCCGTGCGGGATGGCGCGGTGTACGACCTGCCCTAGGGACGGGCTTCGGAGCGCAGCACGTCGAGCAGGCCACGGCAGCCATCTTCGACGAGGTCCAGAACATCCTCGAATCCCGTGTCCCCTCCGTAGTAGGGGTCGGGCACGTCCCCGGGGCTGTGCTTCGAGCAGTAGTCCCGGAACATCACCAGTTGGCCCCGCGCACCGGCTGGACACTGCCCGCGCATCTCCGCGAGGTGGCCCTCGTCCATGGCCACGAGGTAGTCAAACGCGGTGTAGTCCTCCAGCCGGATCCGACGGGATCGAAGGCTGGACAGGTCGAACCCCCTCGTACGGCCCGCAGCCGCCGAACGGGCGTCCGCGGGATGGCCGTTGTGGTAGCCCGTGGTGCCGGCAGAATCGACCTCCACGACCCCCTCCAGCCCTGCTTCTGACACAAACTTGCGCATCACGGCATCCGCGGTGGGCGATCTGCAGATATTGCCCGTGCAAACGAATAGGACCCTGATGGGACCTCGGGGAGAGCGCGGTTGGGGTGCCATGGACGGGTTTCGCTGGGCAAAGGAGTTGGGTGAGGAAGCACTCTGCGATGGAATCCAACGGCCCCATCTGAACGATCTTCCCGGGTGCCGATCGCCCCACTCTATCTCCTGACCCTGATCTTCGCCGTAGGAGTTGCGGCTCAGTGGCTGGCGGTATGGACCCGCCTGCCCGCCCTGCTCCTCTTGCTGGTCAGCGGCCTCGTTCTCGGCCCGATCACGGGACTCGTCGAACCCTACAAGATGTTTGGGGACGACGGAGAGACCATCGTGCGGGCCTTCGTGCAGCTGGCGGTGGCGCTGGTCCTCTTCGAGGGGGGGCTGACCCTCCACCTGAGTGAAGCCCGCCACGTCGGAGCGACCCTGTGGCGCCTCATCATCGCGGGCCTCGTGCTCGGTTTCGCCCTCACGACGGGCGCGGCCTACTACATCGGCGGCCTGAGCATCGAGACGTCCGCCTGCGTCGGCGCCATTTTGGTCGTCACGGGCCCCACGGTTATCATGCCTATGCTGCGCACCGCGCGCATCGCCATGCGGCCAGCCACGCTGCTAAAATGGGAGGGCATCGTCAACGATCCCCTCGGCATCATGCTGGCGGTCGTCGTCCTGGAGCTCATCCTGGCGTTCAGCGATTCGACCGGCGCGTCCCACTCCGTGTGGCTGATGCTCCTCGGCATCGTCGGCGCGGGCTTGCTCGGCGCGATCGTCGGCATGTTGCTGGGGAATGCCCTGGCTGCGGGAAAAATCGCAGAGCACCTGCGCAGCCCCATCATCCTGGCCAGCGTGCTCGTGGTGTACGCACTCTCCGACCTCGGAGTTCACGAGTCTGGGATGCTGGCCGTAACCACAATGGGCATGGTGCTCGCCCAGCGCCATGACGCCTCGCTCCACGACATCCACCGGTTCAAGGAGCAGATATCGACGCTGCTCGTCTCCTTGCTCTTTGTCGTACTCTCGGCCAGCCTCGAGCTGAGCGTGCTCGAGGCCCTGTGGGGCCGGCCCATGCTGGTGGTGCTCGCGGTGCTGTTTGTGGTGCGCCCGCTCACGGTTGGCGCGGCGACCCTGAGCACAAGCCTTCCGTGGAAAGAGCGCGCCCTCGTCGGCTGGATCGCACCGCGCGGGGTGGTCGCCGCGGCAATGGCCGGTGCGTTCGGCACCGTGCTGGTGGAGAAGGCCGAGGTACCCGACGGCAACCTCCTCATGCCCATTGTGTTTGGAGTCATCATGAGCACCGTCGTGCTTCACGGGCTCACCATCCGACCGCTGGCACGCTACCTGGGGCTCGCCGCCCGAGAAGGCAACGGCATCCTGATCGTCGGAGCCTCGCGGTGGGCAGTGTCGCTGGCCCAGATCTTGGACAAAGCCGGCGCCAAGGCTGTGCTTGCCGACAACCGCTACCGCCGTGTTTCCCGGGCCCGCATGGAAGGTCTGTCGGTCCACTACGGCGACGTACTGCACGAAGACTTGTCCATGGAGCTGCCCATGGAGCAGGTGAGCTGGGTGCTCGCCGCAACCGACGAGGACCCGTACAACTCACTGGTTTGCATGCATTTCGTTCACGAGCTGGGCCGTGAACGCATGATCCAGACCACCCCCGTGCAGGCGGAGGGCAACCGGGAGGCTCCCGGTCGAATCCTCGGAAAGACCCCATGGGGCTCCGACGGCAGCCACGACGCCATCACCCGTCGCTTCTGGGAAGGCGCGGCCTTCAAGATGACCACGACGAGTGCGGAGTTCACGTATCAGGATCTTCAAGCCAAGCACCCCTCGGCGCTCATGCTGCTCTACCTGTTCCAAGAGCGCATCGGCGTGCTCGATGGACAGACCGAGCCTCCCATCGGCGCGAAAGTCATCTTCCTGTCCTAACGGATTGGGGGTTCGGGGTCTGACAGCGAGCCGGCGAATCAGCCGGTGAGGATTGGGCCCACCGCGACATCAAGGGCCCCGTCGACCAACGTAACCACGAGGGTGGAACCATCGGGGACGTCCCCGGCAATCATCCTTCGCCCGATGCGAGTTTCTAGGCCACGCTGCAAGAACCTCTTGAGCGGCCGCGCGCCATAGACTGGATCGTAGCCCTGCTCCGCGATCCAATCCCTAGCCTCAGGGCTAAGCTCCAGCGTGAGCTGGCGGTCCTGCAGTCGCCGCTGCAATCGCTCGATCAGGAGGTCAACGATGCTCCGGATCTGGGCAAGCTGCAGCGGCTTGAAGAGCACGACGTCATCCAGACGGTTGAGGAATTCGGGCCGAAAGTGGCGGCGGAGCTCGCCCATGACCTGCTCGCGGA
>JBGCER010000593.1:0-8265 GCA_045106515.1 Myxococcota bacterium
CTGTGTCCCCACCAATGTGCCACGGTCGGCCGGATCCGTCCAATCCTGAGTGCTTGCATGCATCGCCGACTACGCGTTTCGCGCTATACCGGTGGCCGCCGCGACACATGGACGGGAGAGAGCATGGCGACCATCGCATTGGCTGGCGGAGGAACCGGGGGGCATGTCTACCCGGCACTCGCCATGGGAGATGAGCTTCGTTCTCGGGGTCATACCGTGCTTTATTACGGAGACCCGGATCGGCTTGAGGGCCGGGTCGCGGCCCCGCGTGGCTATACGTTCCGCCCCGTAAAGGCCCCCGCGTTCCCTCGGGCGGGCCTAGTTGGAAAGATTAAGTTCGGAATGTCGCTGGCTGCGTCGATCTTGCGAACGCGCGGGCAACTCCGGCAAGACAAGGTCGACTTGGTGCTGGGAGTGGGCGGCTACATTTCGGCGCCCCCCGTTCTTGCGGCCTGGACGTGTGGCGCGGGTCGAGTCGTGCATGAGGCGAATGTGGCTCCGGGTCTGGCCAATCGCTTGTGTGCACGCGTCGCTCAGGCGGTGTTGCTCACCTATGCCGAGACCGGAAAGCGCCTGCCAGGCACCGCACCCCGCCACGTTGTTGGTGTGCCGGTGAATCCGAAAATTTTGCAGGGTGAACGTGAAGAAGCGGCCGAGCGCTACGGCTTGGCTGCCGACCGGCCCGTCGTGCTCTTCGTGGGGGGCTCGTTGGGGGCTGCGCGCCTGAACGACCTGGCGATCGCCTGCGCTCAGCGGCCAGACCGGGCCTATCAAGTGCTTCACCTCACGGGACGCCGGTTTATCGATGACGTAAAAGGGGCGTTCAAAGGCGATGTACCCGAGGGCGTCAAACTGGTGGACTACGAGGATCAGATGGGGCAAGCATTCGCCCTCGCAGATCTGGTGGTGAGTCGTTCCGGCGCTACGACGCTGGCAGAGCTCACCGCGGTGGGCCGGGCGTCGCTGCTCATTCCCAGCCCGAACGTCACCGAGAATCACCAGGAGCACAATGCTCGTGGACTAGAAGATGCCGGTGCATCGCAGGTTTTGGTTGAGGCGGACTGGGATCTGCACACGGCTGTTGGGGTGGTGGAGTCCTTGCTCGGAGACGAGGAGCGCCTCGCCAGCATGGCGGCAGCTGCCAAGGGACAGGCCAGGATCGACGCCGCGAGTGAGGCGGCCGACATCGTGGAGTCGGTCTTGAGCCGATGAATCGCGCGTGGGTGTTCTTGGCGGTCATGGGGTGTACCGGCGAGTCCGCGCCCGTTCCCGAACCCGCGCCCGACCTAAGACCCGATTTGTTGCTGATTACCTTCGACACTACCCGCGCCGATGCCCTTGGGGTCTACGGCGCGAGTCCGAGTCCGAGCCCAAATGTGGACCGGCTGGCCGAGCAGGGGTTGGTGTTCGAAGAGGCTCAGTCGGTTGCCCCGCTCACGCTCCCCAGCCACACCTCGATGTTGACGGGCTTGTACCCAGATGTTCACGGAGTACAGAACAATGGCCAACGGCTGGATGGGGATCTGCCGTTGGTCGCGGTGGCTCTAAAGGAGGCCGGGTGGCAGACCGGTGCCGTCGTGTCGGCGGTGGTTCTGGAGGGAGGGCTGGGGCTGAACCGTGGGTTCGACCACTATGGCGATGGGTTCGACACGACGCGGCTGGAGGGCCTACACGACCCGGGGGCCACCCGAACCGCCGACCGCGCTGCCACAGACGCCCTGGCGTGGTTGAACGAGGCGTCGGATGCGCCCGTGTTCCTCTGGGTTCATCTCTACGATCCGCACCATCCGCTCATCGCGCCAGCTCCTTACCGGGAGAGGTTCGACGATCCGTACGCCGCCGAGATCGCCTTCGCCGATCAGGGTGCGGGCCAGGTCATTGACGCGCTTCGAGCGCGAGCGAGGCCGAACCTGATTGTGGTGGTGGGAGACCACGGCGAGGGCCGAGGTGAGCACGGCGAGGAAACCCATGGCCAGTTCGCCTATCGCAGCACACTTAGGGTGCCGCTGGTCGTCGCTGGCACAGGGGTGACGACCGAGCGGCGCAAGGGGCTGGCGTCGGTGGTGGATGTGGCGCCGACCCTGCTGCAAGCAGCGGGCCTTACCCCGCCGGCAGACGTGGACGGTGCATCGCTATTGTCTGCGGATCAGCCCGATCGTTGGGTGTACGCAGAGAGCTATCATCAGCGGTTTGCCCTGGGTCTGTCCGAGCTTCACGTGAGCCAGGACGCCCAATATCGCTACATCGACGCCCCTCGTCCGGAGCTCTACGACTGGCGGGCGGACCCGGGTGAGCTGAACAACCTGGTGGCGTCCATCCCGGATACCGCCGCCGCGCTCAGGGAGCGGCTGTCGTCCTACCGGGCGGGGCGGGCGTCCCGGGCTCGTACGCCCCTTGCCCCAGATGCCGCCACGCAAGCAGCGCTTCGGCGCTTGGGCTACCTGGACGCTGGCGCGCCCGCAGATGGCGAGGCCCTGCCGGACCCCAAAGCCCACCCGGATATGCAGAGTCGCGTGACGGCGCTGACGACGCTCGCCCGTACGCGCCCCCCCAATGAGGCCGTGCCGCTTCTGCGCGAATTCTGCAAGAAGTACCCTAGGATCCGGTCCGCAAAGGTGCTGCTATCTAGGGCACTACAGCTGTCGGGCCAACTAGAGGACGCGCTTCAGGTCGACAGCGAAATGCTAGAAAAGACGCCTCAAGACCCCGGAATCCTGTCTCATATGGGAGAGGTTCTGGCGGCGAGGGGGGAGCCGGACCGGGCCGAGATCTACCTTAGCCAAGCGGCCGCGCTCGACCCTTACAATCCAACGATCGCAGCGGTGCGAGGAGAGATCTTCCGCCAGGCGGGTCGATGCGATCTGGCATTGCCCGTGTTGACCGCAGCCTTGGACCACAACCCCGTCGCGTCCCGCGCTCGGCTCGTGCGGGGGGCGTGCCGATTCGAGGCCGACGACCTACAGGCCGCGGCGGCCGACCTCGAACAGGTCCTTGGCGAGGACGAGGCCAATTCGGACGTTCGATACCTCTTGGGCATGGTTCGTCTTCGGCAAGGTCGGGTGCCGGACGCCGTGGAGTTGCTCAAGGCCCAAGTCGCGATGACCCCCCAAGTAGGGCTCGCGCAGGCCGCATTAGGCCTGGCATACGTGGACCTGGGTCGACCTCAGGACGCGCTTGGACCGCTGCGCGTCGCGGCTCCGAACCGCGACACCGGCGTGGAGCCAGCCCTGGCGTTGAGCCGCATCTTGCTCGATGTGCCGGATGGGCTGCCCGAGTCTGCCCGATGGCTGGAGGAGGCGGCGCGACGATCGCCCGGTGATCCCCGCGTCATGGAGGCTCAATCTGCGTATCTTCTGCGTACGGGCCAAACCGAGAAGGCGCTTGAAGTGATGGTTCAAGCAAGAAAAGTTCGGGATACTCAGCTCCGTCGACCAGCGGAAACGCAAAGTCCCTGAAGTGTTCGGTACGGCGGCACACCAATGGTCGCCAAGGGAATGTCAGTGGTGGTACGTTGCCAACCGTGAAAAGCCTAATTGCACTGATCGCGTTGACGTCCACGCCGGCGTTGGCACAACAGCCCACCGAGTCGGCGGCCCTCGAAGCGGCCACCGAAGAGCTGGATGGGCCTGACACGTGGTGGCACTGCCGCCGGCTGCTCGGACTGACTGGCGGAGCCTATGAACGCCCACAGAGTTGGTCTTTCCAAGGCCGCGGTGCGGTGCAATTCAGCGGCTCGCCCATGTTCGCGCTCACCTGCGACTACCGCATGCGCGGGATTGCGATCACCGCCGGAGCCGAGACGGCGCCGCTGTTTTCACACGCGGTCCTCGGCAGCACAGACCGCACCTCCCAGTGGTTGAGCATCTCTGGCGGAGTGCTCTTTCACCGTTCGGAACGGCTCGCGCTGGGCCCACTGGCGACCGTGGGCTGGGGGCGCGTCGGGCTGGGGGCGCGCATGCTGCATTTACCGTGGGGTGAAGACGAGCGCCCGATGGGTCTTGAGTACCGCCTGCAGATGACACTCGACACTGGAGTGGGCGTACAAGCGTCTGTTCTGGGCACTCTCTCTAGCACACGGAAGGGCAAATGAGTCTGCTGTGGCTGCTACTCGCCGTCGACGGAGCGCCCACCTGTGAGGCGCCGGTCCAGCTCCCTGCTGTCCGCGCCACGCTTTCGCAGATTGGCGAAGCGGCTCAGGCCCGAGACATCGACACCTTCCGGCCTCAATATACGGCATTGCAGGCCCAGATCGGGTGCCTAGAGCAAGTGGTGTATCCCGCCGATGCCGCGGCCCTTCACGCCGCCATGTACCTGGATGAGGCCTTGCAAGGGGATCGGCCGGGGATGGCCGCCGCCCTGTTGGCCGCAACAACTGCTGTGGGTGCGCAGGCGCCGGCATGGCTCTCGATTCCCGAAGGGGCCGAGATCGCCGAAGCGACGCCTTGGCAAGGGGTTCAAGCGCCCGAACATATGGTGCTTTTTGTCGACGGTGTGCCCTTGTCCGCCCGGCCCACGGATCGCCCGGCCCTGTACCAAGCGGTCGGAGCGGGCGGCGACGTCTTGTGGACCCGATGGCTCGACGGAGATGAAGCTTTGCCGTCGGAGTTTTCGGTCGGTGGCGCAGCCGTGCCCCAGTCCGGTGGGGACGGTCCCAACGGAGCGACAGGGCAGCCCCCTGTGGCCTCAGGGCAGACCGTGTTGGAAGAGGTGACGGACTTGCTCGCACAGGGGGAGTACACCAAGGTCGTCGAGGTCGCCGTGCCCGCGGCTAGCGCCTACCCAGAGCAAGCCGAGGCGTTTCGCGCGGCCGCAGATCTAGCGATTGATCAGCTAGATCGTCAACGAAACCGTCCAGAGAATGTGGCGACCTACGACGCCTACGATCCCTATGCCCCGCGCCCCCGCCGAGGCGCGCTCCGGCGGGGGGATACTCGCGCCGGTTTCGTTCTTGGCTTTGACGCTGGATTTCCTAGCTCCGTTCGCGGGGAGTGGAAGATCGGAGGCACGGCGGTCGATGGCGTCGGCGTGCGCATCGGCGGAAATGTGCAGCTCCTATCCTCCAGTTCGGCGAGTGGAGGCGTCGACTCCAGCGTGTATACCGACTGGACGCTCACCAAACGATGGCAGCTCGAAACGGGAGTCGGAATCTTCTTTTCGGACTCGGGAAGCCCCTATGTGAACGTGGGCGGCGCCGTGCAGTATGACCCGCCGAACCCGTTTCAGGCGCAGCTGGGCGTTCGGGTCTCCGTCTTTGGCTATGTGGTGCCGGACGCCGGGGTGAGTTTCCTCTGGTAGGCCCCGCAGACCGCGCGTTGCAGCAGTCGTTCTAGTCCGCGGATAGGCCGCTTGTCTGCGTATAGTTTGGGGAGGGCCCTGGCGATTTGGGCTTGCAGCTCCCGCCGCCACTGGGGGTCCGTCGCGAGGCGAACCACGAGTTCGTGGCGATGCTGCAGGTCGGTGGCGATGGTCTGTGGCGCATCGATTTCGCGCAAGATTGCGGCCGTGTGGCGTCCGCGCATGACGGAGCCAGGCAAGGTCACGGGAACGAGGCCCATGGCCAGGGCTTCGAAAGTCGTCGTGCCGCCCGACCAGCTCAAGCCGTCGAGGAATACGTCGGCCTCTCGGTTGAGCGCCAGATAATCCGCCCATTGAAGCGCGGGGATGAACGCGACGCGATCCGAGCTCAAGCCGTGCTCTGCGAGGGCGGTGTGTAAGCGTCGCTGGAAAAGACCGGTGACGGTGGGGTTGTGGTGATGAAGGAAGACGAGTCGGCTGTTGGGGATCTCCTGGAGCAGGCGGCACCAAGGGGCGTCTTCATCGGGCAGAAGCTTGAATAGCGATTGAGGGACCAAAATCACGAAGTCCTCATCGCGCAATCCAAACGAGGCTCGGTTGCGGGAAGAGGGGCGAATGGGGGGCTCGGGCGCGATGGAGAGCCCGGGCAGGCGGACCAGAGTCTCGGTGTAGTGGTCTTGGGCGTCGGGCGGCTCCATGGCGTCGCTGGATAGGAAGAGGTCGACGCCAGCGAGCCCGGTGGTCACCGGGTGACCCCACGCCACAGCCTGCACGGGGGCCGTTCGCAAGCTTGCGACTTGGATCGGGACGACGCTCATGCCGAGCTCGGGGAAGATCGTGACGTGCAGGGCATCCTGGCGCATGCGCCTGCACACCGTCGCCGCGTCTTGGGCGGGCAGGTGTACGAAGTGATCCGAGGCCTGGGCCAGCGCCTGACTGGAATCGTCCATCGCGGGCCCAAGATGGTAGGTGAACACCTCGAATCGACGACGATCTAAGTCTCGAATCCAGCCTCCGAACAGCTTGGTGACCGTGTGGCGCCGGAAGAGGTAGGACGCAAAGCCCACTCGGATTCGACCGCTAGGCGCAGGCAGGTCTGGTGCCGCTCGTAGGGCGGGCTGCCAGCATCTCATCAGGTCGTCGACCACGGCGCCGTATCGCGCCATGATGCCCTGCATGGGCCCACCATGATAGTGGAGATAGAAGGGCAGCTTCATTCCGGCCACGGCCTGGGAGCACCGGGCGATATCCAGGTTTTTTAGGCTCGCTGCCAGCTCGGTCAGTCGCTGGTCGTAGCGCCGCCGAACGGTTCGGATTTGCTGGGCATCTTGGTAGATGACGGGAAGCAGCTGAAGGTCGTTCCACCGGGCGCGAACATCGTGGGGATTGAGGGCGAGGGCGGATGCGGAGAAGCGCCAAGCTTCTTCGATAAGATTGCTTCGTGCGAAACAGTCTGACAGGCGGCTCAGCAGGTATCCGGCCTTGTCATCATGTTGGGGTGCGGTCCGCTTGATCGCGACGAGGCCTGAGTTGTACGCCCGGATCGCGTCGTCGATCCGCCGCTGTTCCATGCGCAAGTCGCCCACATGGCTCCACCACTCCACCCGCGTTGGGTTCCGGCGCAGGGCGACCTGGAGGGCCAGCGCCGCTTCATCGTGCCTGCCAAGCCTGCGCAGGACCAGCCCGCGCAGGGCGTGAAGCTCCGCGGTGTCGTGACGACCCAACAACACATTGACCGTCTCTAGCGCACCATTGACGTGTCCGGTCACCATGCGAAAGACCGTCCAGCGAAAGAGCAGGTCGTCGTTGGTTGGGTTTCGGCGCAACATGCGTCGAAATGCGGACTCCGCGATGTCCGGGAGACCGAGCTCGTGCACGGTGGTAGCTTGGCGCAGAAGTAGCTCAAAGTCGTGCTTTGCGGAGTCTAATAGCTCCATGGCAAGCTCGCGTGCTTGATGTGTGTGGCCGCTTTGAACGGCGTCTTCAACACGCTTGAGCAGCGGGGAGGGCGAGTGCGTCACGGCGTCTCCAAGTTGGCCTTCCATCGGTTCAGATGCGCTTTGGTTGAGCGCCGGCCTTGCTTGCGTTCGGCCCGGGCATAAGCTGCACTCAAAGGAGGGCCTCATGAGCGAGGACGAGATCAATGACCTCGATGAGCCCGGTGAAGACGAAGCGGAGGATCGTCCGCGCGTGGGTTTGCGGCGACGGCTTCAGCGGCTGATGGACCGCAGGGATCTGGCAGAAGACACACGCGAGATGCTGGGCGGAATGCTGGAGATGAGCGACCGAGCCAAGAACGAAGCGGTTCGGCTCGTCGCTCGAGAGGCCAGGAATTACCTGGAAGAGCTGCGGGTCAAGGAAGAGATCTTGGACTTGGTGACGAGCCACAGCTTGGAGCTGAAGATGTCGGTTCATCTCAAGCCCCTGGCCGATGCCATGCGGGACTCCGATTCCGCCAAATCGACTCCGGACGCCGCCGCCTCCGGGACCGAGGACACAGAGGCGGAGTGACGCGTTATGCGGCCGCTCCCGGAGGTTGTCCCATGCGCGCTCTGCTGATCTTGACCGCTCTCGTCTCGGTTCCCGCCTTGGCGATCGATGTTGGGGACACGGTCTACGCCACGTCGGACACCCCATCGCTTCGCTTCCCCGATGCCGATGATGCCGGCCCCATGGTCAACAAGGACACCGAGCTGGTGGTGCTCGTCGTCGAAGCCGACCGATTGAGGGTCATGACGACCCAAGACAAGGCCTTTGGGTGGGTCCCCGCCGACGCCATCACCGAAGAGCGCGCCGCGCCGGACATGCAGGAGCTGATTCGTCAGCTTCAAGGACAAATGCCCAGCGGTGGAATCGGCGCCGGGGCTCCGTAGCCGATGGTCGCCCTGCTAGCCGTGCTGGCGGGGGTGTTGGGTCTGGTGCTGGTTCCATTGGCGCTTGGCCCGGGCACAGCGTGGCTGCTCTTGCCGG
>JBGCER010000594.1:0-4613 GCA_045106515.1 Myxococcota bacterium
TGAGGCTAGGCGGAGGGTAGGGCCTTTCGCCCGGCGGGCCGGCCGTTCCACCGATCTTGATTCACCTCACGGCGTATGAAATAGGAATCGGCTGTGCGTGGAGCTCGGGTTGGAGCATCGACACCAGTGTAATTCACGAGATAGATACTCCTATAAGTGGGCCCTGCACACACACGAACGACATCTTCAGCACGACCAGCTCAACGGCTCAACCCGACTTCACGACATACTCCGTTGTGTTTGGTGGAACGACTTTCGACCGTGACCATCACCTCATCCAGAGCACTTCGAACGCGGTCGACGCCTCTCCGAGGGCGGCTGGCACATCGGTATCCATCTACGAGTTCGCCCCGTTCGATTCTGATGAATACGGCACCGCGCCGGAAGATCCCGACCTGTCCGTCTTTGCGTGGAGCGAGGACACAGGCATGCTGGACGCCGGATTTCATTGGTGGAGCCTCTAGTGCAAATTTCAGTAAAAAACAAGATTCTACCATCACTTTTCATCCTTGCATCAACAGCATGTACCGGAGCGACGGATGACGTCCCTCCAATGGACCTCGATGGAGACGGGGTCGCGGCAGATGAAGACTGCGACGACCAAAACGCCTCCATCTACCCGAGCGCACCCGAGCTTTGCGACGAGTTGGACAACAACTGCAATGGTCAAGTCGACGAAGCTGCTGTCGACATGCAACCTTTCACCCCTGACAAAGACGAAGATGGCCATGGCATTCGTCTGCTTCAGCCCACGATGGCCTGTTCCGCCCCGGCAGGACTCGCGCCAATGACCGAGGACTGCAACGACGAAGACGCCAACATCTACCCTGGCAACATCGAGATTTGTTGGGATGGCAAGGACAACGACTGTGATTCCGACACTCGAGCGGAGTGTGACTTTTTACAGGTGATGCAAGGTGATCAAGCCCAGTCCATCTATGACGGAACCACGACCCTATGTGAGGTCATTCCAGATGAGAACCCGGTCAGCCTCGCCTGTGCTGGGGCATCGCTGGTCATACTTGAAGGTCCCTTCGAGCCCGGTAAATACATGCGACCGACGTTGCTTGCCAGCTCGTTCGAGCAGCCTCCGGGAGGATTCGCTCTCGCTGACTTTTCTGGCAACAGCTCGGTGGACTTGCTGACCCTCGCCGGCGACATCTTCGAGGGCCCGCTAAGCAATATCCCAGAACCCAAGCCATTTTTAGACATGGATGAGGCTAACGCCTTTTTCAGAGGGCACTTCAACGACGACAACGAACTGGACCTCGTTGTGGTGTACGACGAGGTCGCACACGTTTTGCTCGCCCCAATTCAACCGGGCAGTTTAGAAGGCCAAGCAGTGCTGACCATCACCTCGACGAGCCGTTTCTCAACGTCAATCGGAAACCTGTTTGGCGACTCCAAAGCAGACTTGCGAGTGCAAGACAGTGAGGGCGCGAGGCTGATTGATGGCGCTGCTCGCGGCATCGTCAGCGTCGCCGACGCACCCTTACTCGCCGGGCAAGGCATCACCAAAGTGCTCCGTACCAGCGAGTTCGAGTATGAGTATGACACTGCAGTCGGCAATCGAGATGAGCTGTGGCGGGGCCCCATCGACCTCTCCAACATCGAGGCCAGCCGAGTTGGCACCGTCGACGAGACTGGAGTGGCGGGGCAGTTGGAACTCCTGGGCCTTGTGGACTGGGCGAGTGAAGGCACTCCGAGCGTGTTCAGCGCGGCACGCGGCCAGTTCTTCGTCTCTGACACCCCCCCAGAAGCAGCATTCGACCCAACCTCGGCCATTACCACGTTCAAGATCGATGACAACTACCTGCCATTACAAGCCATCTACCATGATTTAGATGGCGACGGCACTCCAGATTTACTGTTTAGCAAGCTATGGAGTGCAGGCGGCGACGGAGTCTTGGCGAGCCGGACTTGGATCTATTTCGGGCATGGCCAGTGAACGAAAAGCACCGGCCAAACACCATCTATCCCGCCTAGTACGCCCGAGCAAACAGCGCCCAAGTCCACGCGGGCTTGCCGGTGAGCGGGCAGGTCTTGCCGTCGACGGGGCCCGGAGTCTGTAGCGGGTAGCAGCGGATGGACGCCTTGGTCTCGTCGCCGATGCGCTTTTCATCGTCATCGTCGCCGCCCCAGGGCACTCGCATAAAGCCAGGCTTGGTGGCCAAGATTTCGTCGAACTGCTCGCGGCTGGTGATGTCGTAGGTGCGCTCGTCTCGCGAGGCGATGGCGCGCTCCAGCAACTCGGCTTGCACCTGGTCCAGCACCGTCTGTACGGCTTCGGCGATGCCATCGAAGGGGATGCCAAACTTGCTGGAGCCAATGCGGGTCTTGGCGAAGGCTTGGCCCTGTTTGACGTCGCGGGGGCCGACCTCCAGACGCAGCGGAACGCCCTTGCGCTCCCACTCGAAGTACTTGGCGCCCCAGCGAACATTGTCGCGGTCGTCGACCTTGACCCGAATACCCGCCGCCTTGAGCTCCTTGAAGATGTTGTTGACCGCCGGGATGATGACGTCCCAGTCCTTGGCCTTGCCCACCGGAATCACCACGACCTGAATGGGCGCGACCTTGGGGGGCAGCACCAGGCCGGCATCATCGGAGTGGGTCATGATCACCGCACCGATGAGGCGCGTCGACACGCCCCACGACGTGGCCCACACCAGCTCGCGCTCGCCGTCGGCGTTCTGGAAGTTCACGTCGAAGGCCTTGGCGAAGTTTTGGCCCAAGAAGTGGCTCGTGCCGGACTGCAGCGCCCAGCCGCTCTGCATGAGGCCCTCGATGGTGTAGGTCTCCACAGCACCGGCGAAGCGCTCTCGGGCGGACTTGATGCCGGTCACCACGGGCACGGCCAACATGTCATGGGCGAAGTCCGAGTAGACCTGAAGCATGCGCTCGGTCTCTTCGATGGCTTCGTCTTTGGTGGCGTGCGCAGTGTGGCCCTCTTGCCACAGGAACTCCGCCGTACGCAGGAAAGGCCGCGTGCGCAGCTCCCACCGAACCACATTGGCCCACTGGTTGATCAAGATCGGCAGGTCGCGCCAGGAGTCGATCCATCGGCCGTACATGTGCCAGATCACCGTCTCGGACGTAGGGCGCACGATCAGCGGCTCTTCGAGCTGGCTGGAGGGGTCGAGTACGACCGACTTGTTGCCCTTTTCATCCTCGACGCCCATGAGCCGATGGTGCGTGACCACGGCGCACTCTTTGGCGAAGCCCTCCACGTGCTCTGCCTCTTTGGACAGGAACGACAGCGGGATAAACAAGGGGAAATAAGCGTTTTGGTGGCCCGTATCCTTGAAACGCTGGTCCAGATCGCGCTGGATCAGCTCCCAAATGCCGTAGCCATGAGGCTTGAGCACCTTGCAACCGCGCACCGGCGACTCGTCCAAGAGGTCCGCCTCAGCGATGACGTCTAGGTACCAGGCGCTGTAGTCCTGGTCTCGCGAGGTGATGCCCGAGTCTTTCGCCATTTGCCGCTTCCTCTTCTTAGGGTGGGGCTGGTAATCGAGTACGCTGGGCCCGCCCACCACCGGATCTAGGAGGCCTAATTGTCCCGCCGAACCGCACAGTCCACGTCCATCCTCGGCATTGTTGGATTCATGGCCGTCAGCCTGGCGTGCGGTGGCCTCGACTTCATCGACATCCCTGAACCGGACCTGGCAGAGCGGCTCGCCTATGAGAAGGCCCAGCGCGAACTCAAGGCCACAGGTGGCACCTGGTGCAATGCCCCCGTTGCCCGCACCGACCTATGGATTGGCGAATACCCCGACCCCGTCGTGAACATCACCGAGAGCATGGAGTTTCCCTCCCACAGCGATCCTTGCCTCAAAGCCGCTGACACCACCTGCAAGGTCGAGGCGGGCGTGTACCACCCCTGGGGCAAGGGTGACGGGTATGTCACTGTGCAAACACAGGTTTCCTACACCGCCACCAAGGACGTCAACCTCGGGGATGAGGACGACCCAGCCCTGGTGAAGGCCGGCGATACCGTGCTTATGGAGAGTTACCTGGCCGAGGGCCAGTGCATGCTCAACATCAATGGCAAGTCGACGGTGGCGATGTGCCCAGGCATGGGCGAAGAGGACGGACTGGAAGAGGTGAAGGGACCCAAGTTCGAACCCAAGCAATTCCTCAACCCAGGCTGCGGAAGCTGGATCGAGATCAACGCGGCCTTCTTCGAACAGCCCGAGGTCAAGAAGGGCAATATCGTCGAGTATGGCAAGGTCGGCGAGTAGCGGCCGTCGGGCTACACACCCGACGAAGGATGGTTCATGGCCAAGTCGATCCAGGTCCAAGACCTGCCACGACTACAGCAGATCGTCAGGGTATTAGCCAAGTATGGCTTCGGCCAGGTATTCAATACCATCGGTCTGGTCGACGCCCCCACGGCGTCGGACCCCGAGCACGACACCTCTCCTCTGGCCCGGCGACTTCGCAAGGCGCTCATCGAGCTTGGACCGACGTTCATCAAGCTCGGCCAAGTCCTCTCGGTCCGCCCCGACATTCTGCCACCAGATGTCATTCTGGAGTTTGAGAGCCTACAAGACAACGTGCCTCCCATGAGCGAGGAGGCCGTCAAAGCCATCCTTACGGAAGAGCTGCCGCTG
>JBGCER010000595.1:0-18411 GCA_045106515.1 Myxococcota bacterium
GGTTGCGCCGGGTTCAGGATGTGCTGCCGAGGTAACCGTGAGGACGCGCGCGCAGGCGCCCGCTTAGCTCCAGAGCGAATGATCCTCGGCATTCTTTCAGTAACGCCGAAGATCTCTCCTGCTTCGGTATGAGGTCGACCAGGCCCACGCCTGCGTCGCAAGCGCGAGCAGGCCCAGCCCCAAAACGATCTGCCAGGTGGCCTGACCCCGGGCGTACAGATCGTCCTGAACGCCCGGCAGCACCTCGATCCCAGGCAAAATCCAGAACTGCGCATCTCCATCGCCGTTTTGCACAGCGATGAAGAGCGCGGCCAGCAGCACCAGGGTGGGGAGCGCAAAACGCGTCATGGGGCTCCCGACACCGGCACCCGCTTAGAGTTCCACACCAAGCCGCACGCGAACGGTGTGAAGTCGACCGTATCCGCCGAAGCCAAACACATCAGGAGCATCGTCAAGCACCCGGTTTCCGCCGGGGGCTCCGTAGTACTCCACGCCCCAGCGGAACCGGTCTTTGGCGACCAACCCATCCACCCCGACCGAGTATTCAGGCCCCAGGTACGGGTGCAGGTTGTTGGCCACAATGCCGCTGTCACCCACAAAGAAGAAGCTCGACGAGTCCAGGAGGCCCACCATCAGGTAGGGAACCACGGACTTGATCTGTACCCCACCCAGCGCCTGAACGCCGATGGTTGAGCCCAAGAAGAGGTCATCAAAGGCCTCATCTCCTTCGTTGAAGGGCGTGGCGATCTCGCCGATGGTGCGCTGAATATTGGCGTGGGCCCGCGCCCCCACCTGGACCGACTCCCCGAGCCGGAAGCCGACGCCGCCGGCCGCCCGGAACACCAGATTACGGGTGCCAGCCACTGGAACCGGAGCTAAAAAGCCAACTTCGGCGTAGGGCACGATATTCTCATTACCCACATCGAAGGCGTAGCTGGCGCCGATCGTGGGAAGGACCGGGGACTTATTGGTGTCCTCCGTCTTCGAAAAATCGAGGGCAAACCTACGCTTACACGGCAACGGAGGCATGCCATTGAGCACCACACCCACGCTACCGTGGCCCGGCTCGTGAGGGATCGGCCCATGCACCCCAGAGAAGGACGACGCGAGCGAGTAGTAGTTGCTCAGGAAGTCTTGCTGGCGCTGCTCATCATAGTCGTCTGGACGCTGCTCATCGGCGCACGCCTCATCGATGCCTACGGCGAGCGCGGGTGTGGAAAGAGCGGCTGCAAAAGTCAGCATTAGAAGTCGCATCACTCCTCCTCGGCTTGCAGGAGCGGTGCTCCATCCAGGATCCACTGTCTGACATGAGCGATCTCTTCGTCTGGGCGCTGGCCAGTGGTGGGCATCACACCCACATCATCGTCCGCGTCATTGAGCACGCGCCAGAGCAGTGAGGCGTCCGGGTCGCCAGCGACCACGAAGAGCCCCGTACCGGCCTCGACATCGGCCTCGAGAACACCGGCGTCGAACGAGGCGATCAGCGCCGGGTGGCACTCGTGGCACCGGTCGTGGAAGAAGGCCACCACACCCGTGAAGTCGGCTTCGTACTCGGAGTTTCCTCCGCCGCCGCCGGAGTTGAACACCGTGTCATCACACCCGCCTGCCAACGCCATCGCGCCGACAAGCACCCAAATCCCTCGCATTTTGCCTCCATCGTACAAAGCCTACCCCGGACCCCGTCAGTACGCTCCACAGACGATGCCTAGACCCGCAGTCCGGTCGCACGAAGTTCGGCGATAAGCCCCAGAAAAGCGTTGTTCCAAGCAAGGCCCTGCTACCCGCCATGCGGCCCGCCACCACAGAAAATCCAAGCATCTAGCTAGATTTCGGCCGATTAGTGTGGATTAAGCGAACGACGCACAGCACCGCGCTGCCGTGGGCCTCTCCGGTGTGTCTAGGCTTCAGCCACCGCACAGCGGCCGCCCACGGACGAAAAGGCACGCCCCTAGGACGCTCCGGTGACGCTCACCGCCTGCCGCACATGGGCGCCTGACTCCACCACATGCAGCAGGAACGCAGCCACATCATCCCGTGGAATGCGGGCCGCGGACAGACCCGTCTTGAGGTTCGCATCCGCTCGCCAGCGCCCCGTGCCTACCGCGTCCGAGAGCACGGTTGGCCGCACCGCCGTCCACTCTATATCTGAGGTTCGAAGAACATTTTCGGCCCGAGCCAGGTCTTTGTAGGCCACACCAATACTGCTGCTCGCGATCAGGGCCCGTACGGGAAACGCCACTCGGCCCCACGAGTCGCCCACGCCGTGGGCCGACACCAACACGAGCCGTTTCATGCCTCGCTCCTGCATGCCACCGACCAAGGCGCCCGCCGTTGTGGAGTGAATGTCCGTGGGCACCTTGATCCGCGCCCAGGGGAAGTCACTGCCGCGGTCCATGCCCATGCTGCTGACCACTACATCCACGCCGTCGAGCGCCCCGAGGAGCGCGTCCCGGTCCAGCACGTCCCCTTGAACCGCCTCGATGCCGGCGAGGACCCCTTGGGCCTTCACGCTCCGAGAAAACCCACGTACACGATGGCCCGCCGCGAGCGCCGCCACGCAGAACCGTTGACCCACCCGACCCGACGCACCGATGACAAGAACATGCATGACCGGTGGCTAACGCCCGACGGACCCCATGAACGCACTCACTACAGGGAGCCGAGACCCACCTCACCAGAACGCACAATCCTGCTCAGACACAACCCGCACTGGCCACACCGGACCGCGGCCGATAGACGCCCCCCGTTCGGGGTGTAGCGCAGTCTGGCTAGCGCACCTGCTTTGGGAGCAGGGGGTCGCAGGTTCGAATCCTGCCACCCCGATCAACATTGAGCGATCAACATTGAGCCCGTTGGCCGTCAGGTCAGCGGGCTCTTGCTGTGAGGGGGGGTAGGAGTCGAACCGAACGCGGCTAGACGCAGATAGATCGGTCGACGCCGGCGGCATCAAGAGCGGCTAGCCAAGCCTCCTTCGCAGCAGCAACGGAATCGTGAGACTGGAGCAGGGCGTTCAGCTCAAACCGCTGCTCGCCATGGGTGGCCGTATACGGACGCCCAGGCAGCGACTCTAGCTCCCAGCCTTCGCGGACCAGCGTCACCAAAACCAGCGCTTGCAGCACGTAGGTGCCCACGCGGTGCGCCGCCGCGTCATCCACCGGTCCGCTCGCAGCCTGACGCCCCAGCGCAGCGACAGACGCCTTGGACAGGTCCAGATCTGCGAGCGCCTGCCCAGCCAGCGAAACCATCGCCTCTTTGGCCACCTCTCGTTGTTGGGGCAGGCTGACCTCAGACCCCACACGCGCCCACGGCACGGCCGCGAGCTCATTGACCGAGATGCTGAGCATGGGCTGCAGCACCGCGCGCTCCCACTTCTCGATATCGTTGATCAAGCAGATGGAAGGACGATCATCAGTCGACCGGTCACGCTGCTCAAAGGCGTCCAGCGCCGCGAGGCGATCACGCAAACACGGGTGAGAGTCGAACGGATCTCCCTCGCCGGTCTCAACCTCCTCCTGAATGTTCTTTTCGACGGCGGTGGCGATGTTAGGACTGGCCAAGAACGAGGCAAAACCAGCGGCTATAGGTGGCATACGCCCATGGCTCAGCACCGGCACCACCTCATCGTTGAGGTACGGGTCGAAGGCCATGGCAGCCCCATGAACCGCACGCAGGCTGGACGCGAGCGCGGCTGGCCCTTCAAGCTGGGCGGCCAATGCGTCGGCAGCGTATTCTTGAGCCCGAGAAATGGCGAGAGTGACCCGCAGAAATAGCCCACCAAACGCCTTGAATGGAAAGCTCGCCAGCTGCAGCAACCAGAAGCCGGACTCGCCCAGGTTGGTGATGGTCCGCCCCATGGCCTGACGCGTCTTGTAAATCCATGGTCCGAGCGCCGTATCCCCACCGTGAAAGTGTCCGAATTCGTGGGCGAGCACGGCGCGAAGTTCCGACACCGACAGCACTTGCAGCAGCGGCAGACCGAGCCCCATCACCCGCCGGGATCCGATGCCCATGACGCCTCCACGCTGGGCGACGAACGCGTTGACGTCCGAGAGCAGAAACACTTCTGCCGGGGCCGCCTGGCCCGTCTTGTTCGCCACATCATCGATGACCTCGAACAGCTCCGGATGGCTCTCTCGAAGGAGCTCGGGACCCGGAGCGACGAACCGATCAAACCGCGGCAACACCGACCATACGATGATCGCCGCAGCCGCCACGCAAACGAAGCCAAGCTTGAGATGCACGCGATCGATGAGCAGCAACTCTGCGACGGGCAGAAGAACGAGGCCCGCGGCGATAGACAAGGCCATCACGTAAAAGCCGATGAACAACACGATGGCCAGCACGGACCGAAACGCCAAAGACACAGCACCCTCCCAGTGAGCCCGCACAGGCTACCAAAGGGGGACCGAGTCGACACCCGGCAAGCCAACAATGCGGCTCAACGCTGCAGGACGCAGAGCGCCCAAAAGGCGCGCCAAAGGCGTTGGGAGGACCGCCCTAGAACCGCACCCGCATGGTGGGCATGGGGGTGCCACCATCGACCATCACACCCCAGGTCAGCGTGCCTGCGCCAACCGCCAGTGCTGCGATGGACCCAAAGTACAGAGCATTGGTGGTCTGTTGCGCCCGCCGAAGGTCGTCGGAGCTGTCGGTAATGTTGTTGAACTTCTGCCGACTCGCGATGGACGCACCGTACAAGCCACCGGCTCCGGCAATAATGGCCCCGCCCGCGATCAATAGCGGTGTCTTGGCCGCCGGTCGCACCCGGCTGATGTCCGAGTTGCTAGAAGGCGCCTTGGGGGGCTTTGCCGCTTTGGGCTCTTTGACCGGCTTATTTGGGCTGCCATCGGCGCTCGCGACCTTGGGCTCTTTGGGCGCCTTCACCTTGGGCTCTTTAGCGGCCTTCACCTTGGGCTCTTTAGCGGCCTTCGGGGCCTTTACCTTGTCACCGTTGCTATCTCCAACATCAGCGACCGCCGCAGACGACAGCACTTCATCGGGGAAGCCATTGCCGTCGATCACCCAGGAGTCAATGCCGTCCGCGGCTCGTTGCAGCAGGTGCGGCCGACCGGACGTGGCCGAGGGCGACGAGAGACTGCGCCCGTCCAGAAAGAACTTTCCGCCTGTGAGCTCTTTGGCGTCCAGAGGGCGCGGGACGCCGCCCGGAGCCATCTTGATCTGCTCATAGACTGCACGAATGGGGTGGTCCGCGGCAAATTCTTCGGTGCCAAAGCCGTAGGCCGGGTCCACCTCGACGGCCGTACGAAGCCACCGGCTCGCCTTGTCCGTGCTTCCACCCACGAAATAGCCAGCGCCAATGCTCCGATACGTGCGACCGACGAGCATGGGAACGAGCTTCTCTTCGAGGCAGCCGAGGCCGGCCTCCATCTTGGTTGCGACCTTGATCGCCACGCCTTGATCTCCGGTTTGCGCCGCCGCTTCTACCGTAGCGAGGTCTTCGAGGAGCGCATCGGAGGAGTATGGAGCGGCGCAGTCCGCTGCGCTGGCAGAGACGGGCAATACAACAGCGGCAAAAGCGACGACCGCAGCTACGGAAAGCGAGACACGCACGCGGGTCCTCCGGACAGAACGCGAAACTAACACAGACCGGCCGGACCGCCGCCCGTGCCGAGCACAGCCCAAACACAACAGCGGCGGACCCCCGAATGGGAATCCGCCGCAGGTCACACAATCAACGGGCTAGCCGGTGATGCGCTCCTTGAGGTTCTTGCCGGGACGGAACGCGGGGAACTTGCGCTCTGGGATCCGGATCTTGGCCTGCGTGGCCGGGTTGGTTCCGGTGCGAGCGGCACGGACCTTAATGTCGAACGTACCGAAGCCGGGGACCGAGACCTTGCTGCCACGGTCGAGCTGGTTGGAAATGATACCGCTGTCGGCGTCAAAGAGGGCGTTAACGACCTCCATGCTCTTGACCTGGGACAGACCGGTACGCTCGGCGAGCTTCGCCACGAGTTCTTTCTTGTTCATCTCTTCCTCCGAGGGAATTGCGCCACTGACGGGCCAGTCACGCACCGTGTGTGCGTCACAGCAGAGCTAGCAGGGATGAATGCGTCCGCACAAGGCCTCGATCGCAGATAATCCAGTGGTGCGCGGGACTAGAGACGATACGGCCCAATTCGCAACCTCGCGATAGTCGGCTTGCACCGGTGCATGTCGCACAGTCTCCGAAGTTTCCCCCTCCCTCCGTTCGACCCAGTCAACGACTGGTTTTTTTTCGATTCGCGTCAGCGCTCGGCCAGAGCAGGCCCGGCGCGTGTGGGGCGGCGTAGCTGCCAAGAGCCTCGAAACGGCCACCCAAGGCGCCGGCGTGCCTCAGTTGCAGAGCTTCCACCCAGCTGACCTGTAAGCGAACGCGCCGACCCCGTGGTGCACTACACTCGGGTCAAACCACCGATGACTGCAACCCCACCACGATGCCCACAGACGCGGTGTGGTCCACGCTTGCACACTTATAACGTCGTGGGTGACGTGATCGTTTTCGTCCAGCCTGATCTATGGCGTCCTCCCCAACCTCTGCGCGAGCCGGTTATGATCACCGAGCGGGAGGCCGGATGGACCAAGACGCCGAGTGGACCATTGACGTGCCCGAGTTCGACATTGACCTGGACAATGGCTCTGGCGGCAATGGAAACGACCTACCCCCCGAAACCGGCGGTGGGAAGGGCCCGTCTGGATCCGGGGGTCCACCCGTGGAGCCCTTCTGGACCAGCCGATGGGCGGCCCTCATTCCGGCGCTCATCATGAGCCTGTTCGGCGCGCAAGCGGTGGCCGTCATGATTATCTCGCGGTCTGGCCTGGGCACCGAAGCCGTCGCGTGGGGCATGGCGATCTTGTTTATCGTCACGTTCACCACCCTATTCATCGCCGGTTCTCGGCTCATCGGCCGCTACCGCTACTAGCGACCCTAGCCCCCATCCCTCATGACCGCTCCGCACGAACCGCAGGGAGGTCGGCGCGGTCATGAGGGATGGGGGCTAGGGCGCGCCTTCTTCGACGGGCGGCGCATCGGCACCGTCAGACCCCGCATCGACCGGGTCCGGCGTCACGGCTGGCGGCGCACCGGGAACAAGGACATACGCCTGCTTCAGTCCGTACGGTGAGGATGGAGTCGGCCAGCCAAACGAGGCGATCACAGGGCAGAGTCGGTCGAACGCTACACCGTCCACCTCCGCGCTCTCACAGGTCACCGATCCATCGTTGCGCATCGTGAATAGCAACGTGTGGACCTGGCCCGGGTCCAATCCAGCGAGCTCGGCATCCATCGCCTGGAGTAAGCCAGGGTGGTCCATGGAAGGCCCGCCCTGCATGGTGCCGCGCAGGTCGACGATCCCAGGGTAGGCGTGGAAGCCGGCGACGGCGATCGACGGCGGAGCGGTCGCCTCTTTCGGCGCGAGCCGACCGGCTTTCATCGCAGAAATAAGCGCTTCTGACCTACCAGAGTCTCGAATCGAGTCCACCAGCGCAGTCCCCGCCAAAGCCGCCCAGTCCTGGGCCGCTCTGGCCAAGGCCGCTTCGGATGCGCTGGCCGTATCGCTCCCCGCGCCTTTGCCCATGATGCGGACCGGATGCATGGCCGTCTTGCCCGCATGGTCCACTTCAAAGGCCACGTACCGGGTCGCCAAACCCGCCGCCTCGGCGGAGGTGACGATGGTGGCTTCAACCTTGAGGGTGCGCTCTCCAACCTCGACCAGGTCTTGGGAGGCTCGACAGGTCTCACCGGCGTGCTGAAAGACAAAGCACAATCTCTCGGCCGCCATCGCCGACGCTTGCGGGTTCGGACCCTTCGGTTCGAGCGCGGCGCCGCCAGAGCAGGCGGCGAGAAGGGTCAATGTCAAGCAGGTGCGCATCGGATCTCCTGTGGTCGATCGCCTAACACCCTTCGATCGGCGGGCGTCACCTCAGTCCGACACGGTGAATCGGATCAGGTGCCGCTCAGGCGACGAATCGTGACCTGGGATCCGTGCTCAGGAGCGCTCTTTCCCCATCGGCTCACGAGACGCTCCCCACGCCATACGTAGTGGGTGACGTCGATGAGATGGTAGCGGCCCGATTCCAGGTTCACGCCGGTGCTCGCGTCCGGTCCAGAGCTACTGCGGGCGCGCACACCCAACCCCAAGTGATTGGGCCAGGACACCGAGATCACGTCGTCCTCTTCGTAGCCAAGCTCCAAGAGCAGCGCCCCCAGCAGCAGCGAGAGCTGATCGCAGTCCCCTTTCCCACTCTCGACCAGTTCAGACAAGGAGCGAACGGGGCCAGGCTCATAAACAAAGCTTCCTTGTACCCAGCGAATCAGAGCATCGAGGCGAGCCACTTCGCCCGAGGTATGCCTGAGCGCCTGTCGCGCGGCCCGGTCCAAACCGAGCATGCGAACCTCTTTGCGGGCCGCCGGAAGTGCATCGGCAAACTTCAATTCGGGAGCCAGGGATAGATAGCCGGCCGCGTCTGGGCGCCGTGTCAAGCTGAGGGTGCCAGGGACGCCACGCAGCGCTCGACGTGAGGCCTGCGATCGCTTGAGGGTGAACGACGGTGTGGCCCGCGAGCTGAGCGCCATGGCCCGACCGCGAGGTAGGCCACTATCTAAGCGCTTGACGCTCCCATCCGGGTGCACTTCGCCCACCGGCCGGCGACCATCCCACAAGACCCACCGGGCGCTATGCCGAGAGACGCGCCCGCCGGTGGTTCGCTTCCAGTCCTGCTCGACGGCATCGACGTTGAGGGCCTCGTCTTCGCAATAGACGCCGAGCACCAGGCCCTTGCGCCCGACATCGAAGACGGTGACACCGACACCGAGCGTTCTCAATGCGCCGCCGATGGCCAAGAGGCGAGACTCGTCGGTCCACGCGCCTCGCCGAACCGCTTGCTCTACCGTTTGCCTCGGAGGAGCTGTATTTCGAACCCGCACGGGCAGGGCGTCGATACCCGACACCACCAAGCGCAGCTTTCCATAATCGTCGAGGCCCACAGCCCCACTCGATGACTCGATCCAGTCTCCAAACGACGCGAGCTGGTGGGAGTTGGCGTGTAGAACGGAGGCGGGAGCGGAGTTGGCTGGGGCCTGAGAGCGGATCCGCAGCGGCGTGTCGAAGCTCGCTCCGAAGAACGTCCCCTTGAGCTGGACCATTGCGTCGGCATCGGCGTTGGCCGAGGTCGCAAGCCACATCAAAGCGAGTACCACCGGTCCTCCAAGTTCACTACCCAATGAGACGACGCGGCGGCCCAAGACCTTCAATGCTCGTCGTGGATCCAGACACCGGGGCCAAGCGGTTGTGTTACGCCGCCGCCCCACAACCGCGGAGGGTGACCGTGCGCATTCCACAAACTGGAAAACCGGCAGAGGCCGTCTTAGCCGAGATCGAGACCTTTCGAGGTGGCGACCTGTCTTGGCGCTCCGGACGGGCGTTCGGCTACGTCTACAACGCCGGCGACGGCATCGAGGCACTGGGAAAGGAAGCCTACACACGCTTTCTCACCGAGAACGCCCTAGACCCCACCGAGTTTCCATCCTTGCTGCGCTTCGAGAATGAAGTCGTGGGCATGTGCATCGACCACCTCGGCGGCGACAGCGATTGCGTCGGCAACTTCACCAGCGGCGGCACCGAGAGCATCCTGTTGGCGGTGAAGGCGGCTCGCGACTCATTCCACAGCACCAACCCCGGCGTCACCGCGCAGATCGTGTTGGCCCGCACGGCCCACGCCGCCTTCTTCAAGTCCGCCCACTACTACGGCATGGAGGCGGTCATCGTCGAGGTCGACGGAGACACCTTCCGAGCGATCCCCGCCGATATGGAGGCTGCGATCACACCACGCACCTGCATGATCGTCGGATCGGCGTCCGAGTATGGCCATGGCGTCATCGACCCCATCCCCGAGCTGGGGCAGATCGCGCTTCGGCACGGCATCCGACTGCACGTCGACGGGTGTATCGGAGCCTTCGTGCTTCCCTTCTTCCGCGAGCTGGGCGAGCCCCTCACGCCGTTCGACTTCAGCGTCGAAGGCGTGACGTCCATCTCCATGGACCTGCACAAGTACGCCTACTGCCCCAAGGGGGCGTCGGTCGTTCTGCATCGAAATAAAGAACTTAGAAAGCATCAAATCTACATTTGTGCTTCCTGGGCCGGCTACACCCTGGCCAACGCGACGGTCCAGTCTTCCAAGTCCGGCGGCCCCATGGCAGCGGCGTGGAGCGTGATGAATCACGTCGGGCGCGACGGCTATTTGGAGATCTGCAGAGAGCTGCTTGAAACCCGAAAGAAGGTCGTCGATGACATTGACGCCATCGATGGCCTCCGGGTCTTGGGCGACCCCAAGATGTGTTTGGTCGCGTTCGTCAGCGACGATCCCGAGGTGGACGTCTTCCACCTCACCGACGTCATGGTCGGCAAGGGTTGGTACGTGCAAGCCCAGCTCAGCATGACCAACAACCCCGCGAACATTCACCTGACGCTCACCCCGGCCAATGTTCCTCATATGGACGCCTTTATGGTAGATCTCGCCGCGTCGGTTGAGGCGTGCCGCAACGCTCCAAACCCGGAGATCCCTCCCATGCTGGCGATGGCCTTGGAGCAAATCGACTTCACCGCCCTCGATGACGCCACGTTTGAGCAGCTTCTCGCTGGCGCTGGCTTGGGGGATGGTGGCGATCTTCCCGAGGAGCGCGCGGTCATCAACCACATCCTCAACCGCTTGAATCCCGCGGCGAGGGAGCGGGTGCTCTCCTTCTTCTTTAATGACCTGTACACGCAGTCGTAGAGGGCCCCAACGAAGCGGGCCGCCCCCCAACAGGGAGCGGCCAGAGGTTCGTTCGACCGGGGCTAGATTACGGTCACAACCTTGGTGAAGCGCGTTCCGCCGCGGGGTCCCTCGACCCGGATGGCGTCGTGGCGACGCAGCTTGCGGACGGCGACGAAGGCCTGGGGGATGCTCTTGACCTTGCGGCCATTGATGGTGTGGATGACGTCGCCGCTGCGAATGCCCACTTGGGCGAGAGGCGAGCCACAGCGCACGCCGTAGAGGCGGAAGCCATCGGTCTTGCCGCGCTTGTCCTTGTGCCAGCGAACGCCACTGACCAGGCCCATGGCCTCGGACACACTGCCGGTGTACTTGTTGATGACCGGACGCTCGATGGTGTACCGCTCACCGTAGACCTTCTCGATGCCATCTACGGGCTCGACACAGCGCTTACCGCGAGCCTTCGCACGCTTGGCCCGGGCGGCCATGTACGCTCTCTTTTGCGCTTGGTCGTCGGTGTTGCGTCCGGCTCGCGCCGTCTTGCGCTCAACCTTGCTCTTCGTCGAGCTGGCCTGGCCGACGAGCGCCTTCTTGGGAGCGATAACCGGAGCCGCATCGGCGGCCGCATCGACCGTCTTATCGTCTTTGCCCTTGGCTAATTCCTCGCCCTTGGCGTCCTCGGCCACCTGGTCTTCGTCCGCCGTGCCCGACGCCTTGTCGTCCATGACGCCGATGAAGACCGTGCGGTTATCCGAGCTATTGCCCACCAACTCGCCCAGGTCCGGCTGCGCCATCTGGTGCACGCCCACACCGCCCGCCATGAGCGCGGGCAGACCGAATGCGCAGACGATGACGCCAGAGGTGGCGAGGATCTGTCGGGCGGTCTTGAGTGCGTAGGAAATGGCGTTGGCCATCACGAACCTCCAGGTACACCCCATCGACGCTCGCCGCGTTGGGATCATTCGTTCGGCTCGCGCAATTGCAAGGAATGCGACAGGCGTTCGGGGGGTCATTGACAGCTTCGGAGCCCGCGATGAGACTGTGCCCAACTTGGAGGCTCTCATGCGCCGGATGCTCGTAATTCTCGCCCTCGCCACCGCCTGCGCCACCGATGCGGACGGAGACGGCGTCAGCGCCACTGAAGACTGCAACGACGCCGACGCCGCCATCTTCCCGGGCAACTCCGAGATCTGCGATGGCAAGGACAATAACTGCGACGGCACCATCGACGAAGGCGTCACCGACACCTTCTTCAACGACACCGACCGGGACGGCTTCGGCGACCCCGCCTCATCCGTGGAAGCCTGCGACGCCGACACCAACCAGGTCGAGAACGGCGATGACTGTGATGACAGCCAGCCCGACGCCTTCCCTGGCAACGACGAGAAGTGTGACGGCTTCGACAACAATTGCAACGACACCATCGATGAAGGCTCTGCCATCGACGCATCGGATTGGTACCAAGATTCCGACGATGACGGCTACGGCGACACCACTCAAACCCGTCGGGAGTGTGACCCAGGTGCGGGATGGAGCCTCGACGACGGCGACTGTGACGATGCCGACCCCGACGTGAACCCCGGCGCCGACGAAGTCTGCTTCGACGGCATCGACAACAACTGCGATGAAGCCATCGATGAGGCCACCGCCGTGGACTCGACCCGCTGGTATCGAGACGCCGATACGGACCTTTTCGGCAACCCCGACGTGTCGGAGCTAGGATGCGAAGCCCCAGACGGGTACGTCGCAGACAATACGGATTGCGACGACGCCGACAAAGACGAGCAGCCCGGTGCGCTTTGGTACCCGGACGCCGACTCCGACAGCTACGGTCAAGAAGACGCCACGGGCAACGTCTGTGAGCGCCTCAACCCCACCGACGTGAACAACAACGAAGACTGCCTGGACGATAACCCAGGTGCAAACCCAGGTGAAACCGAGATCTGGTACAACGACGTCGACAATGACTGCGATGGCGAGTCCGATTTCGACCAAGATGGTGACACCTACGACAGCTCCGCGGAGCTCGAGGGCGGCAACGACTGCGACGACCTCAACGCAGCCATCAGCCCCATCGCCCGCGAAGTCCAGGATGGCGTCGACAACAACTGCGACGCGCTCTGCGACGAAGGATTCATCGCCGCAGGCGATTTGATCATCACCGAGATCATGCAAAACCCGGCCTTCTCCGACGATAAGTTTGGCGAGTACTTCGAGGTCTACAACGACAGCGGATTCGACATCGTGATGTGTGACGGCTGGGAGATCAGCGACGACGGAGCCGATAGCCACACGATCACGGGCGGACCCGTCACCATCGCCAAAGACGACTGGTTCGTGTTCGGTGTCGACGCCGACACCACCGCGAACGGAGGCGTGACCGTCGACTACGAGTACAGCAGCTTCCTGCTCTCCAACGGCGCCGACGAGGTGGTTCTGTCCTTCGATGGAACCGAGATCGACCGCGTGGACTACGACGGCGGTTCCGACTTCCCCGACCCCACCGGCGCATCGATGAACCTGGACCCCGACAACCGGGACGACAGCGACAACGACGACGGCAGCTTGTGGTGCGAGGCCGACTCCGAGATCACTTCGGGCGGAGACTACGGCACGCCGGGCGCCGCCAACGACGAGTGCCCCGAAGAGTCGTTCGAGTCATTCTAGGCGTGGCCGGATACCGTCACATTGCCGTTGATTGAGCGCCGTGTGTGCAGGCTAGACCCAGGCCATGAGAACTGGCCTGATCCTGATCTTCACCGCTGCGTGCAGCGGAGCCCAAAACACCGACCGAGACGCGGTCCTCGTGGACTGGCTCCAGCGCGACAACGCGCCTTGGACTAGCCGCGAAGCTAGTTTGATCGAGGGTAAATTCGCCCGCATGGCGGGCGACCCGTACGACTTCATGCGGGGCACGGCGGGCCTGTTCTACGAAGACCAAAACCGTAGGGCGCAGGCGCGGATACACACCGACCTGCTCACCACTCGTTCCGCCGCCACGGTGCTGATCGTGGGCGACCCCCACCCAGAAAACCTCGGCACCTTCTTGGGCATCGAGGGCGTCGGTCCAAACGGCTGGTCCGAGCGCCCGCCGTTGGAGTTGGGCTGGACCGACATGGACGCGTCCACCTACGGCCCATGGCTTGTGGACGTACGCCGGGCGGCCCAAGGGCTGAGCCTCTTTGTTGGCGCGATGGAGGGCTGCGAAGAGGCCTGCCGCGCCGACGCGATCGAGGCCTTCGCCAACGGATACGTGGACGCGCTCAACGCCAACGATCCGTCCCCAGTCGTTCCGGCCAGCACCCTGGCCAGCAGCGCGTTCATCCAAGACTTGGTCGAAGAAGCGGGTGACGAAGGCGCCTCGCGCAAGCGCTGGGTGAAGAACTCCCAACCCGAAGAAGGCGGTCGCGCGCTGAAGCTGGTCGAAGCGCCCAATGAGGCGGGTGAGGGACTGGTGTTCCCCACCGACGACGAGCGGGCGCTTTTCGACCGGATCTTCGAGCAGTACAACCGAGAGTCTGGGTCGAACGTGCGGCTGCTAGACGTCGGCCGGCGCTTCGGCCAAGGCGTGTCGTCGCGGCCCGCCCTGCGGTTCGTAGCCATGGTTGACCGTGGCGATGACACCTCGGACGACGACCAGCTCCTCAACGTTCGGGAGATCTTGGACCCGCCCCCCATGCCCGTGCCCACGTCCCCCATGTGGACCGACAATGCGCAGCGGGTCACGGAGGCCACCGCCCAAGTGTGGTCACGCTCGGATCTCGACCCCCTCGCCGGTGCCGTGGCCCTCCCGAACAATGCGTTCAAGGTATTGACCTGGGACAGCTGGTATCAAGGCTTAGATCACCTCAAAGCTTCAAAAGTCTGGCGTAGAGGCGACGGCGACGAGACCGACATCGCCTCCATGGCCACCGGCATCGGTGCCGCCCTCGCACAGGCCCACGCCCGGTCGTACACCCCCGCAGGCGACAGCGGCGCAGACGTCATCCAACGCGACCTGAACGGTCAGGTGGACCTGTTCATCGACGAGCTTGTGAACATCACGGCCCAAGAGCACGAGCGCACCTTGGATGACCACCAGCGATTCATAGAACTACTCGATACGCTTGGTCCCACACTCCAAATGGGGCACTACAGCCAATGGACCCAATAGGCCTGTCATGCGCGGCCCTCGCAGCCGCATGGCCCTACACTCCGATCATGCCAGACGCGGAGCTCCCAGAAGAGGCCTGCTTTGTCGTGCACGCCGATGTGGCCGGCCGTCTGAGCCAGCATTGGCCCGACCCAGGCATCGCAACGCAAGCCGGCATGGCGCGCTCCCGGCTTGAGCTTGGGGTCCTCACCCGGCACGGCGTGGGGGCGCGCGTCGCCATCGATGGCCGGCGTTCGGCCCCCGACACCAGCTTTATCGGTCTCGAAGGTGAGTCCTTCTACATGCGATTGCAGATCGCCGAAGCAAGCTATGCGCTACCTCAACTTGGGCTGGTGGCCCGGGCCGGACTGATTGATGATCCTTGGGTGATCACCGGCAACCAGACTTGGGGCTTTCGCGGCCTCGCAGCCACCTTATCCGAAGCGCAACTTTGGTCGGAGCGCTCCGACGGCGGCGCCTCGCTGACCTGGACCGCGCCTCGGTCGACCGTACAGGTCACAGGCTCTATTCTCACCGGGGAAGGCCTACAACGGAGAGAGCGAAACAGCGGTAAGGACGCCCACCTGCTGGTGCGCATTCGTCCCCTGGCGTTCACGGACGCGGATCGGGCCAACCAGCTCGCGGTAGACCTGTACGCTCGAAACGGCTCAAAAGGTACTGCACTCGTCCGTAATCACCGCGTCGGTGCACGGGTGCACGGAGGCTCGCAGGCCATTCGCGGTGGCGCCTCGGTGTCGAAAGTTTGGGGTCTCGGTGGAGACGCCGAGGCCACCCCCTGGGGCGGCGAGACGTGGGGCACCGCAGATGTGGGCCTGTTCACCAGCGCCGTGCGGGCCCACTTGGTGGACCAGCAGCCCGGTGTGTCTCAGCACACCGACGTTGCAGGCATGGTCGCCGTGGGTCTACGCCCTCCCAATGCCCAAGCGCGACCTGGCTACTTCATGATCGGGGTTGAGCACGCGGCCCTCGGTGAGCTGTCCGCTCCCGTATCCGGCGCAGCCGGCACTCAGAACTCCACCATGGTCTTTGCCCAGTTGGGCGTCGATCTACGGGCTGGCGGTTCCTTGTCGCTGCCGTCCGTGCGAGGCGCGCGCCCATAGGCTACCCGGACGCCTCGTTCGGAGCCTCTATGACCCTGCCGCTGATCCCTCGTGACGTCCTGTTTGGCAACCCTGATCGGGCCACCCCGACCATCAGCCCAGATGGGCGATACCTGGCCTGGCTCGCCCCAGATGAAGGCGTGCTCAACGTGTGGGTCGCCCCCACAGACGACCCCAGCAACCCCCGAGCCATCACCCGCGACCGGGTGCGTGGCATCCGCTCGTTTGCGTGGGCCTACGATGGCGCTCACCTGCTCTACGTTCAGGACTTGGGCGGCAATGAGGACTGGCACATCCACGCCGTAAAGGTGGATGGCGGTGGTGAACGAGACCTCACGCCGCTCGAAGGCGTGCAGGCGCGAATCGTGGGGCGCTCGCGCAAGCACCCCGGCCGCATCGTGGTGGGGCTCAACGATCGCGTGCCCCAGCTCCACGATCTATGGACCGTGGACTTGGCGACGGGCGAGCAAGAGCTTCTCTTGGAAAACCCTGGGTTCTTGGCATTCTTGGTCGACGAGGACTTCACGGTTCCCCTCGCGATCACCGCCACTCCGGACGGAGGAATGGTCTGGTACAAGGCGCAGGATGGCGACTGGGTCCCCCTGGAAGACGTACCGCAGACCGACGCGCTGACCACGGCACCCATTCAGCTCGATGGCACCGGCCGTGGGCTGTACTACCTGGATAGCCGAGGACGAAATACCGGTTCTGCTTGGCGCCTCGACCTCGACACCGGCGAAAAGACGCAGCTGGCCGAAGATCCCAAAGCGGATGTGTCGGACCTGATGGTCCACCCCACCACCAAGGCCGTACAAGCGGTGGCGAGCACGTTTGAGCGCACACGATGGCAGGTGCTCGACGCCGGCCTTCAGCCCGATCTAGATGCGCTTGGCGCGATGGGCGGGCAGGTTGAAGTGCTGTCCCGCACCGATGACGACACCCGCTGGACCGTCGCTTTGGTCCTGGACAATGGCCCCATTCAATACCTGTTGTGGGACCGCACCACCCAGTCTGCAACGCCGTTGTTTACCAACCGCAGCGCCTTGGAGGGCCTGACGCTGGCCACCATGCACCCGGTGGTTCTCAAGAGCCGCGATGGGCTGGACCTAGTGAGCTACCTGACGCTGCCCTATGACGCCGATCCGCAGAAGACCGGACGACCCGCCGAGCCGATCCCCATGGTGCTGCTGGTGCACGGCGGACCGTGGGCCCGCGATGAGTGGGGCTACAACGCCTACCACCAGTGGCTAGCCAACCGCGGATACGCGGTGCTCAGCGTCAACTTCCGAGGCTCCACGGGCTTCGGCAAGGCCTTCGTCAACGCCGGCGACAATGAGTGGGCCGCCAAGATGCACAACGACCTGCTCGACGCCGTCGACTGGGCGGTGGAACAGCGCATCTGCCCCAGAGACCGCGTGGCGATTATGGGGGGTTCGTACGGTGGTTACGCCACCCTCGTGGGCCTGACCTTCACCCCGGACGTCTTCGCCTGCGGCGTGGATATCGTGGGTCCATCCTCGATTCAGACGCTCATCGAGTCGATCCCCGAATACTGGAAGCCGGTCCTGTCCCAGCTCACCACGCGGGTCGGAGACCACACTACAGAAGAAGGCCGGTCCTTCCTCTGGTCTCGGTCGCCCCTATCCAAGGTGGAGCAGATCGCGCGTCCCCTGCTCATCGGCCAGGGCGCCAATGACCCACGGGTCAAGCAGGCGGAGTCGGACCAGATCGTCGAAGCGATGGATCGCCAAGGCATTCCGGTCACCTACGTGCTCTTCCCCGACGAAGGACACGGGTTCGCACGTCCCGAGAACAGCATCGCATTCACCGCCGTCACCGAGGCCTTCCTGGCCGAGCACCTAGGCGGACGCGTGGAGAGCTTCGAGGCGTCCCTGCAGGCGAGCACCATCACCGTGCCAGCCGGTGCCAGCCACATCCCAGGGCTGGACGCGGCGCTGCCCAGCGGGGGCTAGCCCCCATCCCTCATGACCGCTCCGCACGAACCTCAGGGAGGTCGGAGCGAGCCGGGGTCTCCACGAGCGAGGGCCTGCCGGCGTGTCGAGACACGTCAAAGGCCCGAGCGAAGGAGAGGGACCGGCGCAGCCCGAGATCCCAAGGTGCAGTGGAGTGCGTCGTGAGGGATGGGGGCTAGAGCCCCCAGCCGACCTTGAGCGACAGGTCCCAGCCGTTCTGGACCCGCTCCGTGTCTTTGTCGCCCATGCGGTACGCGGCGCGCCAGTCCAGCACATTTCCGAACTTGGCGCCCAGCGTGATCCCATTGTCGAGGGTGATCCCCGCGACGGCGTCCACCACATGCACGGGGAGCTGGTAGGTATCAGGCTGGCCGAACGCGCCGGCAGCAGTGATCCGCGGCCCATACACGTTGTAGAGGACGGTCGCGAAGGTGTT
>JBGCER010000596.1:0-3150 GCA_045106515.1 Myxococcota bacterium
CTTCAGAGGGGTCTCGCTCTTCATTTCCAGCTTGGGCAGCGACACGATCATGCTGGTGATCTGCGCGTCATCGAGCAGGGTGTCGAGGGTTGCGGCGTCTAGGTCGGCCTCGACCTGGGGCAGGCCATCGACGGCATCAGGGAGTAGGACCCACAGCCGCATCTCGCCGCTATCTCCGTAGGCCAGACCGGCGGCGCGGAAGCCATCACCCGTGGCGAACGCGACCTCGGTGGTCAGGTTCATCATGTCGACGGAGACGCTGGAGCCGTCCAAGCGGGTGAAGTCGCTCTTGGCGGTGCGGTCCTTGTCGAAGCCCTCGGCCCAGTCCGCCTCGAAGTGGATGGCGTTGACCAGGACCATGGCGGTGGCTCCGCTCACGCTATTTGGAGGCAGCAGGTCGACGATCTTGTTCTTGGTCTCGTCTTCGACCCAGCTGTTGATCTCCTTGCGGACGCCTTCGGGGTCTCCTTGAATGTCGGTGAGTTCGACGGAAGCGCCGTACTCGTCGCGGTTGACGTTCAGGAAGTCTTCGCTCCAGTCGTAGTCGCTCTGGCCCCAGATCCGGTTGGCCACGTTGATCGAGTAGTCGCGACCCTTGGACACATCCAGGTCGCGCAGCAGCGCGCCCAGCGGCTCGTGGTGGGGTGCGTCTGCTTGCATATGCAGCACCGACTGCATCTCGGTGGCGGTGTCTCCCTTGGCGCCGGCATAGGTCATCGACAGAGCGGCGTTCATGGAGAATGGAGAATGGAACAGGTTAATGGTCTGGTCGCTCACCAGGGCGCGGTGCATGTCCAAGGTGAAGGCGTCGTTCTCCAACGCGATCCGGGCCCCGTCTTGGTCGGCATCGGTGACCTCTCGTGGAACCTCGGGGGTGCAGGCGGTGAATAGGGCGAGGCCGAGAATGGGGGCAATGTGTCGCATGGGTTCTCCGGGTACGCCCAGAGGCTCTGCAAGGGCCGTGCCGTAGGCCGCAAACCGGGCGACGGGAACGTCTGGTACTGGATGGTTGCCAAGTGCGAGCTCGGCGGCTTGGGCCCATGGACCGCCGAATCGCGACATCATGGTCGGCCCGTCTCGGAACCAATGCCGTTCGTTTGAATGGGACGGTGGCCGCTGACGCCTCATGAGCCAACGTCGAGGGAGAACACATGCGTCGGTCCGTATCGCTAGGTTCGTGAACCATTTTCCTTGGCCTGGCTCCAGGCTGCTTCGCGGCGTTACTCGACCCCGCCGCGGATCTTTGTGAGTTCGCGCTCATCCAGCCTGAGGTGGTTGCCTACGCCACTTCGCTCAAGGCGATCCCGGTGTTCACCGCCGATGCCGATGATGAGGCTCCGGCCTACGGGGCTGGGGTGCAACGTCAGGGGGACCCCCTCCCCAGCTATTCACACACATTCTCGATGACTGCGAGGTTGCGGATGAGATGGAAATTCGTCTCCCCCCCAGTCGCGGCGGTAAATCCAACCTCGGCGGGAAAGGTGTAGAATCCCTCGATGTCTTCGTCGATATAGGTCACGCCATCGACGGTGATTGTGACCCTAGGAGCCACGACTTGGATGGTCATGTCGTGCCAAGCCCCGTCCTCCATCTCAGGCAGTGCGGCGAAGGCCTCATACCCGGCCACATCGCCATCGAAGTGGAAGCTCAGGTGGTCGGCGGTCGTCGGGTCTAGACCCCCGCTGTAGTAGGTGTCCACCTCGACATTCCAGCCGTAGAGTGGCTCGAACGCGCCACAGATGCCGCCGCCGCCATACCCGAGGCACCCGCCGGACTGGGCCACGTAGGTGCTAGCTCGGGTGGTATCTAGTGCGGTAACGGCGAACCCATCCGCCCCCGTGCCGCCGCTGACGTAGAATGAAAAGGCCAACTGGACGTTGTCTCCCGTCGTGCCGGTGGTCTGAAAGGCGCTGCCGAGCTGGAAGGGGCTGCTCAGGTCGGTGAGCTGCACCCAGTCGTTGACCTCGTCATACACAGCCGTGCCATTCATGGCCCAGGTGGACAGGTCCAGGGTGCCTGACGCGTAGCCATCCTGTCGGCAGACCGAGACTTCGGCGAAGTCTGTCGTTCCGCAGGAGTCGGTGACGGTTGCGGTGAGCACGTGGTCCCCCGCAGTCCCCTCGCCCCAGACGGAGGCAGACTGGCCCGCCTCATCGCCAAAGCCCACCCCGACCGTGCCGTCCACATCGCTAGACCAACGCACGACCAGCTCCTCGACCGGGTCGTCAGCATCTTGGACCTGAACCACCAGCTCAGCGCCGGGTGGCACAATCTCGTCATTGGCGGGCGATACCCACGCGATGGAAGGAGCCGCGCTCTGGGTCGCGGTCAGCGGCACAACGACGGCCGGCACCCCGGGTTCATTGGTCTCAATCGTCAGGGAAGCGTCGCCCTCATTGCCCAAGAGCAGCAGGTCGACCTGGGAGCCCGGTGGGATTGAGAGCGGCACGCTGGGAACCTGAAGCAATGACCACCCCTGGCCCTCCAGAGCAATAGAGGCGATTTCGAGGTCGTTTTCGCCCACCGACGCCAGGGTCACCGTGCGCTCTTCGTACCCGCACCCGCCGTCGAGCACGACCGACGACGGCGTGACCTCCAGTGTGCCGTACAGCACCTCTCGGAGGCCGGTTTCACCGCAGCCCGCAACGAGCAGGACGCAGAGCAGTCGACGCATGGTGGGCTCCGGGCGTGAGGGTGCCGCATTCTAGCTCATGCCGGCGACGCAGCCGCAGGACTCACCTCACGAACCAAACTGCGGTATCTCAGGCTATCGGCGCGAGCATGTGGTTTTGAAAGTCCGTGACACGAAGTCGTCCACGGAGCTGTGTGCGCAGAGCCCGTCGAATCGAATCCGGTCAGGGTGTGACCGGTGGGGGTCCCTCCGCTTCCGAATTCCTGGGCCGCGTCTCGTTCAGGAAGGTGCGAAACAGGGGCACCACTACCTGGGGTTGCTCGCCGATAAGTGAGTGCCCAGCGTCCTCGATGACCTCAAGCCGGGCATTGCGGAACAGGGGGGCGTGGTAGCGCGCCTGATGCTCCGGGCCGATCAGCGTATTGCAGCTTCCGGCCACCAACATCACGGGTCCCTCGAACGCGTCAAGCCCCGTCGTTAGGTCGATGTCGACGGTTCCGTCGTCGGTGACGTACGAC
>JBGCER010000597.1:0-15444 GCA_045106515.1 Myxococcota bacterium
CCCGCAGTTCGACCCCAAGGCGCTGCTGGACTTCGATCGGAACAGCTCGAACGACAACAAGGTCGCCGCCCTCGCCATGGCCGCCAAGCTCGCCCACGATGCCGTCGAAGCCAGCGATGCTCACCGCAACCTGAAAGCCGCGCAGCACGCTGTCGACGCTAAGCGTGCGAGCGACCCCGCATTCGACGCCGCCATGAGAGACGTCGAAGCCCACGACCACCGAATGTCCGGTCTGCAAGATCGAAGGGACTCGTTGGAAGATATCCTGAATGCCGCCGATAATCAGGATAAACGTCAACAAAATCGCGATCGGGAGGAGGCGGATCGCGCCCGTAAGGAGCACCGGGAGACGTCGTACAACACCCTGAACGACGCGCTGGACCAAGAGGGCCAAGCGGCCTTGCGCGCCTTGCGTCAGTCGCTGATTGACGGCAGCGGCGGTCTGACCTCCGACGAGGCCAGAGAGGGCATTGAGCGGGCCTTCGCCACGCGCACAGACGATGAAAGACTGGCCCTGGCCCACGCCTTAGCCCACCTGCACGGTGGGGATCTGGACCGAGCCGGATCTGAGCTGGGCCAAGAGGCCATGGCCGCCCTGAAGTCGTTCAAGGACCTGCGTGATGAGGCTGTGACAAGCCTCGGTGCCACCGACGACCTGTCGGCACACTTGGCCCAGGACCTGGGCGCCCTGCCCCCAGCCACCCTGCAGAAGCTGGCCGGGGCTGACGATATACAAGCCGCCATGAAAGACCGCCTGGTGCAGGAGGCCGTGGTCGGCGCACTCGGAAAAGCCACCGACCCCGATTCCCAAGCCGCCATCGCCCGTCTGCTACTCGATGGTGCCAACGGGGACCTGCTCCCGGCGCGACGCATGTCGGGTCAGCTCTCTGGCACCGCCGAAAATGACGCGATCAACGCTCTCAAAGCGGCGCGAGACCAGAAGCTGCAGGCGATCGCCCAAGACCTGGAGAGCGGCTCGAAGCGCGTGGGAATCGATGAGGTGGACGGGCGCCCCGTTCTGCTTCTTGGAGAGGGCCAGACCCTGTCGCCTGCCGACGCCCAGGCACTCAAGAAGCTCGGCGTTCGGGTCATGGAGCCTGGCTCCCTCGAGGCCTTCGAAGCCAAGAAGGAGCGTGCAGGTACAGACTCCGAGGTGGAGTCGAACCCCGTTCCGGATGCCAAGGGGACCGATGAACCGTTCGACCCCAACAAGACCGTAGAGCTCACCGCCGAGCAGCTCGAACAGATGCACACCGAGGATCGGGCCCACGCGTGGAGCCAGTCCGACCCCGAAGGCCTTGTCGACATCTTGCTGCCCAAGGGCGCAACCGATGAACAGCGGGCTGAGCTTCTGGCCCAGGTCACGGACATGGACGAGGCGACCCGCACGGTGCTCGCCAAGGTGCTGGGCGCTCCTAGCGAGGCTGCTGAGACGCTCGCTAAGACCCGCGACAACGCAAAAGCCCCGTTCGCTGAAGCCTCTTCTGATGCCATGAATGGGCTGATCGAGCAGCTCCCCACCGCCGACATCAACGCCCTCGCCCAACAAGACCCCGACGCCGCGAGCCGGGTGTTCGAAGACCCAGAACACCGAGCACACGTCGAGTCGGCCTTCGCCGATGCGTCCGGCGACCACAGCCAGCGTCAAGCGCTGCTCGACGACCTGGTCACGGCCTTCGGAGGCAACCTCGCTGCGGCCAAGGCCGTGCTGCACGACCAACCCCAGGCCGTGAAGGCGCTGAACGCCCACCAAGCCAAGGAAGCCACCGCACATCGAGATCGACTCCGCAGCCAGGGCCTTACCGCGGAGCTCGAACAGGGACCCCACGGCCCGGTGCTCCGAGTGGACCGAACCCAGCTGAGCGAGGCCGAGCAGCGCACGCTCGACAAGCTCGGCATCCGAGTCACCGAGCCCAAGGCGTTCGACGGGGTCAAGGTCGACCTGATTGAGTCCGACGTTGCCGTGCTCGATGGCAGCGCTCCTAAGGAGTCCAATTTCCTCGACAGCGCCGACGAATCTGACCTGCGAAAGGGCAGGAGCGACGCCGCATTAGCGCTACACGAAGCCAAGCAGAAAGTCCGATTCGAAGAGCAACAGCTACAGGCCGCCGGCGATGACCCCGTGCTGTCCGAGCTTCACCGCAAGGCCCTGCAAGAGGAGCGCTCCGCCCTCGACGAACAAGAGGCGCGCTTCCACGCGCTCAACGACGAACTCACTCGACGGGAACAGACGGAGAAGGACGCCTCGACCCTCGTAGCCGCGGACACCGGCGACGAGACGCACCGAAACATCGGAACCGCCGCGCAGATCGAGGGCACCGACTTCCACGGCACAGCGGGTGCCGACGCGGGGCTGGATAATCTGGGTCGGGCGGACGTTGCGAGCGGCCTCGCCGGCCTTCATGACCGGTTCGACCTCCGCCTCAAGCCCGACGACAGCAGTGATGGCATCGCCGTCGATCTGCCCGTGGCCGGCGGTAAAACACTGCCGGTGCGGGTGCGAGAGGCCGACGCCAGCGAGCTGCCCGGTGGCGCGGTGGCGTGCTACGAGCGCGGCCCCGACGGCGAGACCCTCATTTTGGTGTCCAAGGGGGCGCACCCCGACCATGTGGAGCGGGCGCTGAGCCACGAGCTCGCTGAGATCCGACACTTGGAGCACCTGCGCGACCAAGGCGTCGACGTGGATGACCCCACCGTGTTTAAGGCTCTGGCTGCTTCCGGCGCCCTGCGCGCTGGCGCCATGGACACAGACACCGCAAACCTGCCCACCGGGCTCACCCCCCACGATGTGGGTCGCCTTCCCGAGCTCGACTACGTGTTCGGTGCCCGCGGAAATGCATCCTCTGAAGCAGATCAGATCCACACGCTTCATCACCTGGGACTGCTGGAAGACACACCCGATGCGACGGCCCGTCTGGACGCCGTGCGCAAGGCCGTGGAAGACCCCAAGTCCCCCATGCACGGCCTCGTGACCCAGAAGGCGCTCGACGCTCTGGTTCAGGCCCGCGACCGTGCCTTGGGACTCGACGTCTCTGACGAACGCACCACCACGGCCACCTCCGATGTCGAAACGGCCATGGATGCGACGGCGAAGATCCACAACTCCACAGACACGGCCAAGGTCGAGGACGTAGACCCCTCCGAGGCGTTCAGCATCAAGCTGGTCACGCCTCATCGACTCGAAGCGGAACTGAAAGCGGACATGCAGCTCGCCACCTTGGCGGAAGCCGCCCAGCTCCGCACCAGCGACCCCGAGACGGCCCAGTCTCATCTGGACTGGGTCATGGACCAGGTCGGCTCAAAGCCTGGCCATGGCGCCGTCATGCACGCCATCGCCAAAGAGCCCACCCTCGAAGGCAAGATCGCCGCGGCGCGCGACCTCATCGAGTACTCCAAGCTGCTGGACCACGACGTCACGACGCTCAAGCCCGAGCAGCTGGAGATCGTCAAGAAGGCCCTGTTCCACCTTCAAAAGCGCGAGATCAACTTCATCAAGGTGGCCCGAGAGCAGGGGCTGGAAGCTGCACACCAAGCCGAGCCCGGCCTGGCCTACCGCAAGATCTACGACCCAGATGGCAACTTCGGAACCCTACTCAAGATGTCGTACGGCGACAGCGTGGCTGGCGCGATCGGGGTGTCGGACAACACCGAAGGCCTGACGTCCCTCCAGAGCATCGCGTCGATGGGGCTCCTGTACACAGACCACAAGTCAGGCAAGAAGCCATTTTTGGACTATGACGAAGACGGCTCGGCGACGGGTGCGAAAGAGCGGGTTGGCGTCCTCGACAACGCCGCGACCCTCGAAGCCGCGGAGGCCGCGAAAGTCTCGGTTCACCCAGACATCCGAGCCTACCTGGCCGAACGCGCGATGATGGGCGACACCGAGGCGCTCGCGCTGCTGGATCGCACCCAGGCCATCGACAATGGCGCCTTTGGAAAAGATGCCTTGGAAGGACGTGACTTCACCAATGAGTACAGCGGGCTCGGGGGCACGCGGACCGCGTTGGGTGGCCTCCCCCATCTGCAAGACTTCTCAACCATCAACCTGGAACAGAAGATCGAGCCGGGCAACGCCCGCTTGCAGCCCGGCGACACGGCGTCCATGTTGGATGAGCAGGGTAATAAGCGTCCCTTCGCCACCTTCGATGGCAGCCACTGGCAGCTGACGAACAGCGAGCACCTCACCCCGGACGAGCGACTTCGGTTCCGGGCCTGGATCTCTGAACAACCGGGCTTTGACAAGACGAATATCGACAAGCACGACGTTCACGTGGCCACTGTCGACTCGGGCGTGGTCACCGCCGAGAGCAAAGCGGTCGCCACCGATGACAACGCGCTTCTCAAGGGCATTAAGACAGCGAGAGACCTGGGCGAGGGCGTGACTACGCTGGTCTCCCACGGTGAAGATGGCCCCGTCACAACGATGGATATCGAGGGCGGCTCCGGAACGATCCGCGCCGAAGTCAAGGTCGCTGCCCTCCCCGAGGGTCAGACTGCCCGGAGGGCCCTGCAAGACGACGGCACCTACACAATCGAGGTGAGTGACACCGCCACATCGGCCCAGGTCGCCGAAGCGATGGCTCACCACATCGCCGCGATCCGCGTTCATAGCCAACAGACGGATGGTCCGGCGCCCGATGGCAACCTGACGCCCGGACCCGTGCGCGCCGGCGCGCGCCTCGGTCCCGACGACGCGGGACGCGTGGCTCAGGCCGTGGCAATGCTCCACTCCGATGGCGCGATCTCCGATGCACACCTCGACGCCATGGGCCTGGGCCCCAGTTCCTCATTGGCCGACCGTTTGGCTCGCTTGCAGCAGATCGAGGGCGAGCTGGTGCAAGCCCACGGCCACCGCGACTCGGGCGAGATGAGCGCAGCGCAGTTCAGCGACCTCAAGAAGGCCGCCCTGACCCAACCCGGGGAGTCGGACCCCGCACATCGCACTCCTGCGACCGCCGGCATTGCCGATATCGAGCGAGATGCACTGGCCATCGATGTACTCAACGCCTCATTCCGCTCGCAGCACGGCGCCGATGAAGCGGCCACGGTGAGTGCCATCGAGGCACTGATGAACAGCGCGAGCAGCCCCGAAGCCGCCCGACTGGCCGTGGGTCTACATGTGGGTCGGGTGTTGGGTCAAGGCGACGGCACAGATCCCGAGCCGGGCATGAAGATCCTTCGGGATCGCGTAAAGCAGTTCTACGACCCGGAACTTCGGCAGACCGCGTTGGACCTACTCGACGGCCGATCCGATAGCGCCCATGGCTTGCACGATATGGTGCGGGCGAAGCACGGACACTCATCGGAGACCGACCAGTCGATCGGTATGCGTCGAGTGCGCGAAGTGATGGCCGACCCCGGCGATGCCGCCGCATCTCTTCTGAAACGTGGAGTAGAAGGCTGGGATAAACTTCGCAATGGCGATGCCCCCATCACGTTGTCCGATCCGTTCCTCAAACGGCTCGCCACCCTGCCACCCTCCGAATTCGCCGCGTTCCAGCGCGCGATCCAAGGCGACCCGGACCTGGCGTCCACATTGAGCGACACCAGCCGGGCTCTTTTGCACACCGACCCTGCGACATCGGCCAATCCCGTGGACCAGCAAGAGGCGTTCGCCCGTCGCTTGGCTGCCCATCGCGAGGATCGCTCAGAGACCGCAGTGCGAACCTTCGTAGCCGACGGCGTCATCTCCGCCGAACACCTGCGGGATCTGAAGCCAGGCTCCAAAAACTACGCGGCGGCCAAGGAACGCCTCCAGAGTCAGCTCAATCTGTTGGTCCAGTTCACGGACTCCGCCTCCCCTCACAGCTTGCCAGAGCCGCTGCTCAAGACCATTCGAGTGGACCACCTCGATGCCATGGCCGACGCCGTGCGGTTCGCACCCGACCTAGCTCCAGGGTCCGCTGCAGCCATGCTCGCCCGCATCGATGCCGTGAGGGCCCGCCTGACCTCTGACGGCTCGGAGACCGCGCTCCAGAGCCTCGCCAACGCCGAACGGCACATGGCCGCCTTGGATGTGGTCGAGGCGTTTGAGGCCTCCAAAGGCGCCAAAGACCCCGCCGCCGCAGAGCGCAACATCCACGAGCGCATCGACGCGTATGAACAGGCACACGGCCAGCCCCTCGCCGAGGCGATCACAGATGCACGCGCGGCAACGCAAACCACGGGCTACGACGCCGCACACTTGCTGGACCTAGCCACCACAAAGCGGACGTTCCGCCCGGACGACAAGCCAGGGGCGATGGCCAAACACGCGGCCGAGCGCGTTCAAGGCACAACGACCAACCAGGCCACGATCGCCGGTCGCGACCTCCAGACGACGCCAGACGGCACGCTACCGCCCACCGTGCTGCGCGGACTTGGCCAGTGCGCATCAAAGGCAGAGGCAAAGCGGTACCTCAGAGATCTGTACGATAGCTATGGGTTGATCCTTCCCAAGGGATCCGCAGATCTGCCGGTCATCCTGCTCCAGCGCACCCGTGACCCTGTGCAAAGAGCGGCGCTGACCCTGGCGTTGGCGAAGTCGATGGGGCCAGAGAAGGCCGCGGCGCTCGACTTTAAGACCCGCGCCGTCAAGGGCTTTAGCCAAGGCGAAACGCTTGAATCTCCCGGGCTTTTGGCCATCACGGCGAGTATGCCGGCCGACGAAGTTCCTGCGTTCCTCGACCGAGTCGCCACGCAGGCTGGACTGGCCAAGGGCGACGACCTGAGGGCCGCCATCCTCGAACGCGCAGACGGTGCAGATGCCCGACTCGCTGTGGATACGGCGCTCGCTGGGGCAGAGCCCTCCCCACCTCGCACGACCGGCGATCCTGAGGTCGACACCGCAGCCCAAGCCGAGCACCGCCGGGCCCTGGCTGCCCATCGCACCAAGATCCTCAACGCATCCTTGCGACACGAGGGGCTCGTCACCGGATCGAACGACGCGCTTGTCAACGCCAAAGACATCGCAAATGCCCGCCCGAGAACGGGCGTGGGCGCGGTGTTGGGCACCTACTTCGACGCCCGTGGCGAGTCCGCAGTGCAGGCCAGCGGTGCCGTCGACTCTCGCGCGGTGTTGATGCGCGGATTGGCACCCCTGCGGAACTATCTGGACCCGTCCCACCCCCATGCGCAACGCCTGGCCGACGGCGACCCGGTTGCACTCCGAGAATTCACGTCGTTGACCCAGATGTTCGACGCAGCTCGCCGCTTCGAAAACGCCAACGCCTCACACGAGAGCGACGACGCAAAATCCGCGATAAAGTTGGGGGCTTCGGTACTGGCAGCCACGATCGCGACGCCGATGGCAGGCCTCGATCCCGCGATGCTGAAGTGGGCCGGCGGCCTCGGCAAGCTCATCATCTCAGGCGCGATCAAAGGTAGCGGCGCCGGCATCTCCGAGCTGGCTGTGCAGCAGCTCAACCCCAACGCCAAGCAATCCAAGTTGGATGTCGTACACGCCGCCTTCATCACAGGGCTGGCCAATGAGATCGTGGGTGGGATGATCGGCGGTGCTGCAGGATCGGGCCTCCACGACTTGTTGGGCGGCACCCAAGCCGACAAAGGCGAGCTCGCAGACCGTCTGGGCAAGATCCTCAACTCCACGGCCAAGGACGGCGCGAAGCAGGCGAGCCAGGATCGCGCAGACCACCTTCTCAAGCAGCTTCGGGGTGAAGATGCCGGTGGATTCGGCGATGATGGCGGCGGATACAAGAAGTCCATCGGCGAGGGCATGGCCTCGGGCCTGACCAAGGGCGTGATCTCCGCCGGGTTGGGCGAGCTCTTCGAGGGTGCGAACCCTGCCGTCTCGGGTTCCGCGAGCATCGGCGGCGCCGGCGGTGCAGAGCTCGCTGGCTCCGGAGCTAAGGGCGCGGCCTCGGACGCGCTGGCTCGATCTCGTCAGCGGGCGGAAGCCGTGTTGGCGGACCCCAGCCTATCCGACGCAGAACGCAGCTTTGTGCAGAGCTACCGAGATGAGATCAACCGGATGGAGCAGGCGAGGAACGCCATACAAGACCCGCCTGCGTTCGCGCCGCTCGACCCAGAACCCAAGGCGTTTCGGGTCAGCGATTCCGGCGAGGTCGAGTCGGCACAGCTTCGCTCGGACCGAGAGCAGCTCCGGGCGGAAGCCTATGCGATAGCACAGGCGCAGGAGTCCATCGATTCCAGATACGGCGCCCCTGTAAACTATGATTTCGCAGACACCACCCTACCGATGGGACTGAGCAAGCGGGACCTGCCACCGGCGGTCCATCGCTACACCAGGCAAGAGGTAGACGCCGAAGGTCAGCCGCTGATCGCTGACCGCTACCTTGAGCGACGAGGACCTCACCTTTCGCGCGCAGCGGACGCCGCCAAGGCAGAGCGGAGCGCGGAGACCTCGATGGGTCAGATCGAGAGGCGACTGCACCAACAGCTGAGCAAAGCGCTCGAAAACCCGAAGCTCTCGCCGGAACACCGCGAGCAGATCATCACGGCGAGGAGACGGGCGTCGGCCTTCATGAGCGGAGTATTAACCGGCTCAAAAGCTGATAAGTATCGTGAGTCCAGCAGCTTGCCCTCGGAGTTGAAGGACGCTCTTAGGGACCACTACGAGAGCTTCTACGCCGAAAAGTCCAAGCGCCGTGCGGCGAGAGGCCGAATCGACACTGCGGAACGCGATCTCCATCGACTCGACCAAGTCGGCTGGGACGACGTCCGCAATCGCAACGAGCGAGCCTTCGCCGAGGAGCGCTCCGAGCTGAAAACCCGCCAAGACAATCACGATCGAGAGCTCGAACGAATCGACGGCCGCCAAGCCGACCTCAACGCGGTCGCCCTAGCCGCCCGATCCGTGACCTCCGCCCCACCCGCCGAACGCGCAGACGCCGAGGCCAGGCTCATCGCCGCCGCCCGGAGCGCGGTGCTCGGCAACGCCTTCGACGCGTCCGCCTCGGCGATTTGGTCGGGCAGGACCGATCAGTTCACCGCGCCGCCGGGATCGGAGAAGGCCGCGCGGCTCAGCAAACTCATCCACGAGGCCACCGGTCGAGATCCTCGAGAGCTCGGCCTGCACCTGTTCGACGACAAGGACCGCGCCCTGAGCGACCGCCTGGATCGCGTCCAGCGCACCCTCGCGGCAGACTCGGTCAGCGACCTCAACATCTCCATCGACGGCCGCGCCCCGAGCCCGCACAAACCGTGGAACAAGCCATCTGAGGTACATGCCTCGATTCCACTGTCGACTATCGAGCTTCCAGACGGTCGAAAAGTCACATTACACGCGGCAGATTTCGACCACAACCGAAACGCCGCCACGATCATGGACGGCAGCAGGCTGCACCTGTTCATCGATCGGAACCTGAGCCCGGGCGAGTTCGATGCCGTTGTCGCCGCGCAGCTCGTGGCCCAGGGCCACAAGGACGACACGGTCAAAGATCGCGAAAAAGCCAGGGTCCGCGCCGATGCAACCGAGCAGCGCTTCTTACAGGAAGCCGCCAAGAGAGGCGATGCTGAGGCCAAGACCCGGCTGCTCGCGCTGCAGAACCAACCGGACCTAGGAGCCGACCGCATCGGCCACGCCTCGGTCCTCGACAAGGAGAGCACCTTCCACGGCAGTCACGAAGAAGAGGCGCTCAACCAGAGCCACGTGGCCAACGCGATGAAGAGCCGCGCCGTCAAGGGGCTGGTCAAGCTCAAGAATACCCAGATCGACGGCAAGACCGGCGAGATGTCGACCCACATCGCCGCGAGCGATGGCAAGGACGGCGACCCTACCGTCAAGGTTCGCGTCCGCATCGGAGCCGTCGGTGAGACCGGCCAGTCCACACACGATGGCGTGACCCAACAAAATCCGGCCCGGTTTATCGAGCACCCCGACGGCACGTATGAGGTCATCCTCGCCCCTGGCCTGCGTCCCACCGACGCGATCCGAGCGATCACCCATGAGTTTGCCGAAATCCGGCACCGAACCTTCCACTCGGCCCATGAAGGCGTCGAGGACACGGGGCTCGGTGGCTTCGAGTCCACTGCGCGCAACCAGCAGGGCCTGACCGGCGAAACGGTGGGCCGCCTCGGCGAGCTGTCGGTGCTGGTGGACAAGACCGTCAACCTAGGCGACTACAGAGTCGACAAGAGTAAGGCTAAAAAGGACGACGTGGCCGAGCGGGAGCGGGTCCTGGAGCATCTTGGCCTCAACCCCGATCACCCCGACTATGCGCACCGGTTGATGGTGCTGAAGAAGGCGGCGAAAGACGGTCAGATTGACCCCCGCATCGTCGTATTCTTGGAGACGCGACGCCAGCCCAAGAAGGACAGCGCCGCACACCGCATGGACGACGCAGAGATGCTCGCCGCCGGCTTCTTCGACGGGGACGACCACGCCGACAACCTGGTCAAACTCTACAAAGACCACGGCACCCTCACGCCGGACGAGCTGGAGTCGCTGCAGGCCAAAGTCGCGGCAAACAAGGTCACGACCACCGACATGCCCGAAAAAGTCACGACCTTGATGGCCAAGATCAAGACCAGCATGGACTCCCAGGCGTTCGGTGAGGAGCTCATGGCGGTCGCGCGGGCCGTGAACAATCCCGCAGATCTCCGAGCGCTTGAGCGGGAGCTCGCGAAACATGGCCTCACGCCTAAAACATTACTTGAAAAGCTCAAAAAGGAGAACCGCCTTCAGGGCGATGACCTGGCGGAGTTCGAGGCCCACCTCAGTGGAGACCGCGTCACAGGAGCCAAGGCCAAGGTGCTCAACGTCTTGGATGACAACGAGTTCGAAAAGCAGAGCACCGCACTCGTCGCGGACGTCAGCAAGGGCTTTTTCGGCCAGTCGCTGGCCAAAGCGAGAGAGGTGGCGGCCAAGCTCTTCCTCAACCGCCCTGGTCTCATCAAAGAGTTCGCCAAGCGCCGGTTCTGGAACTCCTCGAAACACCAAGACCAAGCCCTGGCCGCGCTGCTCGCATTATCGCCCTCCGAGCGACAGAAGATGCTCGCCGACCCCGCGTTCGCCAGCCGCATCCCCAACCTGCGCAAGAGCTTCAAGAAGAGCCCGGCCAAGACTGCCATGTTCGACGCGCTCACCACCGGCCCCAAGACCGTAAATGGCACGACCGAAGATGAGTCTACCTGGCAAAAGCGCACAATGGCCAAGGTGGCTGTGGCTCACATGGACCACTGCACCACCCACATGCACAAGGCGAACCACCTCAAAGGCAGCCGCAACCTTCGCCAAGAGCTCCAAACCCTGCTCAAGGGCCTTAGCGGCGACCCCGAGCGGTATACCGCGTTCTTGGAAGCCTATGCCGAGAAACACAACATCGACCCATCGAACCACGATGCTGCGGCCAAGAAGCTCGCGGAAGAGATGGGCGAGGCCATCCACTCCGGCAAGAAGACCAAGGTCAGCGAGTCTGATCACCACGCGCGCGGCGCATCGCTAGACCTGGTCGAACTCGCAGAGATGCATAGAAAGAACGCCGAACTTGAGGCGCAAGTTGGGGTGCTCACACAGACACCGAGCGGCGCCAAGATGAGCACCGCCGAGCGCATTCAGACCCTAGAGCTCGCGCTGGAGGGCGACACAGGATCGGCCACTGTCCTCGGCTCCATCGTCCAGGAACATCTTGGAGACCCAGAAGCCGTGCGAGCGGCCATCGCATACCTCAAAAAGAAGCAGGCAGTCGAGCAGTCTGCGAGAGCAAACCTACTTTTGTCTGCGCTGGAAGCCGGGCGAGTCCAAGAGGTGCTCACCCATCTGGCGGATCCGACGCTGCAAGATCTCGATGACTCACTCAGAGCCAAAAAGGCCAAGCTAGAGACCACGAGCGATCCCAAGAAGCGCACGAAACTCGAAGCCGAGATCGCTGGGATCGACGCACAACTCGCGCTCCGCAGCGCAGACCAGCAGGCCTTCCTGCGCTTGGCCGAGAGCAAGCTGCGCACCGGCTCGAACCCGCCAGTGGGCCCCGATGACGTAGGCACGCCAAAGCTGTCTTCTCTGATTCAGGCTCGACTCGCCGGCTTTGTCGTACGGCACACCGACGGCGGGCACGACCAGGTGGCGATTGGCAAGGGCAAGGGCACGGAGTTCAAGGTCCGAAACGACGCCAAGTTCGTCCAAGACCTTGCGGACAAGGGATACCGCGAGCCCCACGAGCAGGTGATGTACAGCCTGCTTGGCTTTATGGGTCGCAGCATCCAGCGCGAGAACATCAAGACGGTCCTGGCGAATAAGTCGCCCGCCGAGCTTCGAACCGTGGCCGAGCAGTTCAAGGCGCAGTACGGCAAACACTTCGAGGGCATCGCCAAACTCGACGCGCACGAAGACCCCCAAGTCTGGTTCGCCGCCGTCATCGCCCACGTCGTGCAGGGCCGACAAGGACACGAATTGGCCCTCGCAGCCAAACACGGCGACACATCCGAGCTGTTCGACCCCTCGGCGAGCACCCACGGCGACACCGACGAAGAGAGTGCCGAGAAGACCAAGAATGCCAAGGTGAAAGCGGCTAAGAGAATGGCAGTCGAACAGTCCTGGCTCGACGACTCCTGGAAGTTTGAGGCCGATAAAGACGAATCGGCCGCCAAGCATGCGAAAGGAGTCGACGGCAAGCCGAGCGAGCACAGCCGCACACTCGGCGACGCCAAGAACAACCTGAGCCGCATTCTCAAGGATGAAGGCGATGCGCTGCGGACCGGCAACCCCATGGCGTGGCGCAAGCTCACCGAGGCCAAAGCCGCCTACGAAGCCGCGGTGAAGATGGCCGCCACCCAGCGCAAGGCCGATGAGGCCACCAAGCGGGCAGCGGTGAAGTCCGCGGTCGGAGTGATCGTGAGTCCGGTCGCCAAAATCCTCGGTGCCCCGGCACTCGCGCTCGCGGTCGGGAGCAAGTTGGTAAGCATCGGGTCGAGCGTCCTCTTGGGCACCGAGACCACCACACGAGAGAAGCGGGACAGCGCTATCGGGGATGCCGCTGGATTCGGCCTGTCCTGGGGCATCGGTGAAGCCATCAACGAGTTCTTTGACCCGACCCAAACCATCGGCGGCGACGTGAGCGACGCCGCAGCCCTCGCCATGAAAATCTCGCAGGCAGACGATGTGGCCAAGGCCCTACTCAACAAGGGCATCACCACCGCGACCAAGCTCGGTGTCGACCAGGGCACCAACCGCGATGACGACAGCGTGGCCAAGGCCAAGGCCATCGTGATGCAGGGCGCCACCGACCTCGTCTCGGACCTGGTCAAGGCCGCCGTGTCCGACCTCCGCGACGACGACACGGCCACCAGCAAGGGCGACGTCGACCAGCGGTGGGCGCTCCCGGGAACCGATGGCGTCATCGTGCCTGAAACCCAGGTGACCGACTCGCTCAACGGCCTGGCGAAGGACAGCGCCAAAGACGCTGCGAAGAAGAAGGACGGCAGCGATCCCAACGCGATCGCCGAAGCCGAGGCTGCAGAACGCCGCAAGCGCCAAGCCACTGCGCCTAAAATGACGCTCGAAGAGCTCTCGGCCCTGTCCGATGCCGATATCTACGCCAAATACGAAGCCGGCCGCATCTCTCCCCACGACGTGATCGAGCTGATGCACACTCGCCACCACCAAGGCTGACCTGATGACCCCGTCCCTGCGTCCACTATTGATCCGGTTCGATGCCGATCCCAAGCTCGCCAACGCCGTGGTGCACGCGCTTCGCGATATCGACGAGTGGTTCATCGCACACACCCCGACTGGCGATCCCGTCACGTTGGAGCGCGGCGGCCGGCGCTACCTCGCCCTCGCCCAGACCCGCGATGAGTGGCAAAACGCCGAGGATCTACGCCCCGTCGATGCAAAACGGGTGTGGGCGCTGGTGATCTGCGGTCGCGCAGGCGGCATTGTCCTCGATGTTCACGGACCCAGCCCCGCTTGGATCAGCACAGACGGCGTGATGCGCATCGGCGGGGTGCCGGGCCTAGCGCTGGACGGGGCCCTCACCGCCCGGAGCGTCACCGAGGCGCACCTGGCGATGGACCTGCTCGGTTGGCCGCCCGGCACTCGAAATCACCGCCTCGTCTCGGTGGGCGACACCATGCTCGCCGAGTACGAATTCCCCCAAGCCCCCGCTCCAATGCCCAGTCTATTGCGGTTCAACATTCCAAACCCAGGGCGGGGTGAGGCCGATTTCGGGGGGCCCGAGCCCTCCACACTGCTCGATCCCGTGGCCTGGCTTGTGGCGGCCGACCGCTACATCCAAGGCGTGCCGGGCGTCGACGCACCTCAAAATTCCGCGCAATCCAAGGCCTATGCCCTGCGCCTGACCCTCGCCGCCGCCTGCTTGGACGAGGCCAAGCGCTTCGCCGTCGAAGGCCAGGTCCACCCGCAAGACCTGTTCACCGACCAGAGTCGCCACGTCGCCGAGCTGGCACCCGAGCGCCTCGACCCCGAGCGCTTGACCAAGGTGGCCCGCGCCTGGCGTCGTATGGCGACCTCCTTCGCCGCCCAAGCCTCGCCATGAACCCGCAGCCCAACATCCGCATCCTCGAAGATGCACGCCAGCAGATGAACGGCTTCCTTGGCCAACTGGCTACGGCCTCGCCGTCGGAACAAGCGCGCCTCGCCAAGGACCTACACCCCCAGCCCGCCGACTACGCCTCGGTGTTCCTGCCCGCCGCCGCCCCCACCATGCAGGCCCACTTCGAGCGGCTGTTCGCCCAAGACCCCGTGCCCAGACCCAAGCCGGGTCAGGACCAAGTACGCCTGTCTGTGGCTCTCGCAGGCATGCTGCGAGAACGCAGCCCTATCAGCCAGCCCTTTCCCGGTGGCTATCAGCGGGTCGCGCCCTTTCTGATGCCACTGGTTCCATGGGCCACCTGGAGCTTTCACAGTGGAGATCCGACCCGCGGCATGCGCTTCGATGGCTTGGTCGCCATCGAGGATCGCCTGATTTGGCTACCGCGGCCGTATCGGCTGCTGAAGCGCAACTAGAGGTCCTGCTCCACAACCACCTTGCCGCGCACCTTGCGTTGCTCCAGTAGCTGCTGGGCCTCAAAGAGGCGGCTCATCGGCAAGACCGCGTCGACCACCGGGCGGATTCGACCGGCCTGAACGAGGCACCACGCCCGACGCAGTTCATCATGTGTGCCCATGGTCGATCCGAGCAGCGAGAGCTGCTTAAAGAACAAAATCCGCAGGTTTAACGTCACTTCATGGCCCGTGGTTGCACCGCAGGTCACCACGGTTCCGCCCCAGCGCACAGCGCGCATAGACAGATCCCAGGTGGCCTCGCCCACGTGGTCCACCACCACATCGACCCCTTGCCCCCCCGACCAGGCCTTCGCCCCCGCCAACACCTGATCGTAGGGCCACGCCTCTTCAGCGCCAAGAGCCAGGCACAAGGCGCGCTTATCCTCGGTAGACGCCGTCGCTACGACCCGAGCGCCCGCCTGGACGGCCACCTGGATCGCCAGGCTACCCACGCCCCCGGCCCCACCGTGCCCCAAGAC
>JBGCER010000598.1:0-5405 GCA_045106515.1 Myxococcota bacterium
CGGCCATTGTGTTTCCGAGCGATGGCTGCCAGATGGTCCGCCAGTGCGTAGCGGCGAACTTGGGCTGGGCGGCTCGGCGCATGGATGAGCCCAGAGTTGTAGACCAGCGATGCCAAAATGAACTGATCTGGAGCATCAAAGGTATGCAGTGCGGGTCGCCCGCCTTTGAGCAGCTTGCGATCGGCGATCCGCTTTTCCCAGACCCACATAATCGAGGTGCCAACCACACTCTCTTCCAAGCTCATATGCCGCGACAAGGACCAATCCCCGTCCACCCACTGCGGGATGCCTGCCACTTTGGTCCCGGCGGCTGCGTCCACGCGCTCGACCAGCCCCGGAAGCTCCTTGAAACCGTGGGCAATATCGTCGAGACCCACGCCCAAGATGGGATGAACGCGATCCGCATTCGCCATGTCGGTGCTCAATAATAGAGCGCCCCCCTCCGCGATCCAGGTGATGGCAATCTCTTGGTCGGTCACCCGCCAGGCGATCCCCTGCTCGGACAGCCACGCGTTGCAGGCGTCTGTGGAGGCCCGAACGGCGCGCACAAACCGAAGCTCTAGCTGCGCTGAATCCCCCTGGGCATCCAAGAACCCAAAGTATCGTTTTGGAGCTACACCCGAGGTGATAAAGGCGCGGGCTCGCCACGCCTCAAACGACACCACCGCGTCACGGGCCTGCTGCGAGGACGTGTGCAACCTCGCGGCTCGCCGAGCACGAAGCCGGGATTCCACCCGACCATAGAGGTAGTTCTCAAGCCCGCGTCCGACCGGCCCTCCGTTCTCGTCTGCTGCGGGTACATCGACCAGGACATCGGCCAGAGCACGGGCCTGGGACTGAGCGTGGACACGAAGGTCTGCACGCTCCTCATCGGTCAAATCAGGAAGGGTCTGCGAGAACAGCCGGGCATAGGCGTCGTCCGCGGGCGCCGGGGCCGCCATGGCGGCCAGCGTCAGGAGTAGGAACATCGTGGGCTCTGGGCGAGGGTCAGGCGGGGTCCTAGGCAGACCATGAACGGGCCCGGGGGTTCCCGTCTCGCACCGTTCCGCTCACCCCTCTTGGGCGCGGCCCTTCAGGGCATCGTCGGCGGTCACGCCACCGATCACCTCGATCATGATGCCGTCGGACAATCCGAGCTCTACATCCCGCCGCTCGAAGGTTTGTGGGCTGGTCTCGATCTCCACGTAGGGGTCCGCTCCTTCGAACTTGAGCAGGCTCTCCTTGATGGCCAGCACCCCCTCGCGCTTGTCGAGCACGATGTCGGCATTGGCCGACGACCCGGCGCGGACAAACACGCCATCCTTGGGGGAGATCGAAGCCTTGATGGCGAATTGAACAGCTCCCTCCTCAAGGATTCCCTTGGGGGCGATGTGTTCTAGGGTGCCTTCAAGCTTGGCATTGTCCAGCGCACCCACGGTGATCGTCAGCGGCATGCCCTGGGAGATCCGCCCCACTTCGGACTCGTCGATCTTGCCTTCGAAGATCATATCGCTCATGTCGGCCACGAAGGCGATCGTCGTTCCGGCGCTGAAGGTATTGGTCTCCGTCACCGTCTCTCCGACCTTGACAGGCACATCGAGCACCATCCCCGACACGGTGGAGCGAATGTCGGTCGCGACCGCTTGGGCATTGCGGAGCGCGCCTTCCCGGACCAAGACCAAGTCGGACCGAGCCGCGCGAAGCTCTTCGTTTCGCCGGGCGACCTCGCTGCGCCGACGCTGAAGGTCGGACAGCGGCAAGGCTCGGGCTTCGTGCAGGGCCTCATCCTCTTCGAGCAAGCGCTGGGCCTCCTCTAGATTCAATCGCGCAGTCCGAACCGTCGACGCCGAACGTTCCAGCGCCTGGGGCTCCGGCACGATCCGGATCCGCGCGATCAGATCTCCCGCCTTCACGGGGTCCCCGGCTTCGACCTTCAGCTCGGCCAAGATGCCAGACACCCGGCTCTTGATCTCGATTTCGGTGCGGGGAACCAACGCCCCCGTCGCCACGGTCTTTTTGATGATGTCGGCGGTCTTGGCCGACTCCGTCCCATAGGTCACAGGCGGTTCCATGGCCTTATACGCCAAGAATGCGACTGTTCCCCCGAAGAAGAGCAGCACCACTAGGACCGCCAGAACTACACCTACGCGCTTCATGACTACTCCGTCCTCAAGGCGGTCACCGGATGGACCTGGGCAGCACGTTGTGCGGGAAGCACACCCGCAACCACGCCCGCAACCAGTAAGACTGCAAAGGCGGTGAGCGCCGCCCAGGGGTCGAGCCCCGGCGTGCCCACAAACTCATGATTGGGGCCGAGCACCCACGCGGTGCCCTCGACAACAATCACACCTACGCCCAGACCGACCAGGCCGGAAAGCAAAGTGAGAACCACCGCTTCCGACACGATCAAAAACACGATGGACCCCGCGGTTGCGCCCAGAGCCCTCCGAAGTCCCAGCTCTCGCGTGCGCTCGCGCACCACCACCAACATGATGTTGCTGACGCCAACCACGCCGGTCGCCAGCGTGGCCGCGCCGACAAACCAGATGAACAGGCGAATTCCACCGAAGAGGTTCTCGATGCGCTGAACGTCTTCCTGAGCGTTCCAGCCGCCGATGGCATTGTCGTCTTCGGGATGCACGCCGTGCCGCTCGCTGAGCGTCTGGCGAGCGCGATCGTCCACATCGGCCGCCGAGGCTCCGGGGGCCGCCATGAGGGCGATCCAGCCCACCCGGTCGCCCTGGTTGAAGGCCTTTTGGAACGTGCTGAAGGGCACATAGACCCCGCTATTGTCACGATCCCCTCGGTCGTCAGCCCGCGTCGAGCGCAACACGCCAACCACCGTGAAGTACACGCCCTGAACCCGGATCAACTCACCGATGGGATTGCTTCGACCAAACAACTCCCGCTGTACCTGCTCACCGATCACCGCGACCTTCCGCTGTTCGCCCAAATCCAGCGGATTCAGCGAGCGCCCGCGCACCAGCTCCACCGACATGATGCTGAACATTCCAGGTACGTCGCCCATAATATTGTAGCTGCCGGTCTTGTTTCCATGCACGACCAGGTTGCCATTGCGCCATCCGCCGAGCTGGCTCCGCGGGGCGACGAAGGCCACGCCTTGAAGCTCTGCGAGAGGCTGCACATCGGCGTTTCGAAACACCACCCGCCGACCCGGACGCTGCCCCTTAAACGGCAGCGACGTGCGGCCTCCCCAGAAGAACACGCTGTTCGACGCAGACCCCGCAAAGTTCTTGCTGGCCACGGTCTGCAGACCCTGGCCAAAGCCCAGCAAGAGAATCAGCATGAGCAGACCCCAGAACACCCCCAGGGCCGTCAGCAAGGTTCTGAGGGGATTTCTGCGCAATACTGCGCCCACTTCCAGCCACGTGTCTAGGGTCATGTGCCCTCGCGGATGGCGCGAGCCGGGTCAATGCGGGCCGCCCGCCACGCGGGAACCAATCCTGCCAAGACTCCCGCCACGACGAGCACGAAGATCGCCGTGAACGCGATGCTCAAATCAACCGAAGGAGAGCGAAGATAGTCATTTTCGGGCATAAAGGCGTTGAGCAGCTCCACCACGACCACGCCCAGCACCAAGCCCAGATACCCGGACACGCTGGTGAGCAGCACCGCCTCTTGCAAGATCTCCAGAACCACTGTGATTGGAGTGGCACCGAGTGCCTTACGAACGCCAATCTCACCTGTTCTCTCGGCGACGGACACCAGCAAGATGTTGCCCACCCCCACGACGCCAGCCGCCACGGTGCCCAAGCCCACGATCCACAGGAAGGTGCGGATCACGCTGAAGGTCTGGGTGACTTTCTGCATGTCTTCCAGCGTGTTTCGGATGCGCACGGCCCGAGGGTCTTTCGGGTCGAAGTTGTGAACCGAGGCCAATTGTTGTCGCACTTCCTCCTCGAGTTCATGGCTCTGCTCGACGGATAGATCGCCCACGGTGAACATGACGGCGTGGACCGTGTCCCCACCGCCATAGGCCGCCTGCGCCGTGGATATCGGGATGTAGACCTTGCGCAGCTCATTGAGCCCGCCCACATCCTGGAACACCCCCACCACGCGGTAGGAGATGCCTTTGATGTCGATCCACTCTCCGAGCGGGTCGGCGCCACGAAAGAGGTGATCTGCAACTTCTTGACCAATAACCGTCACTTTCCGGCGATCGACCAGGTCCAACTCATCGAGGAATCGGCCAGACGTAATCTCGGTCTTTTCTAGGTATTGGTGATCGGGGTGGCAGGCGCGAACGTCGAAGCTGCCGTGCCGGCCCTTGTACCGAATCGTGAATCCGCCCCACAGGTAGTACCGGCTGGTGATGTACTCCACGCCCTCCAAGCTAGCGATCCGCTCATGATCCGCGTTGGTAAAGCGGATCCGACGTCCCGGCCTGTGGCCCTTATACGGCAGGCTGGTCTGACCGCGCCGCACCCACAAGCTATTGGTCGCATCGTCCCGAAACTCCCATGCGACGGCGTTTTCTAGGCCGGTGCCCGCTGCCAGGAGCAGGACCAGCATGAAGATGCCCCAGGCCACCGACAAGGCCGTCAGCAAGGTTCGAACTCGGTTTCGGTCCAGGCTCTGCAAGATCTCGACGAAGCGGTCCATCAGAGGCCCGTCCGCGTGTCCGACCCAATGATCCCATCCCGCAAACGAACGATGCGCTGAGTCCGCGCGGCGATGTCTTCCTCGTGGGTCACGATCAGCACCGTACGCCCTTCGTTCGCCACCTCTTGCAGGAGGTCCATGATCTGGTGCGAGGTGCTGGAGTCCAAGGCTCCCGTTGGCTCATCTGCCAAGATCAACCCGGGCTGCGTGACCAGCGAACGGGCGATGGCAACGCGCTGCTTTTGGCCGCCGGACAGCTCACTCGGCAAGTGATCGGCCCGATCCGCCAGGCCCACCCGCTCCAACATGGCCAGCGCCCGCTTCTTGCGCTCCCGTCGGCCCACCCGCTGATACGTCAGGGGCAACGCCACATTCTCCCATGCGTTTTTATAGGTAATCAGGTGGAATGCCTGAAATACGAAGCCGAGCTTTTGGTTGCGAAGCTTGGCGGCTTGGCGCTGGGTCAGGTCCTTGGCGAGCACGCCGTCGAGTCGGTAGGTGCCGCTGTCGTAGCCGTCCAAGAGCCCCAATACGTTGAGCAAGGTCGACTTTCCGGAGCCGGAGCTGCCCATGATGCTGGTGAACTCGCCCCGCTCGATGCGAAGGTCAAGGTCGATCAGCACCGGCAGAGGCTTGCCGCCGACCTCGTACGCCTTGTTCAGCTGTTCGATGAGAATCACACGCGCCCCGAGCCGGCCAACTGCGCCCGCCAGTCGACCTAGTCTCTCACGACCCTCACGCCTGTCAGGAATCGTGAAACCATGGGTTCTGATACCCTCGCTAGCCGAAAACCGAGGCGCGCA
>JBGCER010000599.1:0-3560 GCA_045106515.1 Myxococcota bacterium
GACCATCCATGCCGCACTCCAGGCACTTGGCCACCATTTCCGGCAAGGCGTGGGCCGTCAGAGCCACGATCGGTGTGTGTTGGCCGGGCGCCTCGCGCAGTCGGAGTTGGCGGGTCGTCTCATAGCCGTCCATTCCGGGCATCTCGCAGTCCATGAACACCAAGTCGTAGTTGACTTCAGACCACAGCTCCAGCCCCCGCTCGCCGCCGTCAGCCACGTCCACCTGACAGCCGAGCCGCTCGAGCAGGCGACGCGCAACGAGCTGATTGACGAGATTGTCTTCGACGACGAGGACGCGCCCCCACGCGCGCTCCACCGTGGTCACGTCGCGACCCGCCAAGGGCTCCTCAAGGGGCGCTGGACAGGACTGCGCCGCCGCCACGTCGCTGGGCAGTTCAACCCAGAAGGTGGACCCGACCCCCACCCCGCTGTCCACGCCCAGGCGGCCTCCCATGAGCGCAACCAGTCGAGCACTGATGGTCAAACCCAAGCCTGAACCACCATATTTTCTCGATGTCGACGCGTCTGCTTGAGAGAACCAGTCGAAGATCTGAGCCTGGGCTTCGGGCTCGATACCAATCCCTGTGTCCTCGACCTCGAAGCGCAGCACACCCCCACCGACCTGCTCCGTGGCAACCCACGTGGTCCGAACGTGAACGGACCCGTCCGCCGTAAATTTGATGCCATTGCCCACGAGGTTCATCAAAATCTGCTGGATACGAACCTTATCGCCCATCACCCACTCTGGAACGAACCCTTGGTGGGAGCGCGTCATAGCCAGCCCCTTCGCCTCCGCGACCGGGGCCAGCAGGCTCAGAACCTCATCGACCACTGCGGCGCTCTGCATCGACGCCACGTCGAGCTCGACCATGCCGTCATTCAGCCGGGACACATCCAACACATCGTTGATCACAGTCAGCAATAGCTGGGCCGATGATTCGAGCGTGCCGACCCAGCGGGCCTGCTCCGACTCAAGTGAACTGCCGGACAGAAGCTGCGTCATCCCCATGACGCCATTGAGCGGAGTGCGCAGCTCGTGGGACATCGACGCCAGGAATTCCGCCTTGGCCCGCGCCGCCTGTTCCGCCTCGGCCGACTTTCGCTCCAGCGCTTCATGGCTCTGTCCAAGTTCGTCCAACAAGGAGCGAAGGTCGTGGACCTGAGCGGCCCGCTCCACATCCGACACCAAGGCCAGGAACAGGATGAGCAGCAGCAAGATGATCATCGAAATCATGCGCAGCATCGGCGTGAGCCCGACGCTGACGAACTCGAAACCCATCGTCTGTGCGACGCCGAAGAACCCGATTTGCAGGATGCATATTAGCGTGATGAGCACGCCCATCCTTCGGCCGGCGGCGAACCACACAAAGAGCGGCACTCCGCAGTACCAGGCCACCACAGTGCTCGTCAGCCCCCCGGTCGACCATGCCCGCATCGGCAAGACGATGAGAGCCATAATGATGAGCGCCGCCGTCGCTGGGGTTCGCGACCCCGTCCACCGCGTGACGAACGGCAGGCACAGCATCGCGACGCCGCTGATACCAAGGATCCAAATCGACGCGGCATCGGCCCCATCGGAGAGCACACGGGTGCACATCAATAGGAGCAGACAAACGCCGACCACGAGCGTGGTGAGCACTACAAGTCTTGTGCGGAAAACCTGGCTACTTCCCCCATAAATCGCCGCTGCGCTTCGGTCTTTTTCCGGAACGAACCAGTCGACCACCGCAAGCGCCGCCTCGTTCACACCCATCCACACTCCACATCTACGTAGATCGAACGCTCGCTCCAAGAGCTTGAGCGGGCAGGCATCATCGGCGCGCCCTTCCCCGATCGACCCGAGCGAGTCGGACACCGCCGGCGCGACCCAAAAAGTCGCTACAATACCGCCAGCGAACCCTCCCACAGCTCCCGAGGCTTCGATGCGCACCCTGCTTTCACTGATGCTCATCACGACCCTGAGCGCGTGCTCGGACACCGCGGATGACGGTCCGACGGACACCGACACCGATTCGGACACAGACACCGACACCGACACCGACTCGGACACCGACACCGACACCGACACCGATGTGCCGCAGCTCGATCGGTGCGCGGCCCTGCCAGCCCCCTCGGGCAACGTCGTCAACGTCTCCCCTTCCGACGACCTAGAGCGGATTTTGGAGGGCCTTGAGTCCGGGGACACCGCCTGGCTGGCCGCGGGCACGTACCGCCTCACTTCGGAGAGCTATATCCGGCTTCGCACCGACAATGTATCGATTCGGGGTGCCACCGGCGACGCAGAGGACGTGGTCATCGACGGCAACTGGGAGGCCGGTTTTGGCCTGTCCATCAACGCCAGCGACGTCACCGTCTCCGATCTGACCATCCAGAGGGTCTACTACCACCCGGTGCACGTCACCCCGTCCGACGGTCGCTCCATTGAAGGGGTGCGTCTGTACCGGGTGCGCATCGTGGACGGGGCCGAGCAAGCGATCAAGATCAACACCGGAGGGGAAGGCACACGATTCGCCGACAAGGGTGAGATCGCCTGCTCGCACATTGAGCTCACGGACGCCGGCCGCGCCCAGGTGCGGAACAACTGCTACACCGGCGGGGTCGATGCTCACCAAGCGTGGGGCTGGCACATCCGCGACAACTACATCGAAGGCTTCTGGTGCGACAGCGGCCTGTCCGAACACGGCGTGCACATGTGGCGAGGTGGCCGCGACACGAGGGTCGAGCGCAACGTCATCGTGAACAGTGCCCGTGGCATCGGCTTCGGCCTCACCAGCGACGACAGGGGCCGCCGCTACGACGACAGCCCGTGCGGCGGACAGATCGCCCAGTCGTACAATGAGGTCGCGCAAAACAACTCGATCTTCGCCGACGACCCCAGACTGTTCTCATCGTCTGCGGGCTTCGATGGGGGCATCTCCCTGGCCTCGGCCTGCGAGGCCACCGTGGTGCACAACACCGTGTTCTCGACCCAAGCCCCCTTCGCCTCGATGGAGTTCCGCTGGCCACTCACGAGCGGCGTGATCGCCAATAACGTAGTTTCCCACAATATCATGGACCGCGGCGCTGGGGCGATGATCATCGAATCGAATAGGACGGACGCCCCCGGCTCTTGGTTCGTCGATGCCGCGGGCGGCGACCTGCACCTGGCGGCCGGCGCACCTGCCATCGACGCGGGCAACCCCACCTATGGGGTGGCCGAGGACATGGATGGCGACGTCAGAGACGGCTCGCCCGACGCAGGCATGGACGAGCGGTAGACCGCGGCCGGCCCCCGCGAGCCCGGCAAGCCAAGCCGTCATCACCCAGATAGTCACCCCGCACCGGCGAACCGCTCGAACGTTGGCCCGGTGCTGCCCTTGCGCGGAGATCCCCATGAGCCCGTATCCCTCTCCTCCCGGACCCGACCTCTCAGACGACCGACGGTTTCGAGTGAGGCAACAAGGACGGATCCTGGGGGTCGTACACATCGTCCTGGGCGTGCTCACTGGGTTGCTCGGGCTGCTTTTTGTCGTCTACATCATCATGGGCGCGGCCATGTTGGCCGGGGGCTTCCCGCCGCC
>JBGCER010000600.1:0-5870 GCA_045106515.1 Myxococcota bacterium
CCGCCCCCCCCACACCAGGCGGGGGCCCGGGGGCCCCAGCCCCCCCCCCAAGCCACGGGGGGGGACCGGGGGGCGCAGCCCCTCCGCCAAACCAAGCGGGGGGACCGGGGGGCCCAGCCCCTCCGCCAAGACAAGCGGGGGGACCGGGGGGCGCAGCCCACCACCAAAAGGTATGGGCGATACTGGATTTGAACCAGTGACTTCCACCGTGTGAAGGTGGCACTCTCCCACTGAGTTAATCGCCCGTAGCGCAGGTTTCCCTGCAAGCCCACGGCTTCTATTGGCTGTCCGTGGGAGCGTCAACACCATCGGGTGCAGGTGGGGGCGGGACGAGGGCGGGGAACGGCCCAAAATACCCAAAGACACTGCGTCGTTCCTCATCCTTGCGAGTGTCGCCGCCTTTGACGTTCGCCCACGGGTGCTGGATGGACGTGGTCAGGTAGCCATGGCCTCGAACGTCGGGGAACCAGGCTAGGCCCGTGACTTCTCCACCCGGTGGTGCAGCGAGCACGGGCTGAACGGATGCGAGCTGGCCGCTGTGCAGAGCCCCCACGTCCACGCTCCACAGCAGGTTGTTGGGGTGGTGCGGGCTGTCCTCGGCCACCATCAACAAGCCAGAACCCGGTAAATACGCCACATTATCAGGATTCGCGGGCAGGCCGATGTCACACCCGAACCCTTCGGGTCGACCGAGTAGAAAGCCACGCATGGAGGTCGCGACAAAGGGCGAGTCGATGGGCTGACCGTCCGCGTCGCTGCGCCCACCCGACACGGGCAGAGCGTAGACCCCCCCGCACCGGTTCTCCATCACGCCGATGTGGTCGGGGCCGTTGGTGTCCCACTGGGCATTGGACCGGGTCATGCCTTTACCGATCTCAGCCAACCCTGCGTAGAGCACCTCGTGGTCCGGGTCCCAGGTGAGCCCCTCCATCTTGCGGAATTCGGTAGTCGCCCCTTTTAATGCCGCATAACGCCGGGTCTCGAACCGGCTCAGCACGCTCTCGTCCACGCCGGGGCGCACCGCAACACACTGGCTGCCCCACGCCTCATTGATAGGCAGGAAGCCGCCAGCACAGCCGGTCTCCTCGGTAGACACGGGTTCGTCAGTCTGCATCAGATCGTCGAAGTGCACCGTGCCGTGGGAGGTGGCGGTGCGGCGAATGGCGTCATCGGTGGCGTGGCCGAGCGAGATCCAGTCCAGGTTGGCCTGGCCCCCGGACTCCGCAGACGTCTGGTTCCACTTCGCCGCGTACAAGGTTCCTGCGCTCAGGTCGCCAGCGGCGTCGGCGAGGTACATGAAGAAGCCGCCATTGACGCCATCATCGGTCATGTAGACGGTGCGCTGATCGGGCATCACCACGGCGATCTCATGGGAGAAGCGACCCATAGAATAGTGCTTGGAAACGTCGGTATCCCCGCCCGGACTCATGATGGCCGTCTCCAAGATCCACCCGTGATCGTACACATAGGGCAGGTGTGGAGGCACGTAGTACGAGGCCTGGCCCTCAGGCTGATACTCCGGGTATTCAACACCTGCTTTCACCAGACCACTGGAGGCGACGCGACTCGCGTCCGCCTCGAATTCCTCGGCGGAGAGCAAGGTATTCCAGGGCGTCACATCGCCCGCACACAGGTTGTGCCCCCCACCGACCGACGACAGGTCCACCGGTGCGGAGCGCACGGTCTGGAGCGCGCCAGACGCCTGCTGCTCCAGCTCGGTGAGCCACAGGGCGCCGGGACGACACTCCATATGACCCAGGTGGAAGAGGCGACCATGGGCCTCGATCAGGGCGCCGAAGTCCGCGCCTCCGCACAAGGGTTCGGGGAGCGGCTGACCTCGCTCATCCACCAACAACCCAAAATCAGCCCCCCCTACGAACTTGCCCTCGCGCAGCATCGGGTGGAACGTGGCGGGCACCCTGGCGCCCTGGACCAGCGCCGAAGACGACGAGGTGGTCTGGGTCATCGTCTGACCCCGGGCCACGCGGATCGGCTCGATCTGCACGGACAACGGCATGCCCGACCCCACCGGCAGCACCTCTGCGACGGGCGCTGGCTCACCGGTACAAGAAGCCAGAGCGGCGGTCACGACAAGAGACAGGCACAAGACGCGGATCACCGAGCCTCCGGTGTGGGGACGACACCCTACCGCGAGTCGGCGAACGATCTACCAGCTGCCCGTGCTGGCCTGACTGGCCCAAGGCTCCTGAATCGGCAGGGCCTCCCCGCTCTGGAGCAGCTCGATGGAGATCCCATCTGGGCTCTTCACGAAGGCCATTCGGCCGTCGCGGGGCGGCCGCAGGATCGTGACCCCGTTGGACTGCAATCGCTCACACAGCTCGTAGATGTTGTCGACGGCGAAGGCCAAGTGCCCAAAGTTCCGTCCCGACGTGTAGGACTCGTCGTGATCCCAGTTGTGGGTGAGCTCGATCTGAGCGGAGTCCGCATCGTGGCCCGTCGCCAAAAAGACAAGGGTAAACCTACCGGACTCGTAGTCATTGCGGCGAAGCTCTACCAGCCCAAGCAGCTCACAGTAGAAGTGAAGCGAGGCGTCGAGGTCCAAGACCCGGACCATACTATGCAGGAAACGCAAGGAACCTCCATTCATATCAGCTACTCGTGAGCGACGTTAGGGCGTCGATGCAGCAGCGGGTGCACCAGCGGATGTAGGGCGACGTGCAACAGCAGGCCGCCGGTGGCCGCCGCGACCCACGGATGGGCCACCGCCAACCAGGTCGCCGGAACCACACCCACCAGGAGCGCGCCACCCACCAGCGTCGCGGCCATTCCCGCCGCCCGCAGCACAGCGGCCTGGACCCCTCGCGCCTGGCGGAAGGCCAAGACGAAGACCGCGGATAAGGCCACCGCGTGGATAGCCAGGGCCACGATCGAAACCTCGTGCCCGTGATCGTGGGCGCCACTGCCGAGCGCCCCCAACGCGAGCCCATCGCCGAGCTGATGGACCAGCAGGCCTACATAGGCGAACTCCAAGGAAGAGTGCCCCCGAGCTTCTTGGCGTGCCACCACTTGCTGTCCTGCAAGCTCCATAATCACTGGGATCGCAATGGCGATGGCCGTCGCGCCCAGCGCCCACCAGCCGACCTCGCTCACGGCGTCGGGCAAGAGCTGGAAGCAGACGGCCGCCAAGGCTACAACCGCCGCAGACATCCGCGCCACGCCCATGGCCCGCTGGCCGAGGACCAGACCGATGGCGGTGCCCAGGCCCACAGCGGCCACGGCGACGGACAAAGCGAGATACAGAGCGACCCTCGGAGTATGAGCCAGCCTTATTGCAACCGAGATGCAGAAACCGGCACACGGCGGGTATCGTCTCGACGTTGTCCCCGCACCTACCTTGGAGCCCCATGCCTCCGCGCACCGCCCCACCGTCCGCTCTTCGAGACGCTCTAGAGCACAGAGAAGACAAGCAAGAGCTGGTCGATTGGGTCTTTTCTCGCGTTGCTGATCGCTACGACCTGGGCAATGACATCATGTCCATGGGATGGCACACCCGCTGGAAGCGACGGCTGGTGGCCTCCGCCGACATCCAGCCGCACCACCGGGTGCTCGACATCGCCTGCGGAACCGGAGACACCACCTTCATGCTCGGCGCTTTGGCCTGCCAAGGCGAAGTCGTGGGCACCGACATCAACACCGACATGATGGCTCTCGCCGAGCACAAGCGACCACAGAACACCGACCACGTCCGCTTCTTGGCCGCCGATGCCACCTCGCTCCCCCTAGAAGATGCCAGCTTCGACCGGATTACTTGCACCTATGCGGGCCGCGGGTTCCCCGACTGGCCCGGCGTCCTGAGAGAAGCCCACCGCCTGCTCAAGCCCGGAGGCACCTTCTGGAACCTGGACTTCGCCCGCCCGCCTGTGGGTGTGGTGGACTGGGGCTACCGTGCGTGGCTCGCCACCAGCGGCGCCGTGCTCGGAGTGGCGTTGCACGGCCACCCAAAGACCTACATTTATATTGCTGAATCGCTCAAAGCTTACAAAGGTCAGCGTTGGCTGCATGAGCGCATGAAGGACGAGGGCTTCGAGGCATACCTAGAGGAGACATTCTTGGGGTTGATGGCGTATAACCATGGTAAAAAGGTCGAGAGCTAGCCCCCCAGTACGCAGTCCACGGCGGCGCCGAGCTTCTTCATCTTCTTCACCGGATGGCTCGCTCGCAGCCCAGGCGCCTCGTAGGACCACCGAAGGATCCCCTCCCGCCCCATCTTGCGGGCGTCATCGGCGGTGAGCTTCACCCGGACCGTCCACACCAAACGCTCCCGAGCGCCGCCCCAGTACACCCGAGCTTGGGCGCGCTCCAGCAGCGGCAGGCTCAACGTATCCCCGGAGCCAAGCACCAACTCGATAGGCTGCCCAGCGACGAGCCAGTTGTTTTGGGGGTTGATCTGGGTTCGCCCGGTCGGCGCGTCGAGGTCCTTCAGCCGGAGGTCCCGACGGCTCTCAATGAGCTCGATCTTGACCCGGTCCTCCGCATAGGGATCCGGAAGGATCACGCCCAGGCGAGCTTGCTTGCAAAGCCCCTTTTCGAACGTCTCCGGGTTGCTGCCCTGCTCTGCGGAGCAGTCCGCTCGCGCCGATGCAAAAACGCCGGCGTGCACCAAGTGGGACCCCACGCGACGCTCGCAGACCGTGCGGTCCTCTTGAGCGGGGGCGAAGAGCGCCAGAAGTAGCCACAGCATCAGTCCTCCAGAGCACGATCCTCTAGCTTCATCCCCAGCAAACACAAGCCCTTGGCAGGGGCGGTCTGCCGACTGCACCCGCTCGGCACACCATCAATGGCCGCCACAAAGTCAGCCAAAGACGCCCCACCTCGCGCGACCGTCACGGCCCCCCCCACCAAGGATCGCACCATTCGATAGACGAACCCCGATCCGGTGATGAAGGCGTGCAGCGCGTGTCCCTCTACCTCGACTCGGATGTCGGTCAGGGTGCGAGTCAACTCCTGCCGGGTCTCACCGGTGCGACGAAAGGCCTCGAAATCATGGGTGCCCTCGGCGGCCCTTAGAGCGCGCTCGAACACGGTCGCATCGACCGCTCCCGGAGGCCGCCAGGCGGTGCGGTGTACCGCGGGATCACCGTGGGGATGCAGGTCCAGCGAGTATCGATAGGTCTTGCACAGCACCGGGGGTAGCTCGGGGACGGCCCAGGCCGCATGCGCCCGAACATCTAGCGGTAAGTGCCGGTCCAACATGGATAGTAGCTCGCGTGCCTGGACCGGGCGAGGCAGCACCACATGGGCCACGTTGCCACGGGCGTGCACGCCGGCGTCCGTCCGGGACAGCGTCTCGATGAGGGACGGGGCCAAGTCGACGCGTTCGAGGGCCGCTCGCAGCTCCCCACACACAGTGCGCTCCCCGGCCAGAGCTGGGCAGCCGCTGAAGTCAGTGCCGTCATAGGCCAAGCGGAGCAGAGTGCGCATGGGCGCTGCCTAGCCCGAACAAGCGCGTGGCGGCTCCCCATGTTGCTGGGCTACGCCACTTCATGCGTTTTTGGCCCAGCCTCACCGCCGAAGCCGTCTGCTTGGCCCGCGCCCTTGAGCGTCACCATCCCCAGTCGGCCCTCGATGACCCCTATGCGGCGCAGTTTCTGCGGCGAGGCACCCGCCTGGCCAGCCACCGCGTCGTGGCCTCAGCCTTGGACCCACACGGCCTGCTCGCCTCCATCGGACTCCGCCACGCCTGGCTAGACAACCGAATTCGAGAGGCGATTCCCCAGGTACAAGCCTTGCTTGTACTAGGGGCCGGCTATGACAGCCGAAGCTGGCGCCTGCCGCTAGACGGCCGCATCGCTGTCAAGATCGACCACCCCGCGACGCAACGTCGCAAGCGCCGAAAGGTCGAAGCGCTC
>JBGCER010000601.1:0-4030 GCA_045106515.1 Myxococcota bacterium
CAAGATAAAGAGCAATCTGACGAACGCCGCTCGCGGGTGGGAAGTGGTGACCGAACGCGCGCCCACCGAGGCCGAAGAGACGGCGTTGCGGTTCGCCTGGCGCGCTTGCCGAGGGGTCAAGAGCAACGCCATCGTCTTGGCCAAGACCTACCCAGATGGAGCGCGCCTTAATGGTGTGGGTGCGGGCCAGATGAGCCGAGTGGACAGCGTGCGCCTCTCCATCAGCAAAGCGACGGGGCCGACCCAAGGCAATGCGCTCGCGAGCGACGCCTTCTTTCCGTTCGCTGACGGTCTGAACGTGGCCGCAGAGGCCGGCGTGACCGCGGTCATCCAGCCGGGCGGCTCGATTCGCGACAGCGAGGTCATCGATGCGGCCAACCAGGCGGGCATCGCCATGGTATTTACTGGCGTCAGGCACTTCCGACACTGAGCCGTGCCCAGGGAGACCCTAGATGAACGTATTGCTCGTCGGTCACGGAGGGCGCGAGGCGGCTCTAGCGTGGCGAATCGCCAGGTCGCCCCAGCTTCGGCTGCTCACAGTCACCGGTGCGAATCCAGGGTGGCCGGGTGTGGCCCGGGTGCAGCCCGCTCAGGGCGTGACTGGCGTTGTGGCGCTCGCCAAGCAGATCGGTGCGACCCTGGTTATCGTCGGTCCAGAGGCCCCTCTGGCAGAAGGGCTCGCAGACGCGCTCGTCGCCGAAGGGATCCCGTGCTTCGGCCCGTCCCAAGCGGCGGCGCGGCTCGAGTCGAGCAAGGCCTTCGCAAAAGAGATCATGGCGGAAGCTGGCGTACCCACCGCTGGGTATATTGCAGTTGATAAGCATGATCCTGCGAGTGTTGAACGCGCCCATGAGCGCCTCGCGAAGGGCGATGTGGTCGTTAAGGTGGATGGGCTGGCCGCTGGCAAGGGCGTATTTGTCTGCAAGACCGCCGAAGAAGCGCGGGCTGCCCTCGATGTGGTCTGGTCTGGGCGGTTCGGTGACGCGGCGGATCACCTGGTGTTGGAAGACCGCATTGAGGGTCCCGAGGTCAGCGTCTTTGGAATCACCGATGGGGGACGAGTGGTGGGCTTGCCATCGAGCCAAGACCACAAGGCGCTCAAAGACGGAAACTTGGGTCCCAACACCGGCGGTATGGGTGCATATGCCCCCTGTCCCTTGGTCGACCGCGACCAAGTCGAAGAGATCCTCAACACCGTGCATCGGCCTGTGGTTCAGGTCATGGCGGATCGTGGCACGCCCTTTCGAGGCGTCCTATTCGTCGGCCTAATGATGACCAAGGATGGCCCACGAGTCCTGGAGTTTAACGCCCGATTTGGCGATCCAGAGACCCAGCCGCTGATGTGCTTGTGGGACGATGACATCCTCACTTGGCTCAACGGTGCCGCCACAGGCACGCTACCTCACGGCGCTCCGCGATTCCGCGAAGGCACGGCATGTTGCGTGGTTCTCGCCAGCCGGGGATACCCCGAAGCGTCGGAAAAGGGCGTCGTAATCCCCGAAGGCATTCCGGTGGAGGACGTAGTGGTTTTTCACTCCGGTACGCGACGGGGCGATGATGGCCTGCTGCGCACGTCCGGTGGCCGTGTGTTGGGCGTGACGGGCCTCGGACCTACCGTATCGACGGCTCGCGCCCAAGCCTACGACGCCTTGGGTGGGTGGGTCTTCGACGGCGCCCAGTGGCGGACGGACATCGGGGCCCAGGTCGACGGGTGATCCGTCTCGATGAGCCCGCGCCTGGACTGCTGGTCGCCCAACCGAAGCGGGGCTTCAAATACGGCGCAGAGGCGTTCTGGCTAGCGGGCTTTGCGTTGGAGGGCGCGCGCCCCTCGGAGCGGACGGCTTTAGATGTGGGAACCGGCTCCGGAGTCATCGCCGCCCTGCTCGCACGTCGCGGGCTCCAGGCGACCGGCATTGATGTACGCGGTGAGTGGACCGAGCTGTGGGAACGCACGCTCGGCGCGAATGACAAGGTAGGGGCCTTGGAGCTCCTGCGTGCGGACGTTCGAGAGTTCAAAGGGAGAGGGTTCGACATTGTTGTGAGCAATCCTCCCTATTTCCCACTCGATGCTGGGCCAGCCTCCCCGGATCCTTGGAAGCGGGCGGCCCGATCCGAGGTCCACGGCAGCTTGAAGAGCGTGCTGACCGCCGCCCTGGCGTGCGTGGCTCCAGAGGGCCGATTGTGCATTGTGATCCCTATAAACCGCGCGTCGGTGGCACGAGAACTGGACGCCGTCGTGACCCGGGCCGTCTGTGTGGGCAAACATCGCTGGCTCGCGGAGCTTCAGCGGCGAGGTGAGGTCACGCCGGAAGTGCATGTCGGTGAGGAGAGCGACCGAGTGCGGCGGTGGTATGCCCTCGCGCGCGCTTGACCCGCACCACACGCTCGGCGCATGCTCGCGGCTCTGGAGGTTGGATGAAGACGGCCATGATGGTTCTCGCAACGGGCGCCTTGCTGCTCACAACGGGCGGATGCAAGAAGAAGGTCGAGCCGCCTGAACCCGTGGTCGAGGCTCCGCCGCCGCCTCCCGAGCCGCCGGCACCACCACCTCCGCCGCAGTGTGTGGAGCGTGGAGACCTGCAGGGAAGCTGGTTTGTCACGACCCAGGTCGGTGAGGGCGTGGGCGGCAAGCTCGCCGGAGTCAACGGCTTCTATCGACTCTCGGTATTCAAAACAGCCGAGGGGTGTCGCACCAAGATTCTGGTGACGAAAGAAGGCTGGGGGCGCGGGGACCTCACCCAGGTTCAGAGCCTGCTCGGCGAGGTGGTGACCGAAGTCGACGATGGATGGTGGCATTTCGGCGTCGATCTCACAGGTTCAGGCGACCCCACTCAGCTCGCATTCTGGCTCAAACAGGACGGAGAAAAGCTGGAAGGGTTCTGGCACTACACGGCCAATTCTTGGACGCGCTCCCCGGTGTATGGCGTGCTAGAAGGCGGTCGCGAAGCCATCTATCGCCCGGTCACCGCAGGCGACCGCATCCAGGCCAAGCTGGACCAGTGCGGATTGGAAGATGAGCCGATGGTCATGGCGGGTAGATGCGCCCGTTGACAAATGGCGACATTTTTCTCTGACACTACGTCAGTTCAAGTGATTACCTGACAACATGTCAGCCTTCGGTTTGAGGGCTGTTTCATGTGCTGTCAGGAGAAGATCATGAAGAGACTGCTCTTTGCCTCCCTCGCGACTCCGGCTGTGTCTCTCGCAGGGCCGATCGATGATGCGCTGGCGCTGTTGGATGCTCACGCCGCGCATCCGCCGCCTGCTCTGAGCGCGTCGGATCGGGCCAACTTGGGGCGAGGGGAGTCGGTCGCTCTGACGCTGGGCACCGATGCTGTTGCTGGGCTGCGCGTCGTCAACACCCCCATGACGCAAGTCTGGGCTGCGGTTCACAACCCGGCTGTCACCGGTGATCCTTCGGTGAGAGAGCTGCGGTTGGCGGCGGAGTCCAATGGCACTGAACTTTGGTATGGAAGGATGAAGCTCCCATCACCACTATCCGACCGGCAGTGGGTCGTGCGCTCCACCATCCACACCGCGCTGCACTCGCTCACGGAGGGTCGGGCTTGGGAGCGGGATTGGGTTGAGGTCGATGACGGGCTGCATCTGGCGCGGCCTGCGCTCTCCGCCTCACACTTGGAGGGGCTCGGCGCGGAGTCATTGGAGTCTGCCGTCACCACGCCGACCAACCGGGGCGCTTGGATTGTGGCGGATTTGGGGGGCGGGAAGACACTCGTTGTCACGCATGCGCAGACCGACCTGGGCGGCAGCGTGCCGACGTGGTTGGTGCGCGACGTGGCCCGCCGGCAAGTGAAGGGCCTCCTCGATCGGGTTGCGCGCGATGCTCGGTGGACCCACCCGGATGTGGTGAGCGGGTCGGGGCGCTAATCGGAGCAAGCACCGCCTGCGCACTCCACACTCACCACGCCACTCCAGCGGTGAGTGCGGCCACCTTGGGCCAAGTCGAACTCCCCATTGTCTTGGTCGCCCGACCCCATATTGGTGCTCTCCGCAGTCATCGACACGCTGC
>JBGCER010000602.1:0-4967 GCA_045106515.1 Myxococcota bacterium
CCTCGTGGCAGGGTGCACCGGCGCCAAGAAGAAGGAGGAAACTGGCGTGGTGAAGGAGGACTGGGACGACGAAGGCGATGGTGAGCCCGCGGTTCCAGGAGGCCGACAGGACTGCAACGACGACAACGACACCATCTTCCCGGGCGCGCCTGAACGCTGCAATGGCGTCGACGATGACTGCGATGGCCAAGCGCTTTGGGAAGAAGACCTGGATTGCGCCCCCTGCGAAGAGGCCGGGTGGTTCGCGGATCTGGTGGCCTACTACGACAGCGAGACCGGCATGACCGCGCCTCCCATCGACCTAGGCACCCCACGCTGCAGCTACGCCACGTCCACCAAGCAGCTCTTTTTGGAGTTGGACAAGCGCGATGGCGAAGTCGCCTGCGTCTACACCGGCCAGACGGTCCAAGTAGGCTCCGAGAAGCCCGACCACACCATCATGAATACCGAGCACACCTGGCCGCGCAGCGAAGGGGCCCAGGCTGACCCCCAACAGTGCGACCTACACCACCTCTACCCCACCCTGTCCAACGCCAATTCGAAGCGGGGAAACCTTCCCTTTGGTGAATTCTCTGGAAGTGGAGAGTGGTCGTCGGGGGGCAGTAAGTCCAACGGCACCGTCTTCGAACCTAGGGATGACCACAAGGGCAACGCGGCACGAGCTGTGCGCTACTTCGCCCTGCGCTACAATTATGGGCTTCCTAGCGACCAAGTGCAGATGTTTAAGGAGTGGGAGCGCGCCGACCCAGTGACCGAGGCCGACCTGGCCCGCGACGCCACCATCGCCCGCTGGCAGGGCCTGCCCAACCCCTACATCGCCTGCCACGTCGCCGCAGACGCCTTCTAGTCCACGCGCCGCCGCCTAGGCGTCAGCGAACGAGACCGTGATCGGCGCGTGGTCGCTCATGGTGATGCCCGCTTGTCGATCGACGCTCACCCCCGAAACGCGCTTGGCGGCCGGTGCGTTGCACAGCGCATAGTCGATGCGCCAACCTCGGTCTTCGGCCCGCGCCCGCCCACGATTCGACCACCACGAGTACGGCCCCTTCACCTCGCCAAACTCTTGGCGGAACGCATCGGTCCATCCGGTCTTGAGCAGCTCGGTGAACCACTCCCGTTCGTGGGGTAAAAAGCCGGAATTCTTCTTATTGCCGGTCGGGTTCCAGATGTCGTTCTCCGTGTGCGCGATGTTGAGATCCCCCACCACCACCACGGGCTCTTGGACGGCGGCCATCTGGGCCATGAAGGGTAGGAAGTCCGCCATCCACCGCTCTTTCTTGGCCTGTCGCTCGTCCCCAGAGCTGCCGGATGGCAGGTAGACGTTGACGTACCTGACGCCATTGTAGGTGACTTGCAGCACGCGACCTTCGGGATCGTCCGCACCGCCGATTCCGCGCTCTACCACCTGGTGGGGCCCACGAGTCCAGGTCGAAACACCGCTATACCCCTTTTTTTCTGCGGGGTGCCAGGTGACGTGCCACCCCTTGGGCGCTTGCCACTCGGGAGGCAGCTGCTCGGGCAGGGCACGGACCTCTTGCAGCATCAAGACGTCGAGCTCGTGCTGGTCGAGCCAGTCGGAGAAGCCCTTTTTGAGCGCGGCTCTCAGGCCATTCACATTCCAGGTCGCAACATGTTTCATTGACCCTCCGTACTCTCAATATCCGTTAGGGAATCACGGGGGCCGGCATGACACGACGTGTACAACTCCGATGGCTCATGGCAGCGATAGCTGGCGTTCTACTTGCTCTATTCATAGGATTTTTCCTACTCCCAACGGCGATTCCCGTACCCGCCACCAACGACGTCGTGGTGATGGACGACCTAAGGAGCAGCAATGTGGTGGAGTACCGGCCGCGTGCCGCGCCCATCGCCGCCGCACAGCCTGTGCCCGAGGAACCGGTGGCGCTGCCTGGGGGCAAGCCCGAAAACTGGGAGCGCGTGCACGACCGGGCGGACTGGGTGGGCGGAGCGGTGGTCACCTGCGACCTCAGCAGCTTCGAAGGACGTTTCCAGAACGCCTTCATCAACTTCGACGAGGGGCTGAAGAACGCCGGCGCCGTCGACATTATCTCCCGAGCCTACACGCCGGTGATCGAGAACCGAATCACGTTTACCGTGACCGAAGAGACGGGCGAAGCGCGAATCGCTCTGAACCCGGCCTGGGAGGACCCGGATGAAGACATCGACGGGGCGTCACCGCAGCCTCGACCCGGCTTCTCGGAGTTTAACGGCGTTCCGGCCCGCATCACCTGGTCTGGTGCGGTCCCAGGCAGCACCGTCGGGTGTACCTCGGCCGTGCGGACGGAGTCCGCGAGGATCACAATTCTCCTTGTGGATGACCATGGACAACGCACAGGACTTCCCATGGCGCAAGGTGGAGGCACGGAGTCACTCCTCACCATTCGCGGATGTGGAATGCACTTCCCGATGGAATCCAGCATCTTGGAGCTTCAGGTCGAGGCCGGTCGCTGCGGGCTCCAGGTCGAACGCAGAAACGCGACGGTGCCACTCATCGTGTCCCGGAGTCCGGTGCACCTCGTCAATCTGCAGCCCGGCGAAGAGCGCACCATCGAGCTGCCCATGCCGGACTCCCCGCCGCTCTACCAACCGCCCGACATGTTGGAAGTGTCCACAGCCGCCGATATCGCGGCGTTCTTCGGCGCCGACGTGGCCGCTGACCTGCTGGAAGAGGCGCTCCTCAAGCTCGCCAACGGCGAATGGAACGCAGAGACCCTAGAAGAGCTCGGTAGGGAGCTTGATAAATCGAGAGCCGACAAAGATGACGACCAGCGAGACGAAGCCATGGAGGACCTGATCGAAGATCTCGACAGTCCGGACTCCAGGCCATAAACCAGAGCGCGGTCCCCGAAATGACGGGTCCGTCGTTTTTGGATAGCTCATGTTGATGTTTCGTTTGTCGCTGCTGATCCCGCTCTGCCTGACCGCCCACGCCGCCCCGGTCGATGTGGATGATCCCGCCTTGCTGACTACGCCCGTGGTTGAAGACGGTCGATGGAGCCCCGTGCTCTCCGAAGCCGATGTCGATGAGCTCGACCCAGGTGCGATCGATCAGCTGCTCGAAGACTTGGCCCATCGCGCCCCAGCCGAAGCGCTCTCCATCGACCCAGTGGTGCAGACGGACCGGGGCTTGGTACGCCTCGAAGAGTGGCTCCCGGACGCGCTGCCGGTTCCGACCAAAGGCTCCACAACTGCAACGCAGACGCCTCCTCCCGGCCGCCCCGTCGATCACGTGGGCAAGGCCGACGGCGCGCTCTCGGGCAAGGGCGTCTACTTGTCTCAGTGCCACGGCTTCAACTACTTCGAGACCCTGGACCGCTGGAGCACCCAACGAGGCAACCTCTTCGAAACGGTCGAGGACTTTCACAACCCCGAGGGCATGAACCAGTTTCTCTCGGCCTACCTAGAGAATGCCGGCGCCAACGTGTTCACCGTCAAAGAGCGGGACCACAACCCGCTCATGGCCATCGTCGACAATGGCGACGCCGGCTACTCCGAGACCGGAGATGGGTTCACAGATGGCGCGCCCGGCTTCGCCAATCGCGGCCGTTGGGCCTACGGCGATGCCGTGTTCCGCGCTGGCAGCACTCGCCTCATGCCCGCAGACGGCGGAGGCGTCGCCTCATGGAGTATCAACGCGCCCAAAGACGGCACCTATGCGGTGTACATATCCTGGGAAACCGATGCAAATAACGCCTCAGATGCCCACTATCGCATCACCCACCCCGGCGGTGTCATCGACAGAACCTTCGACCAGCGCGTGCATGGCTCCACCTGGCAATACGTAGAACAGCTCTACTTGAGAGCCACAGAGCCACTGGTCATCGAGCTTATCGGCGACTCCCAGGAGTCAGGCAAGAACCTCTCTATCGACGCGGTTCGCATCGGCGGCGGCATGGGTGTCATCGAACGCTACGGCGAACTGACCGGACGCCCCCGCTGGGAAGAAAACGCCATCATCAGTACCCAGTTCAATGGGGCCCCCGCGTCAATCTACGACCCCTACGGCGACGGTAGCGATGGTTCTGACCCCACATCTCGATCCCGATGGGCGGCGTGGGAGCACCCGAGCGGCGAAGACGCCGTCTACCTGTCTTGGCACAGCAATGCGACGGCCAATGGGTCGGCCCGAGGCACTGTCACCTACGTCTACAGCGGCAGCGCAGGCCAAGCCCTGCCCGCGTCCTCGGATCTGGCTTGGGCGGTCCAAGAAGAGATGATCGAGAGCTTCCAGACGTTGTGGGAGCCAGGGTGGCTCGACCGGGGTGTGAAGACGGGCGCCTTCGCCGAGGTCAACCCACGCCACAATAATGAGATGCCCGCGACACTCGTGGAATTGGCCTTCCACGACAACGAGACCGACGTCGCCTACATCAAGCAACCTCGATTCCGCCTCGATGCGTCCCGCGCCATGTACCGAGGCATCGTGCGGTATTTCGCCGAAAAAGATGGTCAAACGCCCATCTACTTGCCCGAGCCTCCGATCGGGTTGCGCACTCAGCACACGCCAGACGGCGACGTGGAGCTGTCCTGGCAGCCCGGACAGGTGGGCTCGCCGTTTGGCGACGCGCCCACCGACTACCTGGTGCAGCTGTCCGATGATGGCCTTGTTTGGACAACAGGTTTCGCGGTGAGCGGGACCTCAACCCTCTTGGACTTGGAGCCCGGCGCCCACACCTTGGCGCGGGTCGTCGCGAGCAATGCGGGCGGCCTGTCCTTTGCGAGCGAAGTGGTGGGCGCAGTTCGCAGCCCCAATGGTGTGCCCGCCGTGCTGATCGTCGATGCCTTCGATCGCTTCGACGCCGGCCAGATGCGGTGGGAAGAGGTGCAGTGGTCCATCGGTCGCGTGCGCCGAATGGAGGCTTGGCGCATCAATAATCACGATATCATCGCCCGTCACGGAGACGCTGTCCGTCGCGCGGGTTGGCCCTACGACAGCGTCTCCGACG
>JBGCER010000603.1:0-7714 GCA_045106515.1 Myxococcota bacterium
CAGGCGAAAACGCATTACCACCGGCCAATGCCCGAAGACCAGGGAATCGACGCAAGACCAGCGGTGGAGTAAATCGCCCCGCCACAGCCACCTGGTCCACATCCGACCGCGACAAGCCCGCCCCTTGCAGCACGTCTTCGGTGGCACCCCATGGAAACACCCGAGACCGAGAGGCCCGATCCAGCGAAGCCTGAGTGGTCGTCGCCACGACCTCGCCGCCAACGACGAGGGCTGCGCCGCTATCTAGACCGTCCGCGATGCCGAGAATGACCAATGATCAGGTCCCAAACGCCTGGCCTTGGGCCTCGACGCCGGCCGTCGCCAGCAGCAATGGGGTGAGGTCCTGGGCGTTCTTGGTCAGCTCCAGCAGCGCGAGCTGGCCATTCGCAAAGGCGAGCTGCCCCGAAAGGGATCGGATCATCGCCACCCGCAGCACTCGGCCCGCCGCATCATCCAGGCCTACCGCACGGGTCCACCCTTGGCGATCTAGGCGCAGTACCGTCACATCGGTCCGAGTCACACAACTGGCGCTTCGGGGGCGCTGGTCCACCAGGCCTGCCATGCCAAAGCTGTCCCCGGCCGCCAACGTGGCCACCGGCTCGACGCTGTCACCCTCTGTGGCGATCAAGACGTCGACTTGGCCGTCGGCGAGCATATACATGGCCTCGCCAGGCTCGCCTTCGGTGCACAAAAACTGACCTGGACCCCAGGCTTCGGCCTGAAACAGAGACGCCACCGCGCTCAAGAGAGCCGGCTCCGTATCCTTGAACAGCTGGCTCTTGGCCAACGCCGTCGCCACGTGCACGTCTCCGGCCTGGCGCGCACCGCCGGAGCCGAACATCTGTCGAACTCGGCCAAAGAACGAGGTAGAAGGCGTGACATTCGCCATGGCAGTGCCTTTGGCGGTCTCTGAAATGCGCGCGTCAACGCTACGAAGCCGACGTACCAGACTCGAAAGTGCGGTTTTCTCGATGGTCATGGCCAGAGGGTGGTCTCTCATCAGCAGCTCATTGTACCCCTCACGGGTGAGGATCAACAGCGTGGCTTCGGTGTTCGTCTCCACCGTGGCTGTACGCATCCCCCCCGAGAAAAGGCCGATTTCGCCGATGATCTCGCCGGCCTTTGCCGTGTGAAGCTCCAGGCCACCGGTGCGAACCTCAAGCTCGCCGTCGAGAACGCACAGCAGCGACGCATCCACGTCTCCCTCCACCATCAGAGGCGTGCCATACAGGACGGTCACCTGTTCAAAACAGGCGAGGGCTTGATCGCGCTGACGACCATTGAGTCCATCGAAGAGGCTTGGCAGCGGATGGGACATAGCGACTCCATGATGTTCCGAGCCTATGCCAGGCGCCGGTCACACTCCAGCTCACCTTGTGCGGTACCCTAGAGCTCTACGGTTTGGAGACTCCATGACTGCGCGAAGCTCCCTATGGTTGGTGCTGGGCCTTTTACTGTCGTGCGGCGGCGCCCATGAGGGCGATGAGCCCGGTGAGTGCACCGACGGGGCAGACAACGACCGCGACGGCTACTTCGACTGCAACGATCTGGACTGCGTCTTGGCTCCGGACTGCGCCGACACCGACTCGGACACCGACACCGACTCGGACACCGACTCGGACACCGACACCGACACCGACACCGACTCGGATACCGACACTGACACTGACACTGACACCGACACCGACGCCGATCCAGCCCTCGCAGCGTTGGACGCGGCCACCGTGTCGTACCGGCTCCAGTTCGATTTCGACCTCCCCGTTTTCGGGGTGGAAGACTGCGACCAAATCTACGAAGGAAACGGCACTTCGCAGGTAGAGGTCGTGGGTCGGCGGGTGACCCTACTGGGTACGTGGAACAAGACCGGTGGCTCGTGCCCCGAGGGGTTGGACGGCGTGTTGTGGACCGGCGGCGGAGCAGCCTACCAGTCCTTCGTGTTCAACAACGACAATAGCCAGATCACCGCCTGGTTCTCCCACCGCAGCGCCAATGGCCACAGGGAAGGCGCCAAAGAGGCCGTCTACATCACGGACATGACCGCGACCTACGACAGCACGAGCAAAGCCTCTTCGTACACCTTGGATGAGACGCTTCCCAACCCACCTGGAAAGCTGAAACACACCTGGTCGGTGGACTTCAACTAGCGCGCCACCCGACGCGTTCAGTCCACGTCCATCAGCCGCTTCGCCATCGGATGCACCGAGACGCGCGCCGCCTCGCCCACGCCGCGCTCCATCAACAAGCCATGCTGAAGCAGGCGCACCTTTCGGTCAGACGGCGTCTCCAAGCCCGAAGTCTCGTGAGCCTCACGAAGGGCTTGCCGGTCCCCGCTCAGGACCAAACGCCGAAAGCGCTCGACGCGATCGATGATGGCCTTGTCGATGGCCGCATCATCGAGGGTCTCATCGGCGTAGGCGGCCGCATCTCGCGTCAGCGCGAGCAGATCGCGCATGCATCCGCCGCTGGCGTGGACCAGGCGTTGAACCAGGGGCTCCGCCACAGGCTCATCGCCGCCCACATACCCCTGCACGACCGCCGCCGCGTACCCAGCGTCGCGCTCCACATCCCACGGGTCCAGCGACACCACCCGGTACCGATCGACCACAGCCCGATTCAGCTCGCCCGTGGCCTGGGCAGGACCGCCGACCACCACCAGGTCGGCGTACGGCTCCAACACCAACAGCGCCTTCAGCACCGCGCGAGCACAGTCGGGCTCGAGGTGGTCCACCCCGTCGATCAGCAGCGGAACCCGGTCTCTCTCCGCCGCCCCGGTGAGCTCAGCCCACGCCGCCAATGCGATCTCGTGAGGCGGTAAGGTTCGGCCTTGACCCTGCGGAAAGGATGGATCAGAGGCTCGGAGATCTTGGACCAGAAAGGGCGAGGGTAGCGGATCGGGTCCCTCTTGGGCCCACCAGTGCACCGTGTGAACCGCGACCTCATAGAGCACCCGCTCCGGCTTGACCCCGCCCGGGATCGTTCCCACGTCAAAGCGCAGCGCGGGCCCGGAGCTCTGAAGCAGCGACGCGGCGCGCACAAGCTCCGTGCTCTTTCCCATCCCCGCGTGGCCCACCCACAAGATGGGGGCCAGTCCTTGACGAACCGCTTGGGCCATCGCGCCTCCCCCATCGGCTGGAGGCTGCTGGTAGCGGTCTGACTCAGGAGTCATCGGCTCAAAAGGGTCGATGCGGTCGATGCGCACGTCTACTCCGTGGGGTCGAGCCCGACCGCCGCTGACCGCACCACCAAAACCGGGACGGGGCTCACGCGCAGCACGGCCTCCGCGACGCTACCAGAGATGAGCTTGGCGATCCCGATCCGGCCCCGGGTGCCGATCACAACCATGCCCGGTTGGTGCTCATCCACAGCCTGCAAGATGGCGATCGGCACGTCGCCATGGGCCAACACTTTGGTCACCTCGACGCCGTCGCGCTCCAAGAGGGCCACGTACGGCTCCAGGTCATTGGACGCATCCTCGGCGAGGATCTCGTCATTCCGGCGCCCATCGGTCATGCCGAATGGGTTGACGCCGACCGGGAGCGTCACCACCGTCAGCAGCGTGACCCGAGCCGACAGGGCGGCCGCCAGCGTGCCCGCAGCCTGCACGACTTCGGTCGCTAGACCACTCGAATCGATGGCCACCAAGATGTGATCCGTCTGCACCATGCCTCCGAGTTGGACGTGTGGGGTCGCCCTTCGTTCAAGGTAGCGAGTCCAAGCCGCTCGCCCCAGCCACAGTTTCGGCTCACGGACCGCACATGCAAAGACGGCCCAGGTCCGAAGACCCAAGCCGCCATTTCGCCCGTCGCGGCGCATCCTAGACGGTGGGTCCAGAATGCCGCTTCGAAACGACTACTCGTCGATGTTGCCAGAGATGGCGGGCTCGTTGGCCTTGCAGATCTTGATGTAGTCGAACTGGCCGAACATGTTCAGCGTCGAGAATCCAGACTCACCACTGCGGAAGGTCTCGTCTTCGACCACGGCCGAGGCGAAGACGGTGCCGTCTTCGTCCTTGGCGGCGCAGTAGAGCTGGCTGTCGAAGAGCCAGAACTCCAAGCTCGCGGCGTCTTCGTCGGCCAGGTCGGTCGTGCCGTCGTGGTCGATGCGAGCCAGCTCGTCGAAGGTGCTGTTGTCACAGCTGCCTTCGCACTCGGAGTTGATGTCGTCTTCCTCGGCGTCCAAGAACGCGGCGATTTGCAGGAAGTGGCCGGGGTCGAAGCACTCGCCTTCGGCGTTGTGCGCCAGGGCGCAGCGGTAGCCGTTGAAGCCTTCGTCTTGGTCCGAGTCCAGGCTGGCGCGAGCGAGGATGCCGGAGCGCCAGCGCTCGGTCTCGCCACACATCACGTCACCGTCGGCGTCGTGGTCGTAGTCAAAGGCGACCGCAAGCATGGAGGTGCTGACCTCATCATCGTCGCCGTCATTGTAGGCGGCGGTGGCGGCGGGCAGCTCAACGATATCTTGGTCGGCGGACAGGTTGGACGCGATTTCGCACGTGATGACCTTGGACTTGAAGTCCGAGCAGTCCTTGGTGCAGCCGTCGAGGGAGACCTTCTCCCAAGTGAGCTCAGTGCCTTCCGAACCAGCGGTCTCGCTATCCGGCGTGTGGGAGCAAGAGACGACGTTCCACGCGTAGGGGATGGTGTCCGTGATGGTCGCCGTGCCCTTCTTCTTGCCGCGGTTCTGCAGCGTGAGGGTGACTTCGACGGTGCCATTCGTGGTGGACTCGGCGCGCTTGCCGATGGCCATGGCCGCGTGGTCGTCTTGGTAGTCCCAGACGTTGTGCTGGGCCTGGACGCCGTTGGAGGACTTCCAATCGACCAAGTCGTCGACGCCGTCACCATCGGTGTCCACGCCGGTGCTCAGGAAGGCCTGCATGTCTTCTGGAAGCAGCGCGCCAACCGATGCGTACTCGGTGCCCGTCGAAAGCGACGTGCCGTTCTGGTAGCACCAGAAGGCGGGCTTGCCCTTGTGGGGCTCGTACTTGCCATTCGCGGTGGTCCAAGAGCCATAGTACAGGTCCAGAGTCTTTCCAGCCTTGATTCGGTAGGTGCTACCGGCAAGAACTTCAGGTCCGACCACCAGGCTCTGGCTGCCTGGATGGTCCCACATGGCGTGGCCCTCAAGGCAGATGTCGTAGGTGTGGTCCAAGTTCTTGAGCGTGGCCTTGCCGCCGCCCGTGATCTTGAACTCCAAGATGCCCAAGGCGAGCGCTTGGTAGTCGGTGTAGCAGTCGTCGGGCTCGTAGGCGCCGCAGACGTCCATGCAGTCGTAGCCACAGCCGGGCTGGGTGCCGCGAGCCGCCAAGTCAGCGAAGACCACGTAGTCGCGGTTGGCTTGACGAGACAGGACATCGGAGAGCTGAGCCTCTTGGCCGCCCGACGTGGCATAGGTGCCGCCGTCTTCCCACTTCCAGTCCGCGCCCAACTGAGCCGTGGGCTCGAAGTCGCCGTCGTCGGAGGTGAGCTCCGATTCGTAGAGGATTTGGCCCAAGCGGGAGTCATCATCGTCGCAGTCGACATCGGACAACACGCCATCGCCGTCCGCATCGACCGCGCCAACCGTGTGCCCATCCGGCATCCACTGCTGCGCTTCGACCGCTTCCGGCGACAAAGATTCCGTGCCGCAGGCGACGGTAAGGGCGCAGGCAGCGGCGAGGATGCTGCTGTGCGAGATAAAGCGGTGCATGAAGACTCCGGGATGCATTCATTAGACCGCCGCATCATAGCGTGCTGGGGCTCTTCTGGGAAGGCTCAGGGCGACGAGATTTTAACACGACGAGAGCACAGGGCGTACCTGGCTCTTTTGGCTTTCACTTCTCTATCGGATCCGCGCCCACGGACTGGAGGGCTTGAGCCGCGGGCTTGGCCGGATCCGGCGACTGCGCATCGGCGTCCACCGTCGGCTCCGGCGCATCAGGCTCTTCGGAGGCCGAAGGTTCAATATCGGCCTGCGCTGGCACGGAGAACACCTGACCCTCTTCCAGGTGGATCACAGGGATGTCCGCTTGCACCGGAGCCATCACGCGGCGCCACTGGTTGCTCTGCAACAGGCCCTGCGGATCCATGCGCGCCTTCATGCCCAAAAAGTGGCCCAGGATCTCGTCTCCCAAGCTCGCGCGGAAGGCCGTGGGGCTCAAAACGGAGTCTTTCGCCAAGTAGAAGCGGCCACCGGCATCAATGACGATCTTCTCCATCCGCCGGGCCATTCGCAGCAGGTCTTCGCGTCGCTTAGGCCAGACGGGAAAGTCCATGGCGAAGCTGTAGCCATCGACAGCGTGGGAGAGCCAGAACGGATCTCGGCGGTGGCGCTTCATCACCACCAACCAGCTCTCGTAGCCCATGTCTTGTTGCAGCTCCAGAGCGTGGCGCATGGCCCGCTGAGCCGTCTCTTTGGGCAAAAAGAGCTGAATCTGAATCAGCCCATTCGGCCGGTACATCCACTTCCAGTTTGGCACGAAGTCCAGGAGGAAGTTGAACTGTGCGTGAGGCTGAAGGTGGCGGTGCTGATTGCGTTCCAGCGTGGACCAGGTGTAGCGGGCCCAGTTGATAAAGCGCATTCCAGGCCGGTGGGCCCAGAATTTCATGGCCGCCCACAGCCACTTCTTGGGGTAGCCCAGGATGTGCGACGGCAAGTCCTGGCTCGCCACGTCGAACATGCGTTGACCTTCGGGGTCGACGTCCTTGGCGACGTAGTTGGCAGCGTGAAGGTTGCCGCGGCCGAGCGATCCGCCGCGACCGAAGGCGTCGATCCAGCCGACCACATAGTCCCACCCTTGGGCATTATGCTCTTCGAAGCTCCGGAACATGTGAGCCAGGTCGTGGGCAGCGAGCGGCTGCACATCGAGACGCCCGCTGTGGACCTTCTTGGCCTTGATGGTGATGGAGACAAAGACGCCCAGCGCCCCAAAACCGCCGATGGCCGAGTGGAACAGGTTGGGGTCCGATTCGGCTGTGACCTCTCGGATCTGACCATCGGGCGTGACCATGGTGAAGCGCTGGATGTGTTCGCCAATCGGGCCGTGCTTCCAGTTGTTCTTGCCGTGCACATTCGCCGATGCACACCCGCCAATCGTGGTGTAGCTCGTACCGCTCACCACGGGAGGCCAGTAGCCATCCGGCAGGATGCGTCGCCATAATTTGGCGATGGTCACGCCCGGCTGCACCGTCACGATCCCCGTCTGTGGATCCCACTGCTCGACCTGATCCATCTGCCCCATGTCGAGGACGATATTGTTGTCGTTCAGGGCGGCGTCGCCGTAAGACCGACCATTGCCCCACGGCGCGATCGTGCGGCCCGTTTCCCTGGCCAGCACGAACGCGTCCACCACGTCTTGGGCGGTCTTGGGTCGAACCACATGGGCCACGCTATGAGCGGCCATACCCCACGAGGTCCGCTCGGACTGCGGTGGGAGCTCCGATGACGTCATACGTTCAACCTACGGAACAAGAGGGAGGGCACCCAGCGGATAGCGGTCATGATCGGCCACCACGGCACCGGAACGTATCGGGTGTCTGGGCCACCACGGATCGCCGACATGATGCCGTCTACCGCCTTCTCAGCGTCGATCAACAAGGGCAGCTTTTCCGAGCCCTTCGTCATGGGCGTGTCCACGGGTCCGGGCTTGATGGTCACGACGCGCACGCCTTCGACGGACAGCCGGTTGCGCAGCGATTCAAGATAGGTGTGCATCGCCGCTTTAGACGTGCAATATGCGGGA
>JBGCER010000604.1:0-8282 GCA_045106515.1 Myxococcota bacterium
CAAAGTGGCCTCGATTCGTGTCGTGGTCCGCGCCGTTCTTGACAGTACGGCGGCCGTAGGGACCACTCAACACCGACAGATCGGCAGACGGTCCTGGAGGTTCTTCGTGACCAAGCAAGTTCGAATTTTTGCCATTCTCGGCCTGACCGGTCTCTTAGGCGTCGCCTGTAACGGCGACTCGGGTCCCACGGATACGAGCGACACGGACAACCCCGATGCCACCGCGGGCAATGCGGTTGTGGACCCGTGCAATATCGACTTCGGCACCCTCCAAGGCGGTGAGACCGCGGGCCGCACCTTTGCGGTCAACAACACTGGCCTCGGGCCTCTCGAGATCCTGAGTGTCACGGTCACCGAGCCGTTCACCACCGCCGCCGCGGCAGTGGGGGTGGATGCCGGCGCTTCCTACAAGACCACGGTTCGATTCGAGCCCGCGACCGACGACTTTGGCCTTTTCAACGGCGAGATGATCGTCACGACCAACGATCCCGATGAGCCGTCCATCGTGTGCTCGCTGAGTGGTTCGGTGACCGATGACGCCGACCAAGACGGTTTCGTGACCGCAGAAGCCGGCGGCGATGACTGTGACGACGCCGACCCTGAAATCAACCCGGGCGCAACCGAGATTTGGTACGACAACATCGACCAAGACTGCGCCGGCGACTCCGACTTCGACCAAGATGGTGACGGTTACGACACCCTCACCGTCTGGACCGACTCGACCACCCTCAACCCCGAGACGGGCTTGCCCGGCGGCGACTGCCAAGACGCAGACGCCACCATCAACCCCGGAGAGACCGAGGTCTGGTACGACGGCAAGGACGCGGACTGCGACGGTCAGAACGACTTCGACCGCGATGGCGATGGCTACCGCACCGCCGAGTTCGGCTACGACGACTGCGACGATGATGACGCTCTGGCCAACCCAGAGGCCATCGAGGCCTTCAACGGCGCCGACGACGACTGCAATGGCTTGGTCGACGACAACGCCAGCCCAGAGCGAGCAGACCGCATCGGCTACGGCGATGACGACGACTATGGCGTCGGCCGCGGCATCGGTCTGGCCGATATCGACAAGTCTGGCACCCCGGACATGCTGATCGGCTGTCACCTCTACCAGTCCTCTGGCAGCAGCACGACCTCGGGCTCCGGCCCTGGCGGCTTGGCCATCTTCTGGGACAATGGCATGGCGGACCAAGACTTCATCTGCGGTGGCGATGAAGATGTGTTCATCGAAGCCGAAGACGCCACCGATGAGCTCGGCTTCGAGCTGATCACGCTCGACTTCTTCCCCGACTCGACCGACGATCCCGACTTCGCCGTGACGGCCCGGGCCTACGACCGCTTCGCCGGCAAGGTCTACGTCTTCGAAGGCTCGTCCGTCGGCACCAGCACCGTGGTCACGGACGCCAAGCTTCAGATTACCGGCCTCTCCGGCTACCAGTTGGGCGGCGGTCTCGGCACCGGCGACCTCAATGGTGACGGCGCCGAAGACCTGATCATGTACTCCAGCGCGCACACCGCTTTGTTCACTCGGGTCGGCTTGCACTACGGCGGCACCAACGTGATCGGCTCTATCGACTGGACTGACCTCGACGCCACCTACTACCAGCAGTGCGGCGAGGATCCTCGCTCCACCTACTACCTGCGAACCTGTGGCAATGAGATCCCAGCGTCCACCCCCGGCGGCGATGCCGGTGGCTCCGACCAGTTCATGCAGAACGGCCACGCCGCTGCGGACTTCGACGGTGACGGCTACGACGATGCCATCTTCGGCGACCCCCTCACCGACGCCAACAACGCGGACCAAGCGGGCGGGGCCTGGTTGCTCTTCGGTCGTCGGTCCAAGCACGGCAGCTCGAACATCAAGTACGACGATGCGCTGACCATCGTGGGCAAGGGCTCGACCAAGAACGCGGAGTTCGGCGGCGCTGTCACCGCCATGCCTGACATCGACGGTGATGGTGATGACGAGCTTCTCGTCCATGATGATGACCGCAGCCGCCTGTACCTCATCGAAGGTTCCCCCGACGCCAAGTTCGGCTTCGACGACGTTGAAGAGTCGGCCATCGCCGTGTTCACCGGCGTTTCGCAGTTCACGGGCGTCACCAACGCAGGCGACTGGGACGGCGACGGCGTCGACGACCTGGCCATCGGCTTCGGCCAAGATGGAACGGCCGGCAAGGGCGGAAGCTTGTACATGATCACCTCCAGCGAGTGGGCCGGTGAGCGCACCTTCGCGACGGCCGCTTACGGCTCCATCATCGGTGATGTGAACAACGTCCGGTTCGGCTTGGGCGCACCCATCGTCTCCGCCGACCTCGACGGCAATGGCACGAGCGACCTGGTTGTTGGCGACTACGGCTACGACGACCAAGAGCTGACCGACGAAGGCGCCGAAGGTGCCGTGTTCGTGTTCTACAACACGAACCTGTAAGCTCTGGGCGAGGGTGGTTTAAGCTGCCTTTTCGCCGAAGAGCTTGTGTCAAAGCGGTCCCTATGACACAAGGAGTGACACTACTCCTTGTTCTGGGGGCCTTTTGACGTCCAGGCGAACTCGATCCTCTGCCCATCCGGGTGTGTCTGTTCGCGCGCTCGAGGGAGCGCGCCACCGCTTGAGGTGGAGAGAGCTTCAGCCCGACGGCCAGGTGGTTGCGAAGAGTTGGACCGTCGAAGCGAGCCCGGCCGATGCTGAGCGCTGGGCGTTGCGCGTTCACGAAGCCCTTCAGGTGGCGGGGACGTTCGTCAGACCGGAGCCTGGCCTGGAGTTGGCGCCTGTGATCGAGGGCGACCTCAGGGTCTTGTTCTTGGAGTGGGCCAAGTGGCGCGCCGCGCACCGCGGCTTGAAATCGAAGACCATCCGGATCATGCGATCGAGCGTCGCCCGAATCGAGGAGGAACTCCGCCGGGCGGCAACGTTGCCAGCCGATGGGCCGATTCCGGCGTCCGTCCTGACCCCAACGATCGCGGGTTTGGTGCTTCAGCAGATGGCGGAATCGGTAGGTCGACCGCGCCAGGTTCAGGTGATGGCAGCGCTCTACGATGCCTGGGCCTGGGCGAGTGACGAGTTGGACCGATGGCCTGGACTGCGTCCAGTCCCGAGACTCAAGGCCAAGGTTGTGCCCTCGGCGCACCGACGCTCGCGTCCGGACCCCGCGCCGACGGTGGGGGAGATGGATGCGGTCATCCGGCGGGCTGCGGGATCGCTATCCCCGTTGTTGGCCGAGTTCTTGGCCGTGCAGCGCTGCACCGGACTTCGCCAGTTTCAGGTTCAGGGTCTTTTGCCTGGGGACGTCCTCGATCTGGACAGCCCGGTGCCCCGGTTGCGGGTGCGGCATGGCAAATCTGCTCAAGAGCGGGAGGGACGAATCGTGCCGGTCCCGCCCGTGTTGGTTCCGGTGCTGCGCAAGCTCTTGGCTGGTGCCGACGTCAAGGAGCCCTTGCTTGGCCGACGGGCGCCGATCAACTCGTCGACGCTTTGGAGACTCTTCGAAGCCGTCGAGGGGGCAGGGGAGATCCGCCCCGCAGTGTGGCGTTCCGATGGACGGGCAAACACGCGAACGACGCACGTCATGCGCGCTGGGTATCAGCGGATGATGCGGCGGGCTGGGGTCGAAGACCGTGTCATCGACGTGCTCGTTGGGCATGCCGGGAAGACGACCCGGGACCGACACTACGACGACTCGGATTGGGCAGAGCAGGGAAAGCGCTCCATGAACCCATCTTTCCCGCCCACCACCGCAGGCTACTCGTCTTCTATCGTCGCCCGCGCAGCCCACGCCTTTGGCGTTAGCTGCCGCAATCTTGCGGGCGTCGCGTCCGGGAGACGATGCAGCACATCGCGCAGGTAGTCGAAGGGGTCGATCCCCGCGTTCATGCAGCAGTGCACGATGCTGAAGTGCACGGCAGCGGCGTTGGCGCCGCCCTCGCTGCCGGCGAACAGCCAGTTCTTGCGACCGGTCACCGGGCCACGCAGGGCGCGCTCGCTCTCGTTGTTGTGAATGGGTACGTTGGCGTCGTCGACGAAGACGGACAGTCGATCCCATTGATTGACGACGTACTGAAGCGCGCTGTGCCAGGCACCGCGGGGTTCCGCTTGTGGCAGGTGCCCGTCGACCCACTGCTTGAACTGCTCCAGCCACGGCCGGGACCGTTCTTGGCGCAGTCGATGCCGTCCCTCAGCGTCCAATTGCCATCCTTCACGCTCCCACAAAAACAGGTCGCGGATCTGCCGCAGCGCGACAAAGGCGGCAGGGTGGGCAACCCGTGCGTCGAAGAACTTGCGGCGGGCGTGGGCCCAGCAGCCCGCGCGGGAAATGCCGTCCGCGCGGCAGGCTTGGTTGTAGGTCGCAGCGCCATCGGGCAAGAAGACGCCTTCAAAGCCGTTCAGAAACGACGCTGCGTGGCGTCCTTCCTGGGTCTTGCTGGCCTCAAAAACGGCCTGGTCCCCGTCTGTGTACACCCACAATGCGCCGTTAATACGGTCATTGCGGGGACCATCGAGGATGGGCAACCCGGTGCCGTCGCCCTGAAGAAACGGGCCCGACCGCAGCTCGTCGGCGATGACCGCCACCACGTGCTTCAACAGGTCTGCCGAGCTCGTGGCCATGCGGCACAAACTCGCAATGGGAACGTCGACGCCCTCGCGTTTGAAGCGTTTGACCTGCCGTCTCAACGGGATGTTGTCGGCGTATTTGTCGACCAGCACCTTGGCCACCAGACCGTCGGCGTACTTGGAGCGCTGAAGACCAAACGGCGGTGCCGGCTGCGTCACCACGCCCTCTCCGGGGCACGATTGGCAGGCCCGTTTGGTGCGCACGCTGACCAACGCAACATAGTGCCCGGGCACATACTCGAGGCGTTCCGACCGGTCCTGGCCGATCTGGGTCAACGGCTCGCCGCAGCAGCCGCAGGTGGTCGGGCCGGCGTCGCTCGACGACACTTCGACACGCTTGATGTGCGGTGGAATGCGCTTGCGGCCTCCGCTTTTCCGCGAGACGGCTCGACCGCGAGCGGTCTTTCGGCCAGGATCGGGGGTCGGCTGCAGTGAGGCAGGCGCATCGGGTGCCGTCAGATCGGGCGGGTCCAACAGCAAAAGCTGGCCTTCAACATCGCCATCCAAACGTTCGCTGCGCCGGCCAAAGACGCCTCGTGCCAGGAGTGCGTATTGGCTCTTGAAGAACCGCAACCGCGCGTCGGTATCCAGCAGAAGGTCGTTCTGGCGACGCAACTCGGCGTCCCGATCCCGAAGTTGGGCCTCCAGCTGGCGTGCGACAGCGCGTAACGCCTGGGGATCATCGGGAAGAGTATCGATCGTCGACATACCAGTCTATAACACGATCATCGACGAGTTCAACCGTTGAAATCAAGCGATCTCGGGGGGATTCCAGCGTTCTAGACGGCGCGCCCAGCGCAGATCGATGCCCTCGAGCAGCGAAGTGAGATCGGCAGGGCTGATCCGCACCCGTCTGGCATCATCGGGGAAGAACGGAAGCCGAAAACGCCCCTTCGCGAGCCGCTTGTAGAGTAGACAGTATCCCCCGTGATCCCACCACAAGATCTTGAGTGCCGTACGCCGACGATTGTGGAAGATGAAGAGGTGGCCTGAGCTGGGGTCGTCTTCGAGAACTATCCGAACAACGCCCGATAGGCCGTCGATCGATTTGCGAAAGTCGGCGTGCTCTCGGGCCAAGTGGATGCGGGTGCCGCGAGGGATCAGCACTCGCAAATCGCGTCGACGATGACGGCGACCAGGTCGGGGTCGACTTCGGCCGGAACGCGAAGATGGACTGTGGCGGTGACGACGAGCAGCACGGTGTCGTCGATGGGTTCTGCGTCCTCAACGACGAGCTCGATGAGGGTGATCTGCGACGGCAACATCTCGTCCTCCATGGGGAGGTCGATGGCTATGGTGTCGTTACTGGCTGGGTAGATGGAGCGACGGAGCGCTTACCCAGTGCTGGCCGTGTTGCTCTCGCAGCTCGATGGGGATGACGGCGCGGTGGTGGCTGGGTCCCCTGGGGAGGCGATCGGCGAGTGGGTCTGCGATCAGGGCGCGCCGGGGCTGGCGTTGATTGCTTGTCTTCGTGAGCTCGTCGCGTTGCTGGATGAGGCCGGGGTTCTTGCGACGATGAAGGCGGCGGATCTTCGGGTTGGGGTGGTTGTGGGGATGTTGGGGTAGAGCGGTCGCTAGGTGGTTCATCCTGCCGAGCGTCGGGGCATTAACCAGCAGCTCATCTGGCATGCCCCCCGAAATCCGGACCAGCTCGTTTGACAGTCTCGCCTTTCCGGGCCGCTGGGGTCGGCAGGCTGGACTTCGTTGAAGCCCGCCGCCCCCAGCAGCCCTCCAATCAGGCAAGATCAAGTGAGGGTCATCATGAAGGAAAGAAGCACACACCAACGCAAATCGTCGAAAAACTACGTCGCGCCGATGTTCTCCTGGGCCAAGGGCAATCCGTTGCCCAAGCCGTTCAGGCGTTGGAGGTCACCGAGCAGACCTACTACCGCTGGCGGCGTGAATACGGCGGCACGGGCCGCGACCAGGTCAAGCGGATGAAGGAGCTTGAGCTCGAGAACTCCCGCCTCAAGCGTATCGTGGCCGACCAGGCGCTAGACCTCGCGATGGCCAAGGACGTGATCGAGGGAAAAGCATGACGACGACTCGCAAACGGGATGCGGTTCGTCGTCTCGGCCAGCTCCATCCCGCGGCGTCGGAACGACGGCGGTGCCGCGTCGTCGGTGTAGCCAGGTCCGTCCTACGCTATCGGCGTCGTCAACCGGGGCGTGATGCCGCGCTGTCGGCGGAGCTGCAGCGCTTGGCGCTCAAACACCCGCGCTTCGGCTATCGCCGTATGAACGCGATCCTGCTCCACCAAGGCTGGCGCGTAAACCAGAAACGCGTGGCCCGCGTGTGGCGAGAGTCCGGTCTCAAAGTTCCGAAACGGAAACTCCAGCGACGCCGCCTCGGACACAGCGCGAACGGCATTTTGCGTTATCGCGCAATGCACCCAAACCATGTTTGGACCTACGATTTCGTCTCGGACCAGACCGAGGACGGCCGTCGGCTCAAGCTGCTGGTGGTGATGGACGAATTCACCCGCGAAGTGCTCACCATCCGGTGTGGTCGGTCTTGTACCGGCATGGATGTAGTGGACGCCCTGGCGGCTTTGTTCCGCCTCTACGGCGTTCCCGAGCACATCAGGTCGGACAACGGGCCCGAGTTCATCGCGAAGGCCGTGCGGGGCTTCCTAGAGCGGATGGGCGTGGTCACGCTGTTCATCGAGCCGGGGTCGCCGTGGGAGAACGGCTACATCGAGTCGTTCAACGCCCGCTTTCGAGACGAGTTCCTCGACCGAGAGCTTCTGCACGACCTCCGAGAGGCCAGGCTTCTCATCGAAACCTGGCGTATCGAGTACAACACCGTTCGGCCGCATGGCTCGCTGGGGCAGCTGCCGCCGGTGATCTACGCAGCCAAGATCCGCGAGGGCCAAATCAATGCGTGACTATCAAATGGGTTGGATCGGAAAATGGGGTCATGCCAGGACGGCTCGAGCATCGGCGATGGCGCGCTCATTCGACTCCACGAGGGCGCCGGCGGCATCGACACCCTCGAGGCGCTCGGAGCGGATCTCATCGCCGCGACGGACCTGGACGATCTGATCCCCAGCCCGGTCTTCTACGACCGCGACCGAACCTGCACCTGGTTCGGCTGCATCACCTGGTACGAGGTCGGGTTGTACGTCAACAATCCGTCCATCGGCGCGGTGCGCTTGAACCTGGATCCGCGCAGCAACGGAACCATCCGCACCAGCCTCTCAGTCGACAACATCCGGCTGAACTGGCGCGCCAGCGGCAAGCTCGTGGGCATTGGCTACTCCGGATCCGGGCGCATCACCGCCAGCCGCATGACGGTGGGCATGGATCTGCGCCCGCGCGTGGAGCGCGGCGACATCAAGGTCGGCGTGAGCAACGTGGGCGTGAGCACCTCGGGGTTCAACTTCCAGTTCAATGGCTTCGGCTGGCTCGAAGATGTCCTCGACTTCTTCGGCTACAACGTCGACAACGAGATCCGCAAGCTGGTCGAGGGCTCCCTGCGCGACGCCGCGCGCGACCAGGTGCCGCCGGCCGTCGAGGACCTCCTGCAGGACCTGGAGCTGGCCACGGACATCGAGGTGCTCGGCGCCACCACCGCCATCGAGGCCGAGCCGGCGGCCGTAGACGTCGACGACAAGGGCATCACCCTGCGCCTAGCCGCGAGCGCCTCGCCTGGGACGTGGACATCG
>JBGCER010000605.1:0-3253 GCA_045106515.1 Myxococcota bacterium
CCGCCCAGTCTGGGTCGAATGCCCCCCGTCGCTTGCTGTCCCGCTGGCTGCACACCTGGCCGAGCAGGCCCATCGCGCTGCCGAGGCCGGCCTCGATAGCGTGCAGCAAGACCTTCGCCTCGCCCTGGTCCGAACCAGCGCCGCCGAACCAGCGCTCCAGCCGCTCGACGGTCCACCGCCAGTGGCCTTGGGGGTCGGAGCGGATGGTGAGGATGGCGTAGGTGGCGAGCTTTCGGCGCAGCTCGACGATGGGCACCTGGCCGTCGCAGTGTAGTTGTCCAGACCACTGGCCGCGCAGGGTGATGGGGCCTTGACGGCCGGGTTTGAGCTGGGCCTCCTTGATGCGGGCGACGGCGGTGGCGGGCTCGACGGACTCGTCCGGCACGTTGGGGGCGTCGTTGGCGCCCGCGGTCCAGGCGTACGCACCGGCCTTGGTGATGTGCACGAGCACGCCTTCGCCCTCGGTCGGGCGCAGGACCAAGGCGAGCTCGCCGCCGCAGGCGCGGCCATAGGCGGTGAGCACGCGGGGCACGTCTTCGGCGGCGTTGACCAGGTTGAGGCGGAAGCGCTTGCTCATTGGCGGCCTCCGACCTGCTTGAGTAGGGTTGGGCCCAGAGCGATGCCGCCCACGACGACCCCGGCGAGCACCATCCAGGTCATCATCGAGACGCCCCCCGAGGGTGGGTTCGGCAGGGTGGAGACGGGGAGCTGTCGCCCTTGCTCGCTGGCCAAGATCCGAGCTTCGAGCTCCTTCTCGGCCAGGGCGGTCTGCTCTCTCAGGTTCACGGCGTACTGATACGCGGCGACGGCCCACGCGATGGCACCCACGCCCAGGACCAAGCCGACGATGATGAGCACGACCGGCGGGCCCTGCACAGCGGGCTTGGATTCGGCGAGGGCACCGGCCGCCAGGGTCCGCCACCGGTCGAGGAAGCTGCGGGCCTGGTCCATGGCGGCGGCGCGCTCGGCGGGCGGGAGGGCAGCTGCGCGCTGGGTGATCCGCTCGATGCTGGCGCGAGAGGCGGCGAGCTCGGCGAAGAAGGCCTCGACGGTGGGTCGGAAGGTCTCTGGGGTCCGCACGATGGCGCCTGCGTACTTGGCGATCGACGAACGCTCCAAGCTCTTCCAGCCGTCGGTCCACGTCGACTTGAGCTGGGTCCAGTCGAACATGGGCTCACGGGCCAGCGCGGCCCAGTCGGTCCAGGCGCTCATTGGTGCCTCCAGCAGGTGCCGCAGCCGAGCTGGGCCAGGTCGTGGGGGTGGGCCCAGCCGAGGATCGCGGCGGGCGCGGGCTGCGGACGAACCAGCGCGGTGGCCGCCTGCATCCATGGGGTCAACCCGGCGTTCGACGTAGGGTCTGGCGCGGGGGGCAAGGCTTGTGGCGTGGGCGCGGCCTGCGGCGGTGGCCACGGCGCTTGCCAGGCTTGGGGTTGAGGTTGTGCCCGCTGTGAGCCGGCCTCCAGAGCCCGCCGAGCCGCCATCCACATCAGCGGACCCAGCATCGGTACGAGGCCGAACTCGGCGTTGGCCTGCTCCTCGGGGACCTCGGCCACCAAGAACAGCCCCGGCCCAAGCGGTAGGGCCGCGGCCCGGAATCCAGCGGCGGCCTGCATGCGCAGCCGCGGGGTGAGGGGCGCCATGGGGCCCCAGCTCGGGCCGGGCACCGGGGTCCAGTGACGCTCTGCGTCGGGCGTTCGCCGTTGGCGCTTTGGACGTTCAGATCGGGGGGCGCGGGCGCCCACTTCGGAGAGAGGTCGTGCAGATCGGTACGCCATCAGGCGGTCCTCCAGGTTCGGGTTCCGGTGCGGGCGGCGACGCGGCGGCGCACCTCGGGGTCGATGCGTCCGCCGTGCATGCCCAGGCGGGCCGAGGGGTCGTCGCGGTACTCGCGGCCGTCGACGAGGTAGCGGACGACGCAGTGGTAGAGGCCGGGGTCGTTGGGCGTGCTGTGGGTGGTCAGCATCACCTCGGCGGGGATAGAGTCGAGGCCCAGGTCCTCGGCGGCTCGTTGACCCCCATCGCCTGGGCCGAGGGCGCGGTGCCCCCGGGCGAGGAGCTCTCCGGCTCGCGCGGCGGCGAGGCCGTCGCAGTCTTCGTGGCCTTGACCCAGCAGATGCAGGATGTCGCACCAGGTCTCGTCGGCCTCCCGGAGGTAGACCACGCCCGACTCGTAGAGGTTGGGCAGCTCGGGATCGGCGCGCAGCAAGCGGGCGTTCTCCTTGGCCAACCAGTTGAGCAGCCGCAGGGCAGCGCGCTCATGAAATGCTAGTTTGACGGTGATCTTCACGTCGAGGTCCGGGTCAGAGGTGCAGGGAGAAGGTGAGGCGGGCGGTGCGGGCGTTCCGGACCGCGACGGCGGTGGCTCCGGCGAGGGGCAGGCCACCCGAGGGCTGGCGATCGAGGCGCACTTCGGCGAGGGGGTCACCCGAGGGGTCGCGCAGCACCACGAAGGCGTCTTGGGCCCGAGCGCCGTCGGGCAGATCGGCGCGGACCGAGTGGGCGAACGGGGGCACGGCGACCCCCGCGGGCCCGGCCGACGCCACCCACACATTGCGTGTGGGGGCGTGGCCATCGGCGACGTGTACGGCCACCCGGGCCTCGGGGCCGAGGGCGGCGCCCTGGACCTCGAGGTGACGGGCGAAGACAGCGATCCGCGTCGCCGTCGACACCGTCATCCGCGCTCCCACCGACGCCCCATGGCCCGCCGTCCAGGCGAGCTTGAGGGCGAAGGGGGTGGGGGACGCGGCGCTGACCTCGAGCAGGCGCCAGGTCGCCCCGGCCGCCTCCGCAGACAGCAGCCGCGTCCACCGCAAGCCCAGGGCGGGGTCGAAAGGCGGCAGGCGCCCCTCGTCCGCCCGGACCGACAGCGCGGCGGGGTCGTACCCGTCGCCGATCATCAGCAGCTCGCCGTGACGGGCTTCTGGCCGATCATCGTCGCCGAGAACACGCCCTCGGGGCCGACCTCACCGTTGATGGTGATGTCGAGCCCAGCGCGGAGCGACTGGCCCTCCAGGAAGCTTCGCAGGAAGCTGTTCGACGAGAACACCCCCACCGCGATGCCGTCGCTGTTGGACCACACGACCCGGTCGCCGAAGAAGATGGAGGTCACCTTCGCCGTGTCCGAGCTGCCGGTAAAGGTCAGGTCCTTCGCCCGGAAGTCATGCTGGAGACGCACTTTGACGCTGACGCCACCGCCCTGCACGCTGCGCTCCGTACCGCTGACCGCGGTGTTGCCCCACTGGGCCCGGGGGCT
>JBGCER010000606.1:0-2971 GCA_045106515.1 Myxococcota bacterium
CGCACCTCGCCGTCGGGTCCCTGAAGATTCACCGTGGCCCCGTCCAATGGCGCGCGGGTGCCGGCGGTCTTGGCTCGCCCCTCCATGGACACCACGGGCGCATTGGTGACGCGGAACTGATAGGCATACTGAATCTGCGCCGCAACCGGTCGGCCTTTCGCGTCGAGAGCCGGCGTAAAACGCCAATCGTAAACCACCTGTAGTACGGCATCGTCAAAGCCCTGGCCCACCGGCTCCGGTACCGACGCCTCGACGACTTCGCCGAGCTTGTCGATAGAGAGCAGGAGCACAACCCGGGCTTCTTCGCCGGCTTCCAAGGCATTTTGCGGGTAGACCGGCGCCACGGTCGTGAGCATGGAGGGCAGGCGGGGCCCAGGCGGCTCGGGGTCCGGTTCGGCGGGAGGCGCCTCTGGGGGCGCGGGCGCTTCGTCGGCGATGGGTGCGTCGTCATCCGAGGCGGGCCCTTCGTCGGCGGTGGGTGCCTCATCATCCGAGGCGGGCGCTTCATCGGACGGTGGCGCATCTTCCGAAGCGGACGGATCTGCATCCGTGGGCACGTCGGGCGCCGCCGAGGCGGATACACACAGTACGAGCCAGGACAAAAGCAGCATGGTGGGAGCACCTCCCCAAAGCCGTAACGTTTTTGCACACGTTGTGCACAACTTTTGAGCACGTTCCGACAGGGTTTGACTTGGACCGAATAATTAACGTTCCAACCAGCGTAATCACCGGATTTTTGGGCGTAGGCAAGACGACTGCCATCCGCGCGCTGGTCCGTCAGGCTCCCCTCGGATCACGCTGGGCCGTGGTTGTGAATGAGTTTGGAGAGGTGGGCATCGACGCCGCAGCTCTAGACGGCGGCGGCTTGGCGGTCCACGAAATTCCTGGCGGCTGCATCTGCTGCACCAGCGGCCTGGCCCTCAACGTAGCCCTGGTTCGTATCCTTCGCGAAGTCCGTCCGACGCGGATTTTGATCGAGCCGACGGGCCTGGCTCACCCGGCGAGCGTCTTGGACATGCTCAACGCTCAGGCGATGAGCGAAGCCGTCCGCGTGCGGGCCACCATCACGCTGATCGACCCCAGGCACCTCACCGATGAGCGCGTGAGAAGCAGCGCCACCTGGCAAGACCAAGTGGCGGTGGCCGATGTGTTGGTGGCCAACAAGGTGGACCTGAGCACCGCCGAAGACCTGGCGCGATTCGACGCCTTTGCCCAAGAGCGGTGGCCGGAGCCACTGGGTGTTCAAAAGGTGAGCGAGGGGCGGATCGACCCGGCCTGGCTGGACCGGGACCCCTACCCACGGCAGCCCACCCGGTTCACCCCCGCTCCCCACCTGACCGGGGCGGGGACCGCGGCGGCCGAGGCGGTGACAAGTTGCGGCTGGACGTGGCCGCCCCATGTGCGGTTTGACCGCCGTCGACTGCAAGCCGTCCTTCAGCAGATGGTGCGGTCGGGACCCGTCATGCCAGCGGGCGTCCTGCGTCTCAAGGGGCTCTTCCGAACACAGACCGGCTGGCTGCACATCCAGGCCGACCCGGACGCGGTGCGTTCAGAGCCGTCCGGGTGGCGCCGTGACAGTCGTGTAGAGGTGATCGCGCCGGCCTCCCCCCCGGTACACTGGGAAACCGTGCACGCGCACCTCGAGACCGCTCGAGTGGCTGGAACACCCAACAAGACGGAGGATGCATGAGCACCGTGGTGATGATCCTGGCTGGCGGAAAGGGGTCGCGGCTCGGGCCGCTCACAACCCACCGGGCCAAACCTGCAGTGCCGTTCGGCGGGCGCTATCGAATCCTCGACTTTGTCCTTTCAAACTTCCTTAACAGCGGATACCGCAAGATTTACGTGCTCACGCAGTACATGGCATCGAGCCTGATCAAGCACCTCAACCGCAACTGGCACCTCTCGGGAATCGGGGAATTTATCGAGGAAGTCCCTGCACAAATGCGCACCGGCGGCCACTGGTATTTGGGCACCGCCGACGCCGTATTCCAGAACCTGAACTTGGTGAGAGACGCCCGCCCGGAACACGTCTGTGTCTTCGGCGGCGACCACATCTACAAGTTCGAAGTGCGCCAAATGGAGGCGGCCCACCGGGCCTCGAACGCAGACCTCACCGTGGCGGCATTCCCTGTGCCTGTCGAAGAGGCGACGGGGTTCGGAGTCATCCAAGTCGACGTTGACGGGCGGGTGGTGGGCTTCCAAGAAAAGCCGGAAGTCCCCACCGAAATCCCAGGTCGCCCCGGTTATGCGCTGGTGTCGATGGGCAACTACATCTTCCGCACTGGCCCCCTGGTCGAAGAGTTGCTTGACGATGCGGTCAACCCCACATCCAGCCACGACTTTGGCAAAGACATCATCCCCAGGATGGTCGCCCAGGGTCGTCATGTGCAGATCTACGACTTCGCCCAGAACCGCGTGCCCGGCGAGCCCGATGGCGCGCAGCCCTACTGGCGGGACGTAGGTACCATCGACAGCTATTTCCTGGCGAATATGGAGCTTAGAAGCCCACTACCGACCATAAACCTATACAATCGCCAGTGGCGAATTCGCACGGCCCAACGCGACTATCCCCCCGCTCGCTTCGTGAGCCACGGAGGTCGCAGCCGCGCCGCCGTGCACGATAGCCTTGTTTGCGAGGGTGCAATCGTACAGTCGGCGACCCTCGATGAGGTGGTGCTGGGCTACGACAGCTTCGTGCACGACGCCGCAGAGGTGCGCAACTCCATCTTCCTGTCTGGCTGCGATGTGGGCGAAGAGGCCGTGGTGCACAAGGTGCTGGCCGACAAGAACTGCCGCATCGCCCCCGGTGCCAAAGTCGGCGTCGATGCCGAGGCCGACCGCGCCCGGTTCCCCTTTGTGACCGAAAGCGGTATTATTGTACTTCCCAAAGGCACCTTCGTGCCGGAGCCTGGGCCGATCGAGTTCGCCTACGACCTGGCTCGACTGCTGGCGGCCGACCCGGCCACCC
>JBGCER010000607.1:0-8910 GCA_045106515.1 Myxococcota bacterium
CTGGAAACCGGAACATTGCGTTCGCGGTGCTGCCGACCATCATCTTCTTTAGCGCCCTCATGAGCCTGCTGTACTTCCTCGGGATCATGACCCCGGTCGTCAAAGGCATCGCCTGGGTGATGATGCGCACCCTCGGCACCAGCGGTTCTGAGAGTCTGTCGGCTGCGGGCAACATCTTTGTTGGGCAAACTGAGGCGCCACTGCTGGTCAAGCCCTTCGTACCCACCATGACCCGGTCCGAGCTCATGGCGGTGATGACCGGCGGCTTTGCGACGGTCGCCGGCGGTGTTTTGGGCGTCTACGTGATGCTCCTACAAGACGCGCTCCCTTCCATCGCCGGCCATCTCGTGGTGGCGTCCATCCTTTCGGCCCCGGCGGCGCTGGCGATGGCCAAGGTGATGGTGCCCGAAACCGAAGAGAGCGTGACGGCGGGTACGGTGCAGGCCGACCTGGAAAACCCGGCGAGCAACTTTATCGAGGCCGCGGCCAATGGCGCTTCCGAAGGCATGAAACTCGTGCTGAACGTGGCGGCGATGCTCATCGCCATCGTGGCCCTGGTCGCCATGCTGAATTGGGTGGTTTCTTGGGTGCCTGTCGGTACCTGCGGAGACGTCTGGACGTTCGGCTATGTGTGCGGCGTCGATGAGGCGGGCAAGACGGTAGCTACGAACCCCATCGGGTTGTCCGACGTGCTCGGCGTCCTCTTCTTGCCAGCGGCGGTTCTGATGGGCGTGCCCATGAGCGACTGGTTCGTCGTCGGCCAGCTCCTGGGTGAGAAGATCGTACTCACCGAACTAATCGCGTACAAATCGCTCGCCGGAATGGTCTCTGGAGAAGAGGCGATCCTGTCGAAGCGAGGCGCGGTCATCGCGAGCTACGGCCTGTGTGGCTTCGCCAACTTTGCGAGCATCGGGATCCAACTGGGCGGAATTGGTGGACTCGCGCCCAAGCGGATGGGAGAGCTTGCATCGCTGGGATTCCGAGCCATGATCGGAGGCGCGCTCGCCGCGTGCATGACCGGCGCTGTCGCAGGTGTGTTCCTGTAGCAGCGCCGCCGAGGCCGTCTTGCGGACCTACCAGCCGGAGCCACCCTCGTTGGCGTCGCGGACCATGGTCGGCAGCAGGAATAGGTCCACCAGGGTGCCGACTCCGCACAGCCCGCCTGTGAACAACCACAACAGGCCAGACACAACCCTGCCCAAGTAGAGGCGGTGTAGGCCGGCAATGCCGAAGAAAGACACCACGAGCAGCACATAAGAAATGCCGACGTCTTTGTCGCGACGGATCAGGGAAGTGGACATGCGAGCCTCCGACCGGTCTACGTTCGGCAGGGGCGAGCTATTTCACGTTTGCCCCCATCCCTCATGACGCATTCCACTGCACCTTGGGATCTCGGGCTGCGCCAGGCCCGCTCCTTCGCTCGGGCCCTTGACGTGCCTCGACAGGCCGGCGGGCCCTCGCTCGTCGAGAACCCAGCTCGCTCCCACCACCCTGCGGTTCGTGCGGACCGGTCACGGGGATGCGGGCTAGCGCCGGTTTAGAGACTCGCGGCGACGGTCGAGCAGGGACATCACAGCGCGGCCGACGGATCGGGCAGGGACGCCAAGGAGTCGCATGTGAGGCCCGAAGGCGATGGCGGCAGCGAGGACGGCGTGACGCATACACTCTCCTACGTGGTGTGCTGCAAACCCTGTGCCGCACTAGATCCACGGTCGGACGCAGGCTCTGATGGCATGAGTGCGAAGTCTGTTTCGCACTTGGCCCGTGGACCAGCGAACCTGACTTCGCGGTGCCCGCGTCGGTCAGGACGGGCTAATACGCCGGTCCTGTCCTCCTGACGCCTGGCTCAATGCGGATCCGCAAGCTCGAACTCCACGGCTTCAAGTCCTTTCCGGATCGAACTGTTCTACACTTCGATCCTGGGATTTCCTGTATTGTGGGCCCAAACGGTTGCGGCAAGTCCAACGTCATGGACGGCCTGCGGTGGTGTATCGGTGAGCAGTCCGCGCGGAGCCTCCGCGGCTCCGAGATGATGGACGTCATCTTCGCGGGTTCCCAAGAGCGAAAGCCGGTGGGCTTCGCCGAGGTCGTGATGACCCTCACCAGCGAGGGTGGGGAGCCGTTCCCCGGCGAGTACGCCCAGATGGCTGAAGTGAGCGTGGGGCGGCGCCTGCACCGGACCGGGGCCAGCGAATACCTGATCAATCAGCGTCGCGTCCGCCGCAGAGACGTGGTGGATCTGTTTTTGGACACCGGGATTGGAAACAACCTGTACTCGTTCATCGAGCAGGGACGGATCGGCAAGATCGTGCACGCGCGGCCCGAAGAGCGCCGAAGCCTCATCGACGAAGCAGCAGGTATCTCCAGGTATAAGGCTCGAAGGGACGAGGCCCGTGAGCGCCTCGCCGCCACATCCACTCAGCTCGATCGTGCGGCCGATGTCGCTGAGGAGATGAGTCGTCGGGTTCGTGCCCTGTCTCGACAAGTCAGGAAAGCCGCCCGGTTTCGCAGGCTTCGGACCCTCATACGCCACGATGAAATCGCCCTGGCGCTCACCAAGTATCAGGCGCTGGTCCAGGACCGACGTGCGCTTCGGGGGCAGCTTCGTCAGCTGGAAGGGGAGCTCGCTGCAGCGATTCGCGGACGCGCTCGGCGGGAGGCCGACCTGAAGGAGCGCCGCGAAGAGCTGGCTGTGGTCGAGCAGGGCGTAGAGACCTGGCGGGACGAGGTGGCGGAGCTCGACGCCAGGACGCGGGAGTTGGCCGGCACCGTGTCGTACTCCAGGGAACGCCTCGACGAGATCAACGCTGAGGAGGCGCGAGATCAGTCCAGCTTAAAGCTGACTCAGACTCAATTGCACGAGGCGGCCGAAGAGGCGGCGGAGCTGTCCAGCCAACTTGGGGATGCCCAGGAGCGGTCGACGAAGTCGGCTCAGGTGTTGACCGCTGCGACCCTTGCGAGCGAAGGCGCCCAGGCGGCGGTGGTCGAGCGACGCCAGGCCTCCGATGACGCCATCGCGGCGAGCCAAGCGATCCTGGTCGAGCTTCAGGGGCTCCGGGTTCAGCTTTCGACGCTGCAGAGCCAAGCGGACGCGCTGCCAGAACGCACCCGGCAACTCGGAGCGGCCGTCGCAACGGCCAAAGAGCAGCAGTCCCGCGGTGAGGCCCAGCTCGAAGGACTGCTAGAAGAGTACGGCAAAGCTGAATCTACCTCGAGTCAATGCGCGGAGGAACACCGCAACATCTCGGCGGCAAGCGAGGCTGCATCCGCCGAGGAAAACGACGCGGTCCGGGCCCTCAGGCAGGCGGAGCATGAGCGCGACGCCGTCGTTTCGGCGGCTCAGACGGCTGCCCGGGAACTCGAGACGGCGCGACGGCGTGCAGACGATGCGCTCATTCGGGCGAGAAGCGACGTAGAAAAGAGGGTATCAGCAGCGTTGCAGTCGCTCGATGCACGCTCTGCTCGTCGGCGGGAAGCCATGCGACGCGAGCATCAGACGGCTCTGAGTCAAGCCAGGCAACGTGCGGATAGCTGGGTTCGAGAACTCGAAGCGCACCACGGAAAGAGGGATCTGCGCCTGCGTTCGGAGCTCGATGCCGCCGATGCGCTGCAAGCCCGGACTCGCCGAGAGGCGCAGGATCAGCTGCAAGACGACGCGGAGCAGGCGCTATCTTTGGCGTTGCAACAGCTGTCCGAGACGCTGGCTGGTCAGATGATGGAGCTGGAGGCTGCAGTGGAGCAGGGGACCGATGCCCTCGCCGCGGCCAGTCGTGCGGTGGATGATGGCGTCGCCGCAGATCGGGACGCTGGCGCAGAGCTAGCGGGGTGCGAGGCCAAGGTTGCGGCCCTCAGCGCCATGATAGCCGCCAGACAGGGCGAGGATTCCGGACTCAAAGCTCTGACCGAAATACTGGGCCCGCGGCCTACTTTGGCGGAGTCACTATCAGCGTCGGCTCGGTCGGATGCCGAGCTGTTGGCCCTGCTCGGACCGCGGCTGGAGCTGGCGGTGCTCAACTCCGCGGATGAGCTGCACACCCTTGCGGACGCCCTCCCCGAGGGGGCTGCGGTGAGCGTGATTATGCGGCCCGCCGGGGAGTTGGATCGGAAGGCGGCGCTGGGGGCCGTCTATCAAGCCAGAGATCTGGCAGACGCGTTGGCGCGCGCTCAAAACGGCGGCGGGTCGGCGGTCACTCCATCTGGGATCCGAGCCCGCTCGGACGGGGTGGTGGTGCTCGGCGCAGGACACTCGGGCGGAGCGCAGCTCATCGCGCAGCTGCAGGACCTCGAATCCGCCAAGACGGACCTCCACGAAGCCGGTCTGCACCGTGCCGAGCGAGCCCGTGACTTGGAGCGGCTCATCGAGGCCAGAGATGCGCTGGATGCACGCACGGCCGACGCCAGAGATGCGCTGGACCATGTGAAGCAGACACAGACCGACCAGGCCGATGCGCTCCGCCAGCGACAGCGCTTAGCGCTCGACCAAGACCGCCGTGCGCTCGAAGAGCAGGCCGTGGCGAGCCGAACGGAAGCCGCCACGCACAGGCGGGAGCGACTCGAAGCCCTACAGGTGGAGCATCGCGCGGCGTTGGAGGCGACACGGTCCGCCGGACAAGAAGCAACCGAGGCTGTGGCGGAGGCCGGTAGGCTTGAGGCGGAGGCCCTCGAACAGGAGCTCGCTCACGCCAGGCACCAGGAAGCTTTGGAGTCACGTGAGGCGGCTGATCAGGGCGTTGAAAATGCGGTAGAAGCGCAGGCCAAAGCACAACAAAGGCTCGACGAGTCTCAGGCTCAAGCCGAGTCGGAGCGGGCGGCCTGCACCGCCAAGATCTCGGGCGCTCGCGAACGGCTCGACGCGGCTCGTACGACCGCCCAGCACGCGCGTCAGCGGGTCAACGAGGCCTCTACCGCCATGAGCGACGCCGTCCTGAGTCTTTCCCAGCTCGCTTCTCGACGTGATGCAGTGCGCGCGACCATCGAACGGGCCATCGCAGATGGTCAGGAGCGAGCCGGTCAATTGGTGCGGCTGCAAAGCGAAGAGGCGGAGCTCGTGCAATCCACCGCGCACTTGCAGGCCAATGTGGCCAATGCCGAAGTGCGGTCCGAGCAAGCCAGGGCCGTGGCGGAGACCCATAAACAAGCCCTCGCCACGGCATTGACCGAGGCGGATGAGGCGGCGGCGGCGCTGGGTGAGGTCAAGGTGGCGGCGGTTACCTGGACTGAGCGTGTCCGCTCTTTGCAGTCGGCATTGGCGGCGAACGAGTCGAGGGTCGAACAGGGAAACCAACGACTCGCCGAGCTGCAAGCCTCCCTAGCGCTGGCCTCGTCGAAACGGCAGGAGGTGAGCCAGACCCTCCGCGACGCCGAGGCCGAGCTCACGATGCTCAACACCAACCGGGCCGAGTCCTGGGACAAGCTGGAGAGAGAGCGGGCGCGCCTGAAAGAGCTGCGGGAAGGCGTGCAAATGGGAGAGGAGGACCTGCGCGCGCTGGGGGACTCCGTCGGGGAGCTGACCCGAACCTCCGATCAAGTGCGGGCCCGCGTGGACACCACCAAAGAAGAGATCGATGGCCTGCGAACCCGTATCGAAGAACGCTATCAGCAGAGCATTCCCGGATTGCTCGATCGACTCGATGCCCAAGGCTCGCTGATTCTCGACGTGGATCCGGCGGTGCAACAAGGGGTTGAGATCGACGGTGAGGTCATCGAAGGCGTGCCGCCGCTGGCCCTTACGTCGTCGGATCTGGTGGATGAACAGGTCATCGCCGAGCGCGTCGATAATGTTGCCACCCATCGCAAGTCCTTGGAGCGGCTCGGCGACGTCAACCTCGCAGCCTTCGACGAGTGGGCGGAGGTGCGCGAGCGTCACAATGAGCTGGAGATCCAGCGAGCTGACCTGGAGATCAGTGTCGCTCGGATCCGATCGGCCATCGCCAAGATGAACCGCACGTGCAGGCAGCGTTTCCGGGACACATTTGACCTGGTAAATGCCCACTTTCAAGAGATGTACCCCCGCCTGGTGGGCGGTGGATCCGCGCGCCTATCGCTGACCGATGAAGAAGATCTGCTGGAGACCGGCGTCGACATTTTCGTACAGCCCCCCGGGAAGCGGCTTCAAAACTTGAGTCTCCTGTCGGGCGGCGAAAAGGCGATGACGGCCATCGCGCTGATCTTGTCTCTGTTCAAGGTCAAGCCATCACCGTTTTGCGTGCTCGACGAGGTCGACGCGCCGCTCGATGAAGCCAACGGCAGTCGGTTCAACGAGGCGCTCAAGGAGATGTCGAGCGCGTCCCAGTTCATCGTCGTGACGCACAATCGAAAGACGATGGAGTGCGCTTCCACGCTCTACGGCGTCACTATGCCAGACCCCGGCTGTTCGAGGCTGGTTTCCGTGCGACTCGGTGAGTAGGCTTGGCCACAGAGGGAGCTCGAATGGATCCGGCGAACAATGAAGTGATTGAGGTGCCGTCGGAGGCGACTCAAGACTTCGCCGAGACCACCTACGACGCCGGCGTGTTGGCTTGGGCTGGTGGGCTCTCCGGTGCGCTCGTCCTGGTGGCCTTCGTCGTCTTCTTCTTCGTGCGCGGGCGCCGGTCCAACCAGGCGGTCTTCGAAGAACCCCAGGTCGCGGTCGTCCCCGAGGATCACAAGGCCGCGCCGCCCAGCACGGGCCCGACTGAGCCAGCACAAGGCTTGGCGGGCCTACTGCGCTCGGCGCTAGGGCGGTCACGAGCGGCCTTACAAGGGCGCTTTGATGTGCTCTTTGGTCGGAACAAGATCGACGACGCGCTATTCGAGGACCTCGAAGAGACCCTCCTTCTGTCGGATGTGGGCGTCCACACCACCGACTCGATCGTGCAGGAACTCCGCGACTTGGTGTCCAGCGGAACCACCGAGCCCAGCGAGCTCCGCGAGGCCCTGCGCACCTGCATCCGCGATCGTCTCGTTGGACGAAGCTCGACACCCAGCCCTCCTGCTGACGTAAAGCCGTGGGTCGTGCTGGTGGTTGGGGTCAACGGCAGCGGTAAGACCACGACGATCGGCAAGCTCGCAGCGCGCTTCAAGGAGCAGGGCTTGTCGGTGATGATGGCCGCCGGCGACACCTACCGCGCCGCCGCAGCCGAGCAGCTCGCTGTCTGGGCCGAACGGTCCGGCGCGGACATCGTTCGAGGCGAAGCAGGCAGTGATCCGGGGGCGGTGGTCTACCAAGCCGTCGAGGCGGCCCAGGCGCGGGGCCACGATGTCGTGTTGGTCGACACCGCTGGCAGGCTCCAGACGGCCGCGCCGTTGATGGAGCAGCTCTCTAAAGTGAGGCGGGTCATCGACAAGCGCCTTCCCGGAGCACCCCACGACACCCTGCTTGTTCTCGATGGAACTATGGGCCAAAATGGCCTGTCTCAAGCCCGTCTATTTCACGATGCCACGCCGTTGACCGGCGTGGCCATCACCAAACTCGACGGCACGGCCAAGGGTGGGATGATCGTGACCCTCGCTTCCGAGCTCGACCTACCGATCAAGCTCATCGGCATCGGAGAAGGGGTCTCGGACCTCAAAGACTTCGACGCGGACGCATTCGCAGAGGCGATCGCATGACTTCCATGCCCGCCGAGCGTGCCAAGACCTCCTCATCCAGGTGGATCCAATGAAGGTTCAGATTTCCGTCCGCGGACGGACCTACACCGTCAAGAGCGACGAGGACGACGTCGATATCGAAGCGGTCGCCCAATATGTCGACGACCGCATGAACGAGATCTCCACTCGTGGATCCGCGGGCATGGACGAATACACCGTCGCGATGCTCGCGTGCATGAACATCGCCTCGGACTTCGAGCGCTATCGGCGGCAAGTCGGAGAAGAGTTCCGAGCCATCGATCGCGAACTTGCTGCTTCGGAAGCCGTGCTTCGCGCCGCGATGCCCGAGGCGGCCTCGGCGTCTGAGGGGCCGGGGTGAGCGAGGGGCGCGGGCTGCGTCTGTCGGGACGCACCCTGTCCCGCCTAGCGTCGGTGCCCATTGGTGTTGGGGCTGGTGCTGTGCTCGCAGTGGCCGGCTGGCTCACTCCAGACGGGAGCGGTCATAGCACGCATACGCAGCTCGGCCTGGATGGCTGCACGGTGTTGTCCCTGACGGGCGTGCCATGTCCGATGTGCGGGATGACCACGTCCTTCTCGCTCATGGCCGAGCTGCGGATCCTCGAAGCGCTGTACGTGCAGCCGTTCGGCGTCGTGCTCTTCCTGGGGACGCTCCTGGTTTTTGGTGTCGCGATGGCCGAGCTTGCGGCGCCCCGAGACCGCTGGCGCCGGATCTGGCGCAGGCTGCTTCGGCGAGAAGGACTGTATACAACTGCCTTTTTGTTGTGCCTCGGACTCGGCTGGGCATGGAAATTCGGGGTGATGCGAGGTTGGTTCTAGACAACTCAAAACATGTTCCCCCAGCGCATCTTTTTCCTTGACGCGCCCAAAGCAAACTCATAGTAGTGGGGGCCGCGAGGGATGCACATCCCGGCGGCGGGGCGCCGAGCGCCCAACCCCCGAGACCTCTGGTCTCGTACATCGTGGGGCTCCAAGTCCCAATGACGAGAGACGGTTCGCCGCTCCTCGTCATGTCCCATCCTCCCGAACTTCGGGAGTGGGTCACGTTCTCTGAAATCTAGGTAGCAGTGGAAGGCGAGCGTTTCGTCAGTGGGAAAGCTTAGGCGGACTCATTGACACCAATAGAGAAAAGTCGGCTCTTCGGAGTCGCAGTACCTTGTGAACCATTTTCGGATGGAGCAGGGACTTGAGGATGCTTCGGCATCACGCCAAAAATCAAACTGGAGAGTTTGATCCTGGCTCAGAGCGAACGCTAGCGGCGGGCTTAACACATGCAAGTCGAGCGCCCTTCGGGGAGCGGCGGACGGGTGAGTAACACGTGGA
>JBGCER010000608.1:0-12448 GCA_045106515.1 Myxococcota bacterium
GAGTCTCTCGTCGATGAACCAGGATGGTACGGACTTTCTGTGGCTGTCGGCGGCGTCGAGGTCACTCCGCTTGAGCTCACGGGCCTGTACACGGGCTTGGCCTCCAATGGAGACCACCGGCCCCTGCGGCTCACGGGACCCGATCAGCAGATCGCCACCGGGGTGCCGGTGCTCTCGCCGGGGGCCGCGTGGCTTACGCGAAAGGCGCTGCGACTCAAGGACCGCCCTGACTTTCCTGCGCGTCGGGAGCTGGCGACGGTGCCTACCGGCATCCACTGGAAGACGGGCACGAGCTTTGGCCACCGCGACGCGTGGGCCTGTGGGTCGGGCCCCGAGCACACCGCCTGTGTGTGGTTTGGCAATGCGGACCGAACGCCGTCTCGGCACCTCGTGGGCTCCGAGGTGGCAGGGGCGCCGCTCTTCGACATCTTGGAGGCGGTGGGCAATAAGGGCAGCCGTGGATGGGTCGATCCGGCGCCTCGGGACCTGATCAAGGTCGAGGTGGATTCGTGGTCTGGCCACCTGCCCACCGACGCTTCCCCGAACACCCGTCATGTGTGGGCCCTACGTGAAAAGGTCCCCACAAAGCGAGATCCCTTCCACGTGCTCCTGGAAGTGGACACGGTGACAGGGGAGTCGGTTACCGCCGCATGCCGTGGGAACCGCCAGACCGAAGAACAGACCTTCGTGGTCTTTCCGTCGGCGGTCCGCCGGTGGCTCAACGACCAGCACCGCCGCCTACCGGAGCCTCCGCGAATGGCCGAGGGCTGTCGTCCTCCCGGCCAGATCGACGCACCGCAGATCTTGTCCCCCGTCGCCGGCGAGGTGCGGATCTTGATCCCGGGCCTGGACCCGAGCCGGCAGGAGATCCCCCTGGAGGTGGACACGAGCTGGTCGGGCGATGTGTCGTGGTTCGTCGATGGCCAGTGGCTGGGCAATGTGGCGTCCGACCAGCGCCTGTGGTGGTCTCCGACGCCGGGCCGCCACACGGTCACCGTCCGCGATGAGGCCGGTCGCAAACGCACGATCCGTTTCGAAGTACGGAGCCGGGCCGGCTGAGACTGACCTAGGAGGGGGAGGGCGAGAAGGCCTCTTGGACCTGCTTGATCTCGCCGTAGATGATCAGGCGGTTTCCCTCGCGAAAGCGCCAGTTTGGGTCGGGGATCGGATGCACATCATCCTCTTCTTCGACGGCCAACACCTGCACATTGAACTGCCGCAGGTCTAGGTCGCGCAGGGCCTGACCGATCACGCGAGAGTTCGGCGGGACCTCGATACGGGTGATGCCATAGCCCGCTTTGTACAATAGCAATTCTTCGTGGGGCACCTGGTCGCTAGTCATGCGGGGCAGCAAGAAACGCCGCAGGTAGTCGGCCAAAAATAGCGTTCCAAAGCGCCGAAGGAAGAACCAGACCACCAGGGCCGCAACGGCCATGACCGCCAAGTTGAGCGCGGTCGCCCCCCAGGAGTCGACGTCGACCGAGGTGACAAAGGAGGCGATGACCGAGGCCGTACCCGCGTACCCCATAACGATGAGCATGCTGGTGATACGGCGGCGAACGGGGTGTTCGACCACGCGCTGGGAGACGCGGGTGGTGAACCCGGTGCCCGTGAAGGCGGAGAGGGCCTGAAACTGCGCGGTCGACCGGTCCAGCCCGGTGAGCTCAAAGGCCGTCGCGCCCGCCGTGACGATCACGTAGGACACGACCACGATGATGATTAGCAGCAAGACGCTGGCCATGGAGCTCCCCACAAGGGCTCAGCGTATCCGCCTGGTCCGCTCCGCTCACATCGAGCGAGCATAGATGACGGCCTCTTTGGCCATCACCCGGATTGCAGCTCCTGGGCTCGGCGCTCAGTCGATGGAGATCAGGTCGATGGTGACGCTGCCATGATCTGCATTACCCGTGGAGTTACTGGGGTTTAGGCCGCCATTGTACGAGCCGCCGCCACCGGAGATCGTGCGACTGGCATCGGCGCCCGAGTAGCCGCCGCCGCCGCCGGAGCCATAGGAGCCCTCACCGCCGCCGCCGCCGCCGAAGCCGCCTGCCGCGCCGCCGCCGCCACCTTCGAGGCCATTGCCCCAGCTCTTGCCGCCGGTGCCGCCCGTCCAGGAGCCTCCTGGATCGGTCGCGCCATTGCTGTCGATACCCGCGCCGGCGTTGCCGTCGTAGGTTGTGGGCACCCGGCCACCGGACCGCAGCCCGTCGGTCTTGGCCCGGCATACGCTGCTGCTGATCGAGTTGGAGGTGGAGCCGCCACTCTGGCCGGCGTACTGCCCGGTCATGGCGTCGCAACCGCCCCTTCGGCCGTAGTAGCTGCCGTACCAGTTGGTCGAGCCACCGCCACCGGCCACCAAGTATGGCGTGTCATCGGGGGCCATGACCCAGGTCGCTCCGCCGCCTCCGGCGCTGTAGCCATTGGTCTTGCCCTCTTGGCCAGCGGCGATCAGCACCGTGTCCCCGCGCTTGAGGGCGAAGTCGCCACGGATAACTGCGCCGCTGCCCGCGTCGTAGGTCGTGCCGGCCCGGTCTGAGGCGCTGCCCTGCGCGCCCTTGGCGGTGATCCGGTAGGTGCCGTCCACGGGTACGACCCACTCTTGGATGCCATCGGTGACCACAACCTCGCCTTCGAGGGGGGTGTTGAGGTAGCCATCGCCGGTGTCGCACTTGACTTGGGTCGGGCCCTTGGCGCCGGTGGAGCCACACGCGGTGAAGATCCGGGGGCCGCTCCAGGTGACGGGCACGATCTCGACCACGGTTCCGATGCCGTCGCTGTCGTCGTCGTAGGGCACGATGGAACAGGCCCATTCCTCGTCGTCGAAAAAGGCGTTCGCGGGTACGGTATCACCGGGAAGGTCCGTAGTGGCGCCCACGTAGGCAGCGCCGTTTACGGTCCACTCGATGCGGTAGCTGATCGTGTCATCGTCCACATCGGTAGAGGGCGTGACCAAGCCGCACTTCATGTCATCGATGGCCGGAATGGGCTCCTCGGGGAAGATGGCGGCCACGGGCTCGGTCGGTAGCGAGTTGCTGACCGTGAGGCTTGCGGTGACCGGGGTTCCCTGGTCCACGCCATCATCGGGCGTGACGGTCAGCACCACCTCTTGGTGCTTGCTGAACTTGTCGCTCGGCAGGATGCTCCGGCCATTGCCAGACAGGGCCTCGACGCCGTCGACGGTCCAGACGTAGTTCAGGCTGACCGGCTGGCGGTCGGGGTCCGAGGCGGAGACGGTCGCCACGATGTCGGTGTTGGTGAACGCGTCTTCGGGGGTGAGCGCCAGGTCATCGACGCTGGGAATGCCGTTCTGAATCGTGATCTGCACGGTGGCGGGCTTGCCACGAACTTCCCCGTCGAAGGCAACCGCGTGGCCGGTCCAGATTTCGCCTGGGTAGGTGGCGGCGGCGGGCACGGTGGGGCCGTCGAATGGTGTGCCTTTGCCATTGTTGAGCCAGTAGTACTCGATCTCGACGGTGTCTTCGTCATAGTCGGTGCCAGAACCCGAGATTTCAAGACCCTCGGTCGAGCGAACCGTGGTGGCCGTCGCCGAGACTTCGGCGGTGGGCGGCGTGTTGAGGACTGTGATCTCAGCGGTGGCGGGCTCGCCGTCTGAGCTCCCGTCGTTGGGGGTGACGGTGACGGACCACACCTGGCCCTTGGCCGTGGCGTCGGCGGTGATGGTGGCGCCGTTGAATTCGGGGCGGTCGGTGCCATCGACGGTCCACGCGTAGGTGTAGGTGACCTCGTCGGCGTTGATGTCCCGGGATTCGGCCAGGAACATGACCTCGAAATCGTCGGCATTGGTCACACGGCGCTCGGCATCTTCCGAGGTTGTAGGCACAATATCGACGATCAAAGTCGTGGGTGCTTGGTTGCATCCTACGAGGGCGATGACCAATGTCAGGGCGGGGGCGAGCGTGCGGCGCATGACGGCTCCTTCAGACGAGACCGAAGGGTAGCAGGCAATTCCGCTGTAGTCAGCCGCTATCTATTTCAGGCTGATGAGGTCGATGGTTACGCTACCATCGTCCGCATTGCTCACCGTGTTGCTCGCGTTCGCTCCCGCGTTGAACGATCCACCGCCGCCGCTCAGCATTCGGCTGGCGTCGCCGCCGGAGTAGCCACCGCCGCCGCCGGCCGCGTTGGACCCATTGCCGCTGCCGCCGCCGCCAAAGCCACCCGCTGCGGCACCCGCCCCGCCACCAGCGCCGTTAGCCCAGCTCGAACCGCCGGTACCGCCGTAGTAGGAATAGGGGTCATCGGCGCCATCGCTGTTGAGGCCCGCCCCAGCATTGCCCGAGTAGTTGCCGGGCACCGTGCCGCCCGCGCCCAAACCAGACGTCTTTGCGGTACACACGTTGCGGCTTGCTGTGCGGTAGTCGGAACCGCCGCCATTGCCGCCGTACCCCGAAGTCAGTGCGTCACAGCCGTCTGTACGGCCATAGTAGCTGCCGTAGTAGCTCGTGCTGCCCCCGCCGCCCGCAATCAGGTACGGGGTGTCATCGGGCGCCATGACCCACGTCGCGCCGCCACCGCCTGTGGCGTAGCCGTCTGATTCGCCCTTCTGGCCGACAGCGAGCAGGAGAACATCGCCGCGCTTGAGCGCGAAGTCGCCTCGGAGCACAGCGCCCATGCCGGCTGCGTATTTGTAGAACGAGGAGGTGGATGCACTACCTTCGGCCCCGCGGGCCGTGATTCGGTAGGTGCCGTCCACGGGCACGATCCACTCCTGGATGCCTTCCGTCACCAAGACTTCGGCTTCGAGGGGGGTATTGAGGTAACCGTCTGCGGTGTCACACTTGACCTGGGTTGGGCCCTTTTCGCCCTTGGCGCCGCACACGCTGAACACGCGGGGGCCGCTCCAGGTCTGGGGCACGATGTCGATCGCCACGCCTAGGCCGTCGCTGTCGTCGTCGTAGGGCACCATGGTGCAGGTCCACGACTCATCGTCGAAGAAGGCGTCTTTGGGCACCGTGTCGCCGGGCAGATCCGTAGTGGATCCCACGTATGCGGCTCCGTTGACGGTCCACTCGATGCGGTACTGGATGTCGTCGCCGTCCAAGTCGGTGGAGGGCGTGACCAAGCCGCACTTCATGTCGTCGATGGCCGGGATGGGCTCTTCAGGCACGATCGCGCTCACCGGTTGCGTGGGCAGGGCGTTGAGCACGGTGGTCGAGGCCGTGACCGGGGTGCCCGCGTCGACGCCATCGTCGGGGGTGACGCTCACCGATACGTCTTGGTGCTTGGTGAATTTGCTGCTTGGAAGGATGTTTCGGCCCGATCCCGACAAGGCTTCGGTGCCGTCGACCGTCCACGTATAGGTCAGGGTGACGGGCTGGCGGTCCGGGTCGGATGACGCCACCGTCGCGACCATGTCCGTGTTGGTGTACGCCTCTTCAGGCGACAAGATCAGCTCGTCGACGGTCGGGATGCCGTTCTGGATGGTGATGGCCACCGTGGCGGCTTTGCCTCGGACCTCGCCATCGAAGGGCAGGGCATGGCCGGTCCAGATCTCGCCCGGGTAGGTGGCTGCGGCGGGGACGGTCGGTCCGTCGAATGGCGTTCCTTTGCCGTTGTTGAGCCAGTAGTAGGTGATCTCGACGGTGTCTTCATCGTAGTCTTGGCCAGCACCAGAGATCTCGAGTCCTTCGGTGGATCGGACCTCGGTGGCCGTCGCGGAAACGGTGGCGGTGGGCGGCGTATTCAGGATTGTGATTTCGGCAGAAGCGGGCTCCCCGTCTTTGGCGCCATCATTGGCGGTCACGGTCACGGACCAGACCTGACCCTTGGCGGTGGCGTCCGCCGTGATGGCGGGACCCGAAAACTCGGGGCGCACGGTGCCATCGACGGTCCACTCATAGGTGTAGGTCACTTCGTCACTGTTGATGTCGCGCGCTTGGGCCAAGAACATGACCTCGAAGTCATCGGAGTTCGTGACCCTTCTCTCGGCATCTTCCGAGTTGGTAGGCACGATATCGACGATCACGGTGGTGGGTGCGTCATTGCAGGCCACGGTGGTGAGGGCGGATAGGGCGAGCGCGGACACGCAGGAGCGGCGCAGGGAGCGGAGCATGGACTTCTCTCGGTACGAGTGCCGAGGGTAGCAGCGGATCCGTCGAGGGTCTCGCACGGACTGAGATCGTGTGGGTTGGCGTCGGGTAGTCTGCCCGCCCGGAGGGTAGATGCGAGAGGTCGAAGCGGGAGCGCTGGACCGGTTGGGGTTCACCCTCGAGCGGCCCGCAACGGTGTATCGACCTGCTGCTAGCGGTTCTTTGCGTGCGGGTGCTGCTCAAGTCGATCTGACCCCCGCCCTCGGGTTGGACTCGGCGGGTTTCGGCTTTCCGTCCAGCGAGCATGCGACAGGCATCTTCGGTCGTCTGCGGGGCACGGTTCTGCTGCTCGAAGGGGCAGACGGGAGTCGGGTCGCGCTGATCGGCCTCGACTTACTTGCGGGGAGCCGCTTTCTGGCCGAAGCGCTCGCGCAGCGGGTGGGGCCGACCCTGGGGCTGGGTGTGGATCGCCTCTGGCTCTGTGCGTCCCACACCCACAATGCGCCCGGTCACTACTTTGGCGACCGGTTCTACGATTGCCTGGCGGCGCGAACCAACGACTTCGATCAGGACCTGACCCGGTGGTGGGTGGATCGCTTGGCCGCCGCGTGCGAGTCCGCCGCGAAGAACCTGGTGCCGGCGCGGGTCGGCGTGGGGGCTTCGAGCGCCGCCGGGTTGGTGTGGCAGCGAAGCCTATTGGCCTTTGCCGCCAATTTGGGACCGCCGGGGTGGATGAGCGCCAAGACCCTCGCCGATCGCGTGTCCAAGGCCGCAGAAGAGATCATGGGCGAGCCGGGTCCTGCCGAACGAGACCCCGCCTTTTCAGCCTGTGATTCGCGGATCCAATCGGTCTGGGCCGAGTCGTTAGACGGACAGCCGCTGGGGCTGTTCGCCATCGTTCATGGCACGCCCGCCGCCCTGCCCGCGCATATGGCGCTCATGACGCCAGATGTGAGCGGTGTTGCCGCCCGCAGGCTGCACCACACCCTGTTCGGACGCTGCTCGGAGCGCGTGCCGGTCGCCATCGTGGGCGGGAGCATGGGCGATACCAACTTGGTCGATCCAGATCAGAGCATCCAGGCCTTTCGAGAGCGTCGTGAGGCCATCGAGAGCCTGGAACGAAGGGAAGATCTCATCGATCTGACCGAGCGCCTGGGCCGCCGACTCGCCGAGGCGGTGCAGGCGAGCGCAGACGTGGCTCGGTCGAAGGCCACCGCTGAGTGCGGTGTCGAGGTTCGATTTATGGAGCTGTCGATCCCCGGTGCGACCGGCCCTGGCTATCGCCTCCCTGAGAAGCACCAAGTCGGAAACGCCCAGTTTGGCGGCTCTGAACTCAATCAACCGACCAGCGCGATGGACGTGACTTGGTGGTCCCTGCTGTCGGCCCCCACGCTCGCGCGGCTGCTCATGCGGTGGCTTGTGGGTGAGCCTTCCGCGCGGCGTCGCCTGTGGTGGTGGCCGGTGCCCGTCCGGCTGCCCGTGTGGGGCGATGACCCACACGCCCCGAAGAACCACGTCCTATACGACGTACTTCGCACCTTTGGGCGGCGATTCTACGGCCGCAACCTCCGGGCTGGCGACGCCTTCGAACCGCACCTTCCAGTGCGGCACCTACGCCTTGGCGATGACGACCTCATCGGTATCCCCGTCGAGCCCTCCGCCATGTTGACCCACCGAATCCGCGCGGCGATCCGCCCCGACGCGCCCCACCGGGTGATGCTGCTCGGCTTGGTGTCTGGCTATGCTGGATATGCCACGACCGTCGATGAATATCGCGTGCAAGACTACGAGGGCGCAGCCACCCTCTGGGGCCGAGACTTCGGCACCTATGTGCAGGCCATGGTCGAAGCGGTCGTGGGTAGCGCCGCCCGTCCCCCCGGTGATGTGGTGCCTGGAAATGCCAGCTTCGACACCGATCCTCGCGAGGCGGGCATGCCGGTGTCCTTGCTGGTGCCGCCCCGTGCCATGCAGCCGTTTACCGGCGTCGCCGAGGTCCGAGTCGGGGCGATGGCCGAGGGGGTTCTCCGCCTGCCGCCTCGGGACGAAGAGAAGGATCGACTTGTGCTTTGGGGCTGGTGGTTCTCGGACCCACCCCCGCCGTCGGAGCGAACCACCCCCCTCGCCGATCGGGTGTTGGTCCGCCTCGAAGCCCAGGGCCCCGCCGGCTGGACCGCCGTGCAATGGGGACCCTGTGCGGTACACGACCAGGATGTGAGCTTCTTTCTCCGCCGGGGCATCAGCGCCGACCTGACGCGGATCCGCTGGGTCATGAGCGTTCGCCTGCCCCGCGATCTCCTGCCCGACGGCACACTCGTCCGGCTCCGAGTCGGGGACTACCCAGGACTGCGACCTCTAGAAGGCTCGGTCGATCGGCCGTGGCCGTGGTCGAGCGAGGGCCGAGACCCCCTGCTGGCAAGCTAGAGTGGCCTAGGCTCGGAGGACCCATGCGGTGGTGGATCGGTGTGCTTGGACTCGTGGCCTGCGGTGGCGCTGACCCAGAAACGCTGTTTGCACCCGGTGAATTCGACGTCGGATATATGACCACGACCCTGACTTATGAGGGCCCCGGTCTGGAAGAACCCCGCACCCTCACCGTCAACGTCTGGTACCCAGCCCAGGAGCCCGGCGCGCAGGTGGCCCAGTACAAAGTTGCCGGTATCATCACGCAAGACTCCGCCTTAGCCACCTTCGAACCTCCCCCTTTTGAGGGCGAGGCGCGCCTGGTGGTGTACTCCCATGGGTCCGGCGGAGAGGGTCTGCTCGGCTATCCACTGGGCGAGAACATGGCGTCTCACGGCTGGGTAGTGGTGGCGCCCGACCACGCAGGCAACACGGCCCGGGACTTCTTGGCGAACACCTGGGCGCCTTCCATGCGCACGACCGTCAACCGGCCCCTGGACATTCACGCCACGCTGGACGCGGCGGGGGCTGGGCTGGTCGAGGGTCTAGACCTACGGGTCGATGGCGCGTTGCTCGTGGGCCATAGTTTTGGTGGATACACCGCACTGACTGTGGGTGGAGCGAAGCTGGATGTGGATGCCTACGTCAGTGCCTGCGAAGATCCGCCTGAAGAGGAGGATGGGTCCTGCGAAGTCTTGGCCAACGCCGAGGTGCAGGCGGCCTTGCGCGGGGGATTCCGCGATGAGCGCATCGGTGCATTGGTGCCGCAAGCCCCGGCGTTGATCCCTAATTTTGCGGCAGGTGAGTTGGCCGGAATCGACATTCCAGTGATGGTGCAGAGCGGACAGCGAGACCAGAGCACCACCCACGAGATGCAGGCGGTACCTGCGTGGGAGGGGTTGAATGGCGCCGACGACGTGTGGGTCAACCTGCCCGACGGCGGCCACTACAGCTTCGTCACCATCTGCGATGACCTGAACCCCACCACCTTGCAGCTCTTTCGTCCCGACGCCATGGACGACGGCTGTAATGAGACGTTCACTCCGGTCTCTCGCACGATTCCCACGCTGGCCGCCTATGCGAACGCCTTCGCCCAAGCCCATCTCCTCGGCGATAAATCGTGGGGCAAAGCCATCTCCGGCGAGCCGTGGAGAGAGGGCTTCGAGGTCACCGTGCGCGGCGAGTAGGCCACCGTTAGACGCCCCGTCTCGCTGCGGGTGGCTCCCTCGGAATGTGTTCGAGACGGGCCTGAGATTACACCGCAGAACCTGATCCGGCTCACACCGGCGGAGGAAAGCGGGATGTCTGGATATGTGGATTTCAACGGCGGAATGAGCCGGAAGATCGAAGTGGGCGAGCTGGGTGTTCCCATGCGGGAGATTCCCCTTACAACCGGAGAGACGCTGTGCGTCTACGACACCTCGGGGCCTCAGGGGCTCGACCCCAAGCAGGGGCTTCCTAAACGACGCGCTCCGTGGATTGCGGAGCGAGCGGGCGACGTCTGCCCGACCCAACTTCACTACGCCCGCGCCGGCGTCGTGACGCCAGAGATGCGGTTCATCGCTCTTCGAGAAAACGTGAGCGCCGAGTTTGTGCGCACCGAGGTCGCCGAGGGGCGGGCCGTGATCCCGGTCAACCGGTGTCACCCCGAATCGGAGCCCATGATCATCGGCCGCAATTTCCTGGTGAAGGTCAACGCCAACATCGGAAATTCAGCAGTTTCTTCCTCGATCGAAGAAGAGGTGGACAAGCTGCGTTGGTCGGTCCAGTGGGGAGCCGACACCGTCATGGACCTGTCGACGGGCAAGGACATTCGCGAGACCCGCGAGTGGATCCTGCGCAACAGCCCCGTGCCCATCGGTACCGTGCCCATCTACGAGTGCCTGGAGCGGGTGAAAGGCAAGGTGGAAGACCTGAACATCGACCTGTTCTTGGAGGTGCTTCGCGAGCAGGCCGAGCAGGGCGTGGACTACTTCACCATCCACGCCGGAGTGCTGCTCCGCCACGTGCCCATGACCGCCAAGCGCATCACGGGCATTGTTAGCCGCGGCGGTTCGATTATGGCAAAGTGGTGCTTGCATCACCATAAAGAGAACTTCTTGTACACCGAGTTCGAGCGCATCTGCGACCTGATGGCCGAGTACGACGTCACGTTCAGCTTGGGCGATGGTCTGCGTCCCGGTTGCATCGCCGATGCCAATGACGAGGCTCAGTTCGCGGAGCTGCACGCCCTGGGTGAGCTCACCAAGATCGCCTGGGCGAAAGATGTACAGGTCATGATCGAGGGGCCCGGCCACGTGCCGATCCACCTGATCCAGGCCAATATGGACGAGCAGCTCAAGCACTGCCACGAAGCCCCGTTTTACACGCTCGGGCCTCTCGTGACGGACATCAGCCCTGGCTATGACCACATGTCCTCGGCCATCGGCGCCGCCATCATTGGCAGCCAGGGCTGCGCCATGCTCTGCTACGTCACGCCCAAAGAACACCTGGGTCTGCCCAACAAGGCCGACGTGAAGCAGGGGCTGATCGCCTACAAGATCGCCGCCCACAGCGCAGACTTGGCCAAGGGCCATCCCGGCGCCCAGGATCGAGACGATGCCCTGTCCAAGGCGCGGTTCGAGTTTCGCTGGGAAGACCAGTTCAACCTGGCCATCGACCCAGGCGTGGCGCGCGAATACCACGATGAAACGCTGCCGGCCGATGCCGCCAAGACCGCTCACTTCTGCAGCATGTGCGGGCCGCGTTTCTGCTCCATGAAGATCAGCCAAGAGGTCCGCGACTACGCGGCCGCTCAAGAGTTGGATGCGGCTGAAGCCCTCAACGCGGGGATGGCCGCCAAGGCCGCAGAGTTTGCCGAGACTGGCGGCGAGATTTACCATCCAGCGAAGTGAACGGGCTGGGCCGCCTCCGGCTCGTTCGCGCCGGAGGTCCCATGTCCATCACCGCCCTGCATCTTCGCCATGACAAGGCCCTCACCGCCTTTGAACAGGACTTCGTGGACGCCGGAGAGGCCAGAATACCGGCCTACTTTGCGGACTATCGTTGGCCTCACGAGCGCAAGGTACGCGAGGTCAACGGCTGGGCCAAGGGCGACTTTCTCAAGCCCGGGTGGAGCCTTTGCACCACTCGCTTCCTGGAGAGAGACGGGCACCTCTTGGGTGTGGTGAACGTGCGCCACGAGCTCACAGACGCGCTGCGCGAGGTGGGCGGGCACATCGGCTACTCGGTGCGGCCATCGGCCCGCCGTCAAGGCGTCGGGACGGCGGTGATGCGCGGTGGCCTGGACGTGTGCCGAGACTTGGGCATCACCCAAGCCCTGGTCACGTGCGATGAGACGAATCTGGGTTCGATCCGGGTCATCGAAAACAACGGCGGGCGCCTGTTCGAAACAGACGCCCGTCCGGGGCAACCAGCGATTTGCCGGTTTTGGGTACCAGTTTCGGGCTAGGCCCCTACCGGAAGATCTCGAACCGGAGCGAGTCGTATTGGCCGCCACGAAGCACGCTCTCGACCTGCTTTCCGCGAACCTTTTCGCCGATGAGGGATTCGATCGCCCCCTGCACGGCGCCGAAGGTGTAGCTCAGCTCGGCCTTGGAGCCTTGCTCTTCGAGGCAGGAGCAGATGGTCTCGGACAGTTTGACGACGTAGACATCTTCGCCTTCCTTGGTGATGTCCTCGACGATGCACAGGCGAGTACCGTCTGCACCCAGGGCTGTCCGAAGGGGGGCGGCTGCTTGCTCGGGGGAGGTGACTGTACCGTCGAGGTTCAGGCTGGCGACGAGGGAGCGTCCGCGCTTGCGGCCGGCGGCACGCAGGGACACCAAGGCCGCTCTCGTGCCGAGGGCCTCTTCGAGCCCACGAACGCAGGCTTTGAAACAGACGATGCTACTATTGTCACCCAGGGTCGGCCGGTGGGTGTTGTCAGACTCGATGGTCAACATATGGGCCTCCAGTGGCTATCGGATGGGTGCTTAGGAAAGGACTTCGGCGAGCTC
>JBGCER010000609.1:0-3417 GCA_045106515.1 Myxococcota bacterium
TAGAGCGACGGCGCAGTGTGGCCCAGGAGGCGCTGCTGCTCGACAGAGGCGGGTTCGGTGTCACCCTGCGTCACGATCAGGCGACGCAGGCGGTTGCGCATCTCGCCGGGCACTTCGTTCCAGATGGGCGCGCCGATGCTGTCTCCGAAGTGGATGGTGCGGTCTGCGGGCTCCGCCAAGAAGATGCCCCAACGGTAGTCGGGCATCTTGACGTAATCGAAGTGCGCCCACCCACCCTTGCCGACGTCCACCGCGGTGCGCAGGTAGATGTCGTTTTGGTTGAAGTCGGAGGGGCCCATGTCGTTCCACCACTCCAAGAACGCCGGCTGCCAGCTTTCGAGGGCACGCAGGAGGCGCTTGTTGTCGCGGAGACCGACGTTGTTGGGGATCTTGGCTTCGAGGTCGACGTTGCTCATGTTCTTCTCCAGTCGAAACGTGCGCTTTCGGGCGCGCCGTAGCGGGTTAGTGCTCCCTCTGCGCCAGTGGCGTTGGGGCGGATGAAGATCCAGTTCTGCCAGGCGCTCAGCCGACCGAAGATCTTCGAGTCACAGGTCTCAGCACCGGCGAACCGGAGGCTGGCCTCCATGCCGGTGAGGGCGTCTGGCGAGAGGGAGGCGCGCTCCTCAATGGCAATGCGCACGTCGTCATCCCAGTCGAGGTCCTCGACCAAGAACGTGCACAGCCCAGCTTCGTCGGCCGCGGCGGGGTCGAGCGCAGGCTGCTCCTTTGCGAGTTTCGCGCCCTGCTCTGGGGTGGCGAGGAAGCGGTTCTGCAATCGCGTGAGGCCGTTGGACATGGGCAGCAGGCCGTCGCTCAGCGGGCCCACCGATGTCGTGACCGGGCTGTCGGGATCGTCGATGAGGTAGATCCGGTCGCACGCCATGGCGAGCTCGAGGAACACGCCCGCGGTGCAGCTTTCCCGGTCGGCCAGGTAGAACATGCTGCGCGCGTTGAGGTCCCAGCGGCGACAAACCCTTGCCCACAGGAGCAGGATCTCGTTGCACAGCCAGTGTTCCTTATTGGCGACGAGGTCCTTCTCCAGCTGGAGCAGCTCGCCGGCTGCACCACGGGTGTGCAGGACAATGAGGCCTACTTCTTCAAAGCCAAAGCGCAGCTGGCAGACGGCGTCGTCGAGCTCCCGCATGGCCCGAACCGCCCAGGTGCTGCTGCCCGCCGCCGCGAACTCCTCGGGGGAGGAGGGCTGCTTGCCCTTCGGGCCGTGGACCGTCACGGTGGCGACCCGCGCTTCGGCGTCGAGGGCGACCTCGACGTTCTCGTAGCGGAATCCGTTCTCGGTGGGCTGGTGGTTGATGGGCTCCAGGGCAAACCCAGCGGCGCCGTCGGCCCCTTGCTTGGGGCCCTGATCCTTGACGACCTGCAGGGCGCGCGCCTGCACTTGATCGTTGAACTTGCTCTTGGGCCAGGTGTCGTCGATCAAGTTCCATGCCTTGGCCCGCTTGCCGCGGAGGCCCTCGGCCAAGGTGGAGAACACGTCGGCGTGGTCGCGGCGGATCTTGCGCTTGTCGACCATGCGGGTCAGGCCGCCTGTGCCGGGCAGCACCCCCAGAAGGGGTACCTCGGGCAGGCTCACCGTCGAGTTGTTGTCGTTGATGAGGTAGATCTCATCGCACGCCAGGGCGAGCTCGTAGCCGCCGCCAGCGCAGGCGCCGTTGACGGCCGCGAGCCATTTGATGCCCGAGTGGCGGCTCGCATCTTCGATGCTGAGGCGCGTTTCGTTGGTGTACTTGCAGAAGTTGACTTTGAATGGGTGGGACGATCCCCCCAGCATCCCGATGTTGGCACCCGCGCAGAACACGCGATCGGTGCCGCTCGTCACGATGACGGATTGGACTTCGGGGTGCTCGAAGCGCACGCGCTGGACCGCGTCGCACAGCTCCATGTCTACGCCCAGGTCGTACGAGTTGAGCTTGAGGTCGTAGCCCTCTCCATACGGGTGCTCGCTGTCGACCTCGAGGGCCAGCGTGGCGACGGGCCCGTCGAAGGTCAGCGTCCAGTGCTTGTAGCTTTCGGGATGGCGGTTGAAGTCGATCATGGGAGCTCGGGTGCCCGGTCGGGCGGCATGGGGTTCCGCGAGCACGGTAGACCCTTCGTTCGCTGGAGGCAATATGATGCGCTCTTTGGCAGTTTTGTTTTCAGTATATGTGATATACTGCCTATATTGAGGCGCCGTGGCTTGATGTGCATCCTTTTCGATGTCGAAAACCGACAGCAGACAGCCCTTGGCCTGACCTCTAGGATCACCCTCCTCGATGATCACGAGTCGGAGTTTCGTCATTCGCCATGCGCCCTTCTCGGGGTCGCGGTTCATTCGGCAGGTCTTGGCGGCCCACGCCCCCGAAGAGTGGGGTGTGACCTGTCATCCCACCCACCCCCAGGCCCCCAACGTCGTCGAGGCCGGAGCGGAGTTGCCGGCGCTGCTGCCGGTGCGGCACCCGCTGGAGTGGTATGTGTCTTGGTACTGCGGCCAGCGCCGCGGGGTGTTGCGCGACGACCTGTTCGCGCGGGCCTCCGACCACGGCGCCCTTGGGTTTGCGGAGACGATGGAGAACCTGTTTGGCCGAAGGGCGGTCCAGCAGAGCGGCATGGGCCCCTACACTCGAGCCATGCGCGACGCGGGGGCGAGCGCGGGGGTTCGCCCCATCCGTGCCGAGAGTGTGCGATCCGACTTGGTGGATCTGCTCGGGGAGTTTGAGTCTGTAGGCGAGCCGTTTGTGCAGTCGCTTATGAACGCGGCGGAGCTCGATCGGGAGCGGCATCCGGGGTGGTCTCGATTCCACACGGACCGAACGCGGTCACTCATCAGGCAGTTTGACGGCTCCATGATGAAAGAGCTCGGCTACGAGTGGCCCGATGAAGTCAGTTCGGCGGCGCTAGCAACGCAGCTTCGGCCGGGGGCGTTGCGCCCTGTGCAGGGGGTGTCACTGCCCCGAAGTGGTCACAGTGCGCTGTTCAGTTGCCTGTTCCACTACTTCAGAGAAGACCTGGTGTTCTGCGATCCGGAGATCACCAACCACTGCGGCTGTGGCCATGTGCCGTGTATCGAGCCGTCGAACAACCTGGCCAAGAACCACGACTTCGGCCTGCTGCGTGGCTATCGCGGCCTGCCCGTCCGCGATGACCTGCGCTATCTCATCCAGTATCGCAGCCCGGTGCGGGCGATCGTGTCCAACTACAAGTTGCACATCAAGCACCCCACCGTGCCAGACTCCCCGGAGGAGTGGGACTCGTTCCGCGAGATCCAGATCCACTACTGGAAGGACTTCATGGAGAAGTGGGTGATGGGTACGGCGGCTCGGCGGGAGACTGCGCTGCTGTGCAGCTACCACGATCTGGTGATGCAGACCCCAGAGACTCTGGGCCGGGTCATCGAGTTCATGACGGGCCGATCCGCGTGCG
>JBGCER010000610.1:0-7679 GCA_045106515.1 Myxococcota bacterium
AAGGCGAGGGTCGAGGAGCGGAAGAGCATGGAGTCCTCTCAAGGTTCGGTGGAGAGAGAATACGGGAAGGATGCCCCACTGGCTACGAACCGGTGAGGCAGAGTGGAAGACTACTTTTCGCGCTTCTTGATGACGAACTCGACGCGGCGGTTCTTGGCGCGGTCCGACTCGGTCGCTTCTTTGACCAGCGGTTGGGCGGGGCCATAGCCGACGGCCTGGAGGCGATTGGCCGCCACACCCTTGTCGATAAGGTACTTCATGACTGCGTTCGCGCGGTCCTTCGACAGCCGGTTGTTGAAGTCAAGGGAGCCTTCGGAGCTGGTGTGCCCTGCGACTTCGATGGCCTTGATGTCCGGGTTGCGCAGCAGCACATTGGAGACTTCGTTGAGCAGCGGGAAGGACCGGGACTGGATGACCGCAGAGCTCTTCTGGAAGAAGACCTTCTCCAGGATGTCGATGCGTTCCTTGGTGATCTCGGTCTTGGCTTCGGTGAGCACGGCTTTGACATCGGTCTGCTGGTCGGCCACGATCGTGGCGTCCTCGCGGAAGATGCCGTAGCCGTCGGCTTGCACGAAGACGCTGTAGTAGCCGGGGGACAGCTTCATGCTGCCTGCGCCGTCACCGCCGGTGTTTGTCTCCTTGCCTTCGCCGCCGCCAGGGTTGGCCACGGTGATGAGTGCCTTGGGAACAGGGTTGTCATTGGCATCTACGGCCATGACCGACAAGGTTCCTGGAGAGGTAGGCGTGACTTCGAGTTCGACCTGGTTGTCGCCTTCGTTGACGCGGACTTGTACGTTACCTTCGTAGTTTTCGTCGAGGGTACGCACATCGTAGGCGCCAGGCATGAGGTCCTTGATGACCACACCGTCTTTGGCGCTGGTGATCTTCTCGGTATTGCCCATTCCGGTGACGGTGAGGGACACGCCTTCGACAACTTCGTAGTATTGCTTGGCGGTCACAGAGAGGTTGCCGAGCTGATCGGGGCAGCCGTCGCCGTCCTTGTAGTCATTGATGACTTCGGGATCTTCGGGGCACTTGTCTTGATCATCGGCGATGCCGTCTTTGTCGATGTCGCCGATCTTGGGCGAACCACCTGCGCTGATCTTGCCGAAGCCGCCGCCTAGGAAGATGCGGTACCTGGCAGCTCCGACTCCGGGAGACAGCGCCGTGGCGCCGCCGAGGGTCCAGTGGATGCCGCCGTTGGTCCGGCCCTTGAGAGAGAGCAGGGCTTCGGAAGGGGACTCGGCCCATCCGGGAACGCCGTCGGGGATGGACTCTTTGAGGTCCTTTCCGGCCAGAGACGGGTTGAGGTTGGCCTCTAGGTTGAGGCCCAAGTTGTCGGAGAGCGCGAGGCCGGCGCCGAAGCCGGTCATGAGCTGGTCCGCGCCACCGATGTTCTCGAAGCCTTGCACCTTGGGGCGGAAAGCCACGCCAAGATCGGCGCCCAAGGTGAGCTTCTTGACTTCGATGGTGGCGGCCAACTTGGTACCACCCGAGAGTTTGCGGTAGCCCATATTCTTGGCAGCGCTGGCGGTTGGCAGGTCCAACCAAGGCACAAAGCCGAGCCCGAAGCCACCGTCTGCGCCGGGGGTGATGGGCGCGAACATCACCGCGGTTCGCAGGGAGCCGACGCCGCCGCCGATGGGCTGTCCAGCTGGGTCGTTGGCGTTGAAGCCGCGGGAACTGAAGAAGAGCGGAAGGCGCATGTCGAAGCGGACCATCTTGTGGACCGCCACGCCTGCTGTGAGGTTGGTTCCGAACAAGTTGTCCAGGTAGGTCTGGCGCTCGGAGCCGCTACCGTCTGGCGTGCGGACCACTTGGTCCATCGTGCCGTCGGCGAACTCGAACAGCAACGAGCCGTACCAGTCGCCGCTGGTCATCTGGCCCGGACGCTCGACGGTGAGGGGGTCTCGGATGTCGCCGTCTTGTGCGGTCACGGCAAACCCGTGCCCATTGATGCCACCATCTTGGGCGATGGCGGGGGTTGCGGCGAGCGCCATGATTGCGACTGCGCTCGTGGCGAGCCAGTACCTATTCGCTTCCATCTCGGACCTCGTGGTCAGCGGCCCGGTGGGCCCTGTACGTTGCGGGCGGGAAGATCCCATGGAGAAAGCGTCAAGGCAAGGCATGACCGAATCGTCCGTGGCACTTCTTGATTCGTTGCCCCAAAAATCTTGTTTCTATCTGCCTTTATTGCAGAGATGCTGGCCGAACCAGCTCGACGAAAAGGCCCAGAAAGACCCTTCGATGCGCCTTCGACGCCGAGTGAGTGGGGCGGGGCGTACTTTGCGGCGCCTAGCCGGCGGGCCTCATGCGAACGGAATCCGCCACGATCTCGTAGACCACACCCTGCTGGCCGGCCTCTGGCACGACGCCGCCGGCTCGGGTCTCCGAGGCAAAGTGCGCCACCTCTTCCGGGTTGATCGGCCGGCTCACCAGCGTGCCCTGCACTTGGCACTGGGAACCCGCTCCGGCCTTGTCGACCGAGAATCCGTGGTCCTTCATGCGGATGCGCATGTGCTGCTCGCCTTCGGACACAACCATCCAGCAGCCCGCCTTCTGGCAGACCTCGCTGACCTTGCCTTCGACGTGGACCACTTGGTCGGTGTGCTCGGACGCGGTGGCGAGCACGGTGCTCAACGATGCGGATTCAGCGGACGAAAAGGCGGCTCCATAGACCGTCCACCCTTCCGAATCGACCGAAGCTGCGGTGGCCGTTTCGTCGTGCTCAGCCTCGCCGTGCCCAGCGTTGTGGTCGTGGCCGTGAGCCGCAGCGGGCGGCGTGGCGGCCGTCGCATCGGGGGTCGGCGAGGGAGCGGGCGTCGTTGCACCACATGCGGCGAGAAAGACGGTCAGAGCGAGTGTGCGCACGGGGGCCTCCAAGTGGGCACCGGGTAATACGACGTGAAGACAGGCGCATCTGCTCGACTGGTTCGCGAACGTCGGATACACGGCCATCTACGGAGAAGAACAGGAATGGAGAGTTTCCGCATCGATGGCACCGCTGGTCGTAGTTTCTCACTGACCATCACTGAAGCCACCGAGATCTCCGAAGAGCTCGTTCGCACGCTCATCGAAATCGATCTGCAGACCTTCTCCGAGTCCACCTTCTCCCACTACACAGCGCGCGCCTTCCTTCGCAATGGTCGCGTGTTCTTGCTCTCGGCCGACGGGCGGGTCATCGGCACGTGCGTCTGCATGCGGGCGTGGGATAGGCCGGGTGAAGCCATGATCCTGTCCATGGGCATTCGGCCAGGCTGGCGGGGTCGAGGGGTGGGACACCGCTTTGTTCAGGCCATCTTGCTGCGGCTGAGCGCCAAGGGGCTGCGCTCCGTGTCGCTCATGGTCAGCCTGGACAATCGCCGAGCGATCCGCGTCTACGAAGAGTCGGGATTCTCCCTGGATGAGGTCATGGAGCGCGACAGTCGAACGGGCGAGGCCTTCGTCTTGATGCGGGCGCACTTCAAGGAGCCGCCGCTGACCGTCGTCTAGGCTCTGCCAGCCGGACGGAAGCACGGTTTTGGGCTACGGGTCGGGGTCTACTCTAAGGAGGGCCTCGATACATGCCTCAGTTCCCAACAAAAGCCTATAAGAACCTAGATTTCCTTAACTCGGCTCCCGCCCGGCACATCCGGATCTTGTGCGAGTATGAGGAGACCCGGCAACGGTTCTTGGCGCACGACGTGCAGAACACCATCGTGATGTTCGGTAGCGCGCGAACCTTGCCTGGCGATGTGGCCCGGGCCCAGCTCGAAGAGGCCCTCGCATCCGACGATGGCTCCGACGCATCCAAGGCGGCCATCGCCAAGGCGGAGCACCTGCACGCCCAGAGTGCGTACTACGACGCCGCGCGCGAGCTCTCACGCAGGCTGACCGAGTGGAGCATGAACCGCGACGCCGGCCGAAAGTACCAAGTGTGCACGGGCGGTGGCCCAGGCATCATGGAGGCCGGAAACCGCGGCGCTTCCGATGCAGGCGGAGAGTCGGTGGCCCTCGGCATCTCGCTGCCGTTCGAGCCTGGCGTCAACGACTACGCCACCGAAGACCTGGCTTTTGAGTTCCACTACTTCTTCACGCGCAAGCTGTGGTTCCTCTACCCAGCCAAGGCCATCCTGTTCTTCCCAGGCGGCTTCGGCACCATGGACGAGCTCTTCGAGACGTTGACGCTGGTGCAGACGGGCAAGATCAAGAACCCACTGCCCATGCTGCTCTTCGGAATGAGCTACTGGAAGCGCGTCCTGAACATGGACGAGATGGTGCTCGCGGGAACGATCTCCGAGACCGACCCCGATCTGATGTACCAGACCGACGATGTGGACGAAGCGTTCAACTGGCTTGTAGCTGCGCTAGAAGCCAACGAGCCCTAGTCCATCGACAAGAGGGCATCGAGGTCGTCGCCGCTGTCGCCGCCGGAGGCTGCGCTCGGCGAGGACTCGTCCGCATCGCTCGCGGCCTTCTTGGGCTTGCGAGTGCGCTTGCGCTTCGGCTTCTTAGCCTCGACCGGCGCGGACTCCAGCACATCATCGGCGTCCATTTCGAGCAGGGCGTCCAGGTCGTCTGCGGCCACTTTGCTCTTCTTGGGGCGCTTCTCGGAGCGGTCATCGTCGCGACCGCGTCCCTTGCGGTCATCGTCGCGACCGCGTCCCTTGCGATCGCCATCGCGGCCCCGACCCTTGCGGTCTCCGCGGTCGTTGGACTTGCGGTCACGGCTATCGTCGCGGTCATTGGAGCGCGCGGTCTGGCCGGAGGTCGCTGGGGTCTCGGCCTCGGCCGCAGCGGCCTTGCGCTGGCGGTCCCAGGCGAAAAAGCCACGCAGGGCCACAGCCAGCAAGAGGTCGCCATCGGGGCGCTCTTTGAGCGCGCGGACGGTGGGAAGGTAGGACTCGAAAACGAGCTTACCCATCATCGAGCGGATGACCTTGGCCTGGCGATCGACGCGCTTGCGGACGGCCTCGATCTCGTCGGGGAAGACGCGCTCATCGAACTCGATCCGGTGCACGTTCTCGAGGGTCTTACGGGTGCCCATGTCTGTGCCGGACAGCAGGCTGATCGCGCGCCCCTTATTGCCGATCCGTCCAGTTCGACCGATGCGGTGAAGGTAGACCTTGGCGTCTTTGGGCAGGCTGTAGTTGAAGACGTGGGTCAGGTCCGAGATATCGATGCCGCGAGAGGCCACGTCGGTGGCGACCAAGAAGCGAACCTCGCCCGCTTTGACGCGGCGCATGACCTCGGAGCGCTGTCCCTGGGGGAGCTCGCCGGAGAGGAGCTGCACGTCGAGGCCTTGGCGGTCCAAGAACGCTGCGACGGAGTTCGTGTCTTGGCGGGTATTGCAGAAGATGATGGCGGCGTCGGGATCTTCGGCGTCGATCATGTACATGAGCGCGCGCGCTTTGGGCATGCCCTCGGGGGCTTCGTAGGCGATGTGCTCAATGCCTTCGACCCGGTCTTCGTCGGTCGACAGGATGATCTCTTCGGGATCTTTGAGGAACTGTCGGACCAACCGCGCCGTGTCGGGGCTGATGGTGGCGGAGAAGAGGAGGACTTGGCGGTCTTCCTGCGTTTTGGACAGGATTTTTGTGACGTCCTCGTAGAAGCCCATGCTGACCATCTCGTCGGCTTCGTCGAGGCAGGCCATGTGGCAGTTGGACAGGTCCAGGTTCTTGCGACGGTGGTGGTCCAAGACGCGGCCAGGCGTGCCGACAACGATGGCAGCGCCATTGTTCAGCGCGGTCTCTTGGGGGCCCATGGACAGGCCGCCCACCAAGACGGCGGTGGTGATGTCCTTGTGGATCGCCAGGGCGTCGATCTCTTCGGCGATCTGTTGGGCGAGTTCGCGTGTCGGGGCCAATAGCAGGGCTTGCACGTGCTTCTTGGCAGGGTCGACGCGCTCGACGATCGGAATGGAGAACGCGGCGGTCTTACCCGTTCCGGTCTTGGCGCGGGCCAGCAGATCCTTGCCGGCGAGGGCAGGTTCGATGGTGGCGGCTTGAATGGGCGTAGCAGTGTCGTAGCCGTGCTCTAGGATGCCTTGAAGCAGCTCTCTAGAGATGGGGAAGTCTACGAACTTTCGGTCGCTCAGGTGGTCGGTCCGGGCGGCGGTGCTCTCGGACTCTGTTGGGGTGCTCATCGGGCTCCTAGAAGATTCGGCGGGGTAACGGCCTGTGCCGTTCCCCGCGAACCGCTCCGAGCCTACTGGAGGATCTCCGCCACCTTAGCTTCGATAGCCGTCGCTTCAGCGTCGGTGATGACGTCGTCAGAAGCGGCGCCCTCGACCTCTACATTCAGCTCTGCGATCTCGACGATGCCAACCTCTGCGGCATTGTCTTTGACTTTCCGAATCGCATCTTCAACACGGACTTTTTCGGGTCCATCCGCGGACGAGCTGAGCGCACCCAGCATTTCATTGGACGAGTCTTCGACTGCCTTGACCATGGCTTCGCCCCACACGCCGCCGCAGCCGAGCACCGACACCAGGGTCAGGGCCGCAAGGCCAATCATCATTGCTCCACGCATCTATCACCTCGGGGAAGGGGCCGTTCCTACTCCAACCACGCCTGACGTGCCACCGATTCGGAGAACCGGAATCCCGCCATATCTGACTGTGGCGTCGGAAGGTCCTTGACCGTCGGCCTCGGCTCTCGTAAACCCAAGCCCCGATTCAGGGTGAGCGCGGGGGAGGTGTGCGGGTCATCCTCATTGGTGGAACCGGCATGATCGGCACTTGGCTAGGCAATGTGCTCCGCGATGGCGGGCATGAAGTCTGGATCGTGAGCCGTAGTGAGCCGGAGAGCGATCACTGGCTGTCTTGGACGATGAGCCGTGGCATCGCAGACGTGCGCCGACTGGAGGGCGCGGATGTGGTGGTGAACCTCGTCGGGGCTCCCATCGCCGATCGCCCGTGGACCAAGATGCGTCGCCGAGTCCTTCGGGAGAGCCGCATTGACGCGACCCGTGTGATCGTCGGAAGCTTGGCTCGCCTGGACGCCCCCCCCAAGGCCTATATCGGCATGGGCCACTTGGGCTTCTACGGCGACCGCGGGGACACGATCCTCGATGAGTCAGACGCTCAGGGCGAAGGCTTCTTGGCTGAGCTGTCGAACGATTGGGAGAAGGCGCACCTGGCGGCCGCAGAAACGCTCGGCGCACGTGGCGTTGTGCTGCGCATGGCGGTGTCGCTGGCTCCCACCGGCGGTGTATTCCCCCTCATGCTCCAGCCTTTCCGCGTGGGTCTGGGTGGCTGGTTAGGCAAGGGAAAGCAGTACTTGCCGTGGATCGGCATCCGCGACACCGTGCGGGCCATCGAGTTCTTGATGGAGCGTTCGGATCTGCACGGGGTGTTCAACGGCTGCGTCCCTGAGCCCACGCGGCAAAAAGACTGGGCCAAAGCGCTGGGGCGTGCCATGGGCAAACCCGTACTACGAAACGCGCCTAAGTGGGCGTTACAAGGTGCGCTTGGCGAGCTGGCCAACGTATTGTTCCTGGCCTCGATCCGCGCGGTGCCGGGTCGGTTGCTGCGGGCCGGGTTCAAGTTCGAGAACACCGACGCCGAGGCGCTGTTTCGGTGGATGGTGCACGAGTTTGAGCACCCCGAAGAGGGCACGGGTCGACACAAGCCGGTCCGTCGCCGAGGCCGTGCGGGCCGCATCCGGCGCTAGCCCCCATCCCTCATGACGCACTCC
>JBGCER010000611.1:0-18434 GCA_045106515.1 Myxococcota bacterium
CTTGGCAAATTTGGGCGACCGAACTGCTATTACGGTCGATCATGATGTGCCCGTCACCGAGGCGATCGGCCTACTCAAGCTGCACGGCATCTCCACCATGCCGGTGCTCAAGAACGGCCAAGTTGTGGGTGTCATCCACGAGAACCGTCTGCTCGAAGCTGCGCTTGGGAACACCCCCGTCGAGAGCCGATGCGGCGACCTGGCGGACAGCAGCTTCTGCACCGTAGGTCGCGACACCGAGGTCGCCGTCCTGTCGGACCTCATGCGGCGCATGCGCCTGGCCCTGGTCATGGATGACGGCGGCCTGACCGCCGTTCTCTCTCGCATCGACATCATCGACCACGTGGCGCGCTGCACCGCAACCCGCTGACCCCAGAGGCCCCCATGTCAGACGACAAGATCGCTACCCGAGTCATTCATGGCGGACAGCATCACGAGCCCATCACGGGCGCGGTCATGCCCCCTGTGTTCCAGACGTCGACGTACGCCCAGCCATGGCCCGCCATCCACACGGGCTACGAGTACAGCCGCACCCAGAACCCCACACGCGAGGCCCTTGAGCGCTGCGTCGCGGACCTGGAGGGTGGGACCGGCGCCGTGGCGTTTGGCTCCGGCCTGGCCGCCACGTCCACCATGATGCACCTGCTCAAGTCCGGCTCCAAGGTGGTGTGCGGCGACGACATCTACGGCGGCGCGTATCGCCAGTTTGAACGCATCTTCCGCAAGATGGGCATCGACTTCACCTACGTGGACTTCTCCACCGTCGACCCGACGGACGCCATTCCTGCCGACACGGACTTGGTGTGGCTGGAGACGCCAACCAATCCGCTGCTCAAAGTCACCGACATTGAGCGCGTCACCGCACGGGCCCATGATGTCGGCGCCACCGTAGTCGTAGATAATACATTTGCTACGCCCATTTTCCAGCAGCCACTGGCGCTTGGTGCAGACGTCGTTCTGCACAGCACGACCAAGTACCTCAACGGCCACAGCGACGTTGTGGGCGGCATCCTGGTGGCACGCGAGTCCGAGATGGAAGAGCGCATCCGCTTCGTGCAAAACGGCGTGGGAGCGGTTCCCGGCCCCTGGGATTCCTGGCTTACTCTCCGGGGAATCAAGACCCTCTCGGTCCGTATGGAGCGCCACCAAGCCAACGCCCGCAAAGTGTTGGACTACCTGGTCAACCACAAGGAGGTCGGCCTGGTTCGGTACCCTCTTTGGGAAGGGGATCCGGGCTACGAGGTCGCATCCCGTCAGATGAGCGGCTTCGGCGGAATGATCAGCTTCGTGCTCAACGCGGACCTGGATCGAGCGGAGCGGTTCTGCACCCTCACCCGCATTTTCACCTTGGCTGAGTCCTTGGGCGGCGTCGAGAGCTTGTTGGAGCTTCCGGCTTCGATGACCCACGCCAGCGTGCCGGCGGCCGACCGACAAGCCCGAGGCATCGAAGACGGCCTCGTGCGGATCTCCGTAGGTATCGAGGATGCTGACGACCTGATCGCCGACCTCGACCAAGCCATCGCGCGATCGGCGGATCCGAACAGCGCGATCAAGCCCCAAACGTAAGGTCGGAGTCAAAGCCCTTTCCTAGGGCTTTCGAAGAGTGACGCCAACCCGCGTGACGTGACAAGGAGAGGGTGGAGGTCTTGTGCTTCGTTCCCTCACCCTCGCATTCTTGCTCATCGGCTGCGCTGACGTGGAACCTTCGGATTCCACGCCAGATACGCCGATTGTGACCGAACCGTATGAGCCCCTACACGCCTGCGACCAGGCCGCCAAAGACGCGTTCGACGACGGCTCTCCCTGGGCGGCTGAAGAGAAGCGCACCTGCTTCGAAGGGTGCGATACAGGCGAAGACCAAGGGTTCGACCAAGGTCGACTCGCCTGCCTTACCGAACGAGAGCCCTGTCCTGACTGCGTGGCTACCCAACCCGACCCCATCTACGACGTTGGCTACAGCGAGTGCTACGCGCAAGCGTACATCGATGGCTACGAGTCCGAAGGCTGCGACCCGCTCTAGGCAGATCCGAGCCCTCGCGGGCGTTATGAGGACCTCGCTTTGGGAGAGTCAACCGTGAACCGCGATCGCCGCGACGTGCGCGCGCAGGCCCAGCGGTATGGCACCGCGATGCTTCGGCAGTTCGGCTGGTTCCACTGGCTGCTCGGGTTGCGGCGTCCACTCGACCAGATGCAGCTGGACGACGCCAGCGCGGAGCGGGTCCGCCAAGCGGCGTTGCGCGGGCCCATCGTATACGTGCTTTTACAGGCGAACAACCTAGATCATTTGGCGCTGAACCGGGTGTTGAACGCCCGCCGCCTGCCGCTGTCGATCTGGGCCAATGATGTCACTCAATTCTTCTGGCAGCCCGTCGTCGAAGCGTGGCAGGGCCTGTTTCGTCGAGCGTGGGACCGGCTTCGAGGCCGAGCCGCGGCAGACCCGGTGACCTCTGGTTTCGTCTCGGCGGCGGTCGCGCAAAACGAGCCCGTGACGGTCTTTCTAGAGTCATCCGATTCCCTCTGGCGACGGGTCCTCACATCCCGACCGGAAGACCCCCTACCCGCCTTGTTCGCCGCTCAGGCCCACTCCGAACGCCCCGTGCAGCTGCTGCCGGTCGCCGTGATCTGGCAACGCGGTTTGGACCGGCCCGTTCACCCGGCCTTGCGCGCCGTCTTGCCCGATCCAGAGCGGCCCTGGTGGGGGATCCGGCTGCTCAAACTGGCCTGGTCTCCCGGCGACAACCTAGTCCTGGTCGGCGATCCCGTAGACCTCGCCACCTTCACCTCGCGGGTGCCGGACAGCCCCGATCGGCGCCGAACGCTCTTTGTTCTTCTTCGCCGATACTTGAGGCGTGAGAGCGCGGTGGTGCGAGGCCCCCACCTGCCCAATCCCCCCGTTCTGCGCAAAATGGTGCTGAACAACCCTCCGATGCGGGCCCTCGCTCAAGAGGAGGCCGCGCGGACGCACTCGACCATCGAACGGGTAGACCGCAAGATGGAGCGGGAGTATGACCGAATCGCCGCACATATGCGGTGGTGGGTCATCCGGATCCTCGACGTCATGCTGCGGCCTCTGTGGACCATCGTGTACAGCGGCGTGGACGCGCCCGAAGCCGACATGGAACGCATTCGGCAGGCCATGCGACAGGGCTCGGCGGTCGTGCTTCCCAGCCACAAGTCCCACTTCGACTACCTGCTGCTGGCGTGGGTCTTCTACCGAAACAAGCTCACCCTTCCCTTCGTCGTCGCAGGCGACAACCTGGCCATCCCAGTCGTGGCCTTCTTCCTGCGTAGCGCCGGGGGCTTCTTCATTAAAAGGAGCTTTTCCGGTGAACATCTGCATCCCGCGATCTTCAGCCGATACCTGAGAGAGCTCGTCCATCACGGCGTGCCAATCGAGTTTTACCTGGAGGGAGGGCGGACCCGCTCCGGCAAGCTGCTGCCCCCAAAAGTCGGCGTGCTCGGCATGATTTTGGAGGCCGCAGCGCTCAGGCCTCACAAGCGTGAAGTGACGCTCCTCCCTGTGGCCCTCGCCTATGAGCAAGTGGCTGAGCAGCGCTCCTACCTGCGGGAGCTCGGCGGAAAGGACAAGCAAAGGGAGAACCTGGGTCAAGTGGCGCGGGCCACCCAGATCCTTCGCCGTCGCCTGGGCCGGGTCTACCTGCGCGTGGGCGAGCCCATCGCCTTGTCGACTTGGGTCGACTCGACGCCCGATCAGCCGGCATGGAGCGACAGAACCGACGAAGACCGAAAGCGCGTGCTTCACGAGCTAGCCCACCGGGTCATGCACCGGGTCGGAAATCACACCGTGTTGCTACCCACCACACTGGTCGCGCTGGCGATGCTGGCGCATCACCGCCGAGGCATCGATCAGCCCGCACTGATGGCACGGGCGCAGCGCTTTCTGGATCACTGCGTGCGTCATGGCGTGCCGCAAGCGACTCGCTTGGAGCATTTCGAAGAGGCCGTGCACCTCACCCTCACGCGATTGACCGATCAGCGCATGATCGAGCACTTCGAAGTCGAGGATGTTCGAGTCTGGGCGGTCCGCGTAGATAAGCGCTTGGAGCTAGACTTTTTCAAGAACCAGGGTCTGCATACCTTCGCCCCCGCAGGCTTGGTCATCGCGGCACTCCGGGCGCGCCCCACCGGGCCGATCGACCAGCTCGAACTACTCGATGATGTGGAGTTTTTACGTTCACTATGGGCACGCGAGTTCATCTTTGAGCCCCGGTGGAGCCCCGCGGAGCTCCTCCAGCATGGCATCGACGACTTGGTGGCTCTCGGGGCGCTGACCCAGACCGATGACGGGCGCATCCAGCCGCAAATTCCAGAGCGGCTCGGAGAAATTCACGGCCTATTCCGACCGTTCATCGAAGCTTATCACTTAGTGCTCACCGAAGCCTCTCACCTAGAGAACGCGCGGATGGGACGCAAGGAGTGGGTTCGGACGCTAATGCAAAGGGCAGACGCGTTCATGGCAGCCGGCCACGTGTCGCGCCCAGAAGCCCTGTCGTTGATCACTCTGGAGAACGCGGTGAAACAGCTCTCGGCCGATCGAGTCTTTTCGACCGACAATGATGTTCTTACCGCAGATATCGAGCAGTGCCAAGCTCTCGCCGCACGCCTCGCCCCCATGGTTGGCCGATGAGCGACAAGCAGGTCGGCGAGCTTTTTGGAGAGCGCGGCACCGCGGCCAAGCCCCGAGTGGCTCGGATCATCGTCGTGCTGATCTCGGGCATGCTGCTCACCTTCGTTGGCATGGTGTGCAGCGCCGTGCCGGGTGGGCTGGTCACTTTGGTGGCCTGGGCGCTGGTCGAGCGAGAGCTCGGACGTGTGGACTCTGGCTACCTCCCCATCGAGTCCCGCCCGTCCTTGGCCGCCCTTCGGCTCACCGTGCTGCTGTGCTTGGTGGTGGTGCTGCTCCTGTTCATCGTCCAAGGCGTTCTGCTGTGCAATGGCGTCTACTTCCAGCTGTGGACCGCGTTCATCGAATTGTTCCGCCCCATGGTCGACGTCGCGCCCGCACCTACACCGGTGTAGCGCTCGATCCGAAGACACGAGGGAGGACCCAATGTGGCCATCCCTGCTACTGCTGGCGATGGCAGCGGCTCACGCTGTCGACCCCCCACTAGCCCCCACCCCTGAACGCCACGATGTACGCGTGGACCTTCAGGTGGAGGCCGCGCTCGCACGGCTCAAACTTCCCACGACAGCGGTCCACACCACAACCTTACGATGGACGCCAGCTATCGCGGCCCCCCAGCGAGCGCGTGCCGAGGGACGCACCCTGGCGTGGGAGTTCAACCGAGCGGAGCTCCACATCGAAGAGCGGACCGAGCAGGGAGCGGTGGCCCGAAGTGTGGCTCGCTCAAAGACCGCCCTCGACCCCGCTTGCAGCTCGGTCTCTGCCCCCACCTCCGCCCCCTGGGCCCTGACGCCACTCGGTCAGCCCATCCAGCCGCGGGGTGAGATGGAGTCCCAGGAACGGGAGTCGAGCGCGGGGATAACCTATGCGCAAGATGGCGATTCTACCCGGATTTTTATCAGGCTAGACCCAGGGGAGTCCGCCACAGCCGTCGAGATCCTCGACCGCCCGGCGAGGGCGCGAAATCGGGCACAGAGGCGGCGCCGCCTCACCCTAGACCTGAGCCATGGACGGGTGGAATGGGACGAGACGGATGCAGGCACCGGCCTCTGCGTCTCCCCGCGCACGCCCCCGCCCGCACGTCGTCCGCAACCGTCCACGCCGATTCCGCTGGCCCCTCAGGGCCGGACGCTGACCCCGAAGCGGCCAACGGCCACCTCCACGTCCAAGTCTTGACCGGCGACGACCTGCGAAGCATCACTGATGATGCCCTGTGGCCCGCGCACAACGGCATAGCCGCGACCCAAGACAGCCCGAGGCGAAAGCGCTTCGAGCCGGGCCTGGACGCTCCGAAGTCGAGCGCGGCGATCTTGGAGCTCCCGAGCCATGCTGCGATCGAGGCGCGTCTGGGCCGCCGCCGCCGCCTTGCGGACGTCCGCGATACGGCGAGAGGGATGTCGAAGCCGAGACCGGAGCTCCGTCGTACGATCTCGTCGGGCGCCCACAAAGCGTCGTAGGGCCGAATCGAGCCGGATCTCCGACTCGGACACCGATCGGATGAGGGCCGGCCCATCCGGCAAGACGTGAACCGCTGCGGCCGTTGGCGTGGGCACGGCCAAGTCCGCCACCAGATCCGCGATCGTCGTGTCCACCTCATGGCCTACCGCAGACACCACAGGTACTGGAACATCGGCGATAAACCTGGCGAGCTGCTCATCCTGAAACGCCAGCAAGTCCTGCTGGGAGCCCCCTCCGCGCGTCACGACGATCACCTGGGATTCGCCTTGCTCCACCAGAAGCTCGATGGCGCGCAAGATCTCCGAGGGGGCCTGGGGACCCTGAACGGTGCAGTGCGCCACCAAGATGCGCGTGGCGGGAAATCGCTCACCGCTCACACGCAAGAAGTCTTGCAGCGCCGCACCCCGAGACGACGTGGCCACACCGACCACCAATGGCGCGGTCGGCAGAGCGCGCTTGCGCCGCTCATCGAGCAGCCCATCGGCAGCCAGCCGCAGTTTCCTGGCCTCGATCTGACGCGCCAAGTCGCCGAGGCCGGCGGGTTGCGCATCTTTGATGTAGAGCTGAAAGGCCCCACGCTGGGCGTAGATCGACAAGCGACCTCGAATCAGGGCCCGCTCTCCCTCTTGCGGCCGGTGGCGCAAGCTCTGCCACGTCGTGCGCCAAGCCACCGCTTGCAAGTTGGCTTTTCCATCGGTCAGCGTCAAGAATGCGTGGCCCGCAGGAGACACAGTCAGGCCTCGAACCTCGGCTTCGACCAGCACCTGCGGGTACCGTCCTGCGAGCACTTCATCGACCTCGGCAATTAGGCCGGACACGCTGTAGCGATTCACGGGAGCTCCGAAACGAAAGGACGGCATCAGGGGAACGCAGTGCCGATATCGCCACACTTGATACTATCCCGCCAAGTTTGGAGAGTATGTGTCGCCTTACCCCGACGACAACAGCGGTATGGACGTATTTTTGAGGTCCAACAACGACCAACCCCTTCCTGGGAAGAGCGCCGAAGAGCCATCGCGCCAGGGCGGCTCTGGAATGGGGCCGATCCTGATCGCCATGCTGGCGTTGGCGGTTGTCGGAACGGCGGCCTTTGCCTGGTACGTCTACCAACCCGAGATGGAGATCGCGCTCACCACCCCGCCCGAGCGGTCCTACCCGTACACGGCGAGCGCTGAATACCTAACAAACTACGACGAGATCGCGGTCATCGTTGGGCCTGATGCAAAGGCGACCAACGCCGCCGACACGAACATCAACTGGTCCATCACCGGAGATGGCTACGCCAGCATCCACCTCAACCTCAATGGCTCCGGCCCCGACGCCGAGGCCTGGGTGGAGTGGATACGCGAGCAAGGCGACTGGCGCGGCGACCAGGGCGGCTGGGTAGTGCAGTCCGCATCGTACAGGTTCGAAGGCGGAGATCGGGTGACTATCCCCATCGGGCCGGGCACCTTCTTGACCGCAGATGAGCTGCAAACCTGGCGAACATCAGACGGCAGCACCGACCTCGGGCGCGGCAAGCGTGAGCTCATTCAGGGACACCTGATCCAGGCCGTGCAGTCGTTCAAGAACGCCATGGCGGAGAACCCGGATGCTCCAGAGCCCCTGTACTGGCAGGGTCGCGCCTTCGAGGCGCTGGGCAACGACACCCGCGCCCAGAGCGCCTACCAACAGCTCGTCGAGATGGATCCGGAAAATGCCAGAGCCCTCGCTCGCCTAGATGCCATGCGGGCCTCTCCTCCCCCAGGCAAGCCCAAAGTCGACCCCCCTCGCGCATCGCCACCGACGCCCGAAAATGCGCCTGTAAACCTGATCCCTCGATAGAGACCCGCTATGTTCCGCCCCGCGTTCCCACGTGGAGAAGCGCCCGGGCCCGCAGCAACTCTGGCTTCACCCGAGCCCGAAACTCGACGAGGGTGTCCGGCTGGGCGTCGTTGAGCGAATTGAGCTCATCGGGGTCTTCCCTGAGGTCGAAGAGCCACTCTTGATCGGGTCCGACCTCCCGCACGTATTTCATGTCCGCGGACCGCAAGCCCACCATGGGGCGCCCGCCATGGCTAGAGAATAGCACTGCTGCTAGGCCTCTTTTTCGGCTTCCGTCGATCAGCCCTTGAAGGGAGAGCGCTTCGGCTTGGTGCCGCGGCTCCACCTCGGCGTGCTCCAGAACCGTCGGAAACACGTCGTAGATGCGGACCTGGGAGTAGATGACACCGGGATCCACGCCATCGGGGAAAGAGACGATAAGCGGCACATGCACGGTGTCGTCGGTCAAGGCTCGCGCTCCAAACTGACCCTCGGTCCCCAGACTCACCCCCGAGGTCCCCACGACCATCACAACCGTGTTCTTCTTCAAGCCCTCAGCCGTCAAGGCGTTGACGATGCGCCCCACTTGTTCATCGACGTGGGACACACGCTCACGGTAGGCGCGCACCAATGCACGTTCCTCCATCTCATCCGCGGGAGACGCTTCAAATTGAGGGTCCGACAGATGCACGAGGGCGAAAAATGGCACCTCCGCGTGATCGGTCATCCAACCCAGGAAGGCGTCCACGGTCCGGCTTGCGGGTCGGCTGCTCCGAAACCACCCGAACACCCTGCCGAGGTCCGACCAAATTCGCTCCCGTTCGATCCCGGCCACCCAGGTGGGCTGCGTAGCATCATAGGTCTGGAACCCGTACCCAAAGCCCTGAGCATCGGCGAGTCTGGGGTCGCTGACAAAGCCTCCGACCGCATACCCAGCCTCCGAAAGCGTAAGTGATAACAGCCCTTTCGCGCGAACTAAGGTGTGATGGTCGAGCAGGAGTTTGTGGCGAAGTGGGGGCAAGCCCGTGAGTAGCGAGGCCACCGCCGGTCCCGGACTCGGGGTGGGCGTAATCGCATCTTTAAACACCACTCCCGACGCAGCGAGGCGGTCCAGGTTTGGTGTGTCTGCGCCCCCGAAGTCATGCCGGAGGCCGTCCACCGCAATGACCACAAATCGAGGATCGGACTCCAGAGCGCCACGGCCGCCCGTGTCCCGAGTCAGCGAGAGCCCAAGCCCGCCTGCGATCAACAGGGCCGCTCCCGCCACCGCAGCCGGCCAGAACCCGATGGGCGGCTTTTGGTCGAGCTCCTCCATGCGGTAGAGCCGGCTGGACAGCAGGAAAATCGAGAAGAACAAGAACAGGGGCAGCGCAGCGAGGAAGAGCGCCGCACCCGTGCGTCCATCGGACCATTCCTCGTAGGCAAAGCCTCCAAAGAGGTAGCCGACCAAGATGAGGCCGGTGAGCGCCAGCTGAAGCGCCAACCCGCGGCTCACAACCACCCGCTGCAGCAAGAAGTGCACCGGCCAGCCGACGACAAAGGAGACGAGCGCGCCCGCCACCGCAAAAGAGACGGCCGCCACAGCACACAGGAGCAACACGCCCACCGCACCGAGAGGTGCGGTGACCAGCACCGCCAGAGGCAGAGACTCCAGTCCGCCGACGAGCAATCCCAACGCCGCACCATGGACGGCCCCTCGCATCACAAGGCGGGGTAGGCTGCTGTCTTGCATAAACGCTCCTGGAGATGTCGTGCGTACCTTAATGACTCTGTGCCTGCTGCTCGCCCCGGCAGCCATCGCCGGTAAGCGCGCCTCCAAGTCGGCTCCAAAGCCGCCCGCCGAAGAGATGGCGGACACCGCCGCAGTGGTCGTGGGGCGCTCCTTGGCGGGTCGCGCAACGACATGGCAGAAGATGCAGGAGTTGTGCGACGGCATTGGGCACCGACTCACAGGCACCCCCGCCTTGGAGAGGGCGGTCGAGTGGGCAGCGCAGCGCATGGCCGAGGATGGGCTCGACGTGCGCAAAGAGCCCGTGCCGGTCGACCAGTGGGTCCGCGGGCAGGAGGCGCTGCGTCTTCTGGGCGACAACCCGCGCGCTTTGCCTGTTCTTGGCCTCGGAAATGGCGTTGGTACCCCTCCCGAGGGTGTCGAAGCCGACGTGGTGGTGGTGTCCGACTTCGACGCCCTGCAAGCCCTTGGAGACCAAGTCAAAGGCAAAATTGTCCTCTTCAATGCACCATTTACCACCTACGGCGAGACCGTGGCGTACAGGGTGCGAGGGCCCTCTAAGGCCGCCGCCCAAGGCGCCATCGCTGCGCTGGTTCGCTCGGTGACGCCGAAATCCCTGGCCACGCCTCACACGGGCACGCTCTACTACGATCCCGACCATCCGCAGATCCCCGCTGCTGCAGTAGACCTTGAGACCGCCAGCCAGTTCCAACGCATGCAGGACCGAGGCCTCACGCCCCGGGTGAGCCTCATGCTGGAAGCCAAGATGGGCGAGCCCAAGGAGTCCCACAACGTCGTCGGCGAGATCAAGGGCCGGTCCCTCCCCGACGAGATCGTGGTGGTGAGCTGTCACTTGGACACCTGGGACGTGGGCCAGGGTGCTCAAGACGATGGCGCGGGGTGTGTCGCCGCCATGGAGGCTGGACGGGTCATCGCCTCTCTGGACCGAGCGCCGAAGCGCACAATTCGGGTCGTGCTCTACACCAATGAGGAGAACGGCCTGGCCGGCGGACGCACCTATGCCGAAGCCCACAAGGACGAGACCCACGTGGCGGCGCTGGAAATGGACACCGGAGCCGGCGAGTTTCTTGGCTACCGAGTCGAAGCCCGAACCTCCGGCGAACCCGAAGCCGATACCGCAGAAAATGCCAGGATCCGAGAGGCATTCGGACCCGTCATGCCGCTGTTCACGAGCGTGGATGCACAGCTCATCGAGGGCTTCTCGGGCTCCGACGTGCGGCCGCTCGTCAACACCGGCGTTCTGGGCTTTGGACTGCACATGGACACCACACACTACTGGCCCATCCACCACACCGAGGCCGATACCCTGGACAAGATCGACCGCGGCCATCTTCAGGACAATGTGGCTGGCATGGCTCTTCTGACCTGGGTTCTCGCCGAGTGGGAAGATCTCCCACAAGTGCGCACCACAGCGGCCAAGCCATGAGCCCCCCCATGCACGCCATTTTGCCCGGCCCCGAGATGGTCTGGGGCCCCACAGAGCGCCCCGAAGCGGGTCCTGGACAGGTGCGAATGCGCGTCCATGCCACAGCGGTGAACCGTGCCGACCTGGTGCAGCAATCCGGCCGATACCCCCCTCCAAAGGGCGCCTCCCCTATCCTTGGCTTGGAATGCGCTGGCGTCATCGAGTCCGTGGGGCCGGGGGTCGACCCAAGCCGGATTGGCAAGGAAGTAGCCGCCCTTCTGCCTGGTGGCGGCTATGCTGAGTACGTGGTGTGTCACGACGGGCACACCCTACCCCTCCCCGCAAAGATGAGTATGAGCACCGGGGCGGCCATCCCGGAAACGCTGTGCACCGCGTTCTTAAATCTCAAGATGGAAGGACAACTTCAGCCCGGCGAGCGGGTGCTGCTGCACGCCGGGGGCAGCGGGGTCGGCACCACCGCGATCGAGCTATGTCGACGGTGGGGCAACGCGGTTTGGATCACCGCGGGGAGCGCAGAGAAAGTGGCCCGGTGCATCCGGCTCGGCGCCGACGGAGGCTCAGTGCGCCACGAAGGATCGTGGGAGCACGATGTATTGCAGTGGTCCGATGGCGAAGGCGTGCACATGCTGCTCGACCCTGTTGGCGCCGGGTATCTCGCCAAGAACCAAGCCTGCTTGGCCACCGAGGGCCGTATGGTTCTTATCGGCCTCATGGGCGGTCGGCGCGACGAGCTCGACCTTGGACGCCTGCTCATCAAGCGCCAGCGCATCGTCGGCAGCACCCTGCGCAGCCGATCGGACCCGTTCAAGGCCGCGCTCATCCAAAGAATCCAACGCGAAGCCTGGCCGCACTACGAGACTGAGCAGATCGAGCCTCAGATCTGCGAGGTCCTGCCGATCGAACACGCGGCGCAGGCCCACAAGCTCTTGGCTACCAACGAGACCTTTGGCAAGATCGTGCTCAGCGTGAGCCACGGGTGAGCCGGCGTCGGCGCAAGCCAGACGTCACGTCGCACACGGGGCAGCCTGCTACGGTCCCCACGTCGGAGGACCTTTGACCCAGACCGTGATCTTCGGAGCCGGCCCCGCGGGCCTGTCCGCCGCCTATGTGCTCGCCAGAGATGGTGACACCCCTATCGTGCTCGAAAAGACAGATACCGTGGGTGGTATCTCTCGCACCATCTGCCACAACGGCTACTATTTCGACTTGGGTGGCCACCGCTTCTTCACCAAGTTCGACGAAGTCCAAGAGCTGTGGGAAGAGGTGCTTGAAGGCGACTTTCTCAAGCGTCCCCGCATGAGCCGAATCTACTACGGCGGGAAGTTCTTCGACTACCCACTCAAAGCCAGCAATGCGCTGAAGAACCTAGGCGTGGTGGAATCGGCCAGATGCATGGCCAGCTATGCCAAGGCGCGACTCCGAGACCGGGGCGATGAGCAGAACTTCGAAGAGTGGGTGAGCAACCGCTTCGGAGACCGCCTCTTCGACATCTTCTTCCGCACCTACACCGAAAAGGTGTGGGGCATCCCGGTCACTGAGATCGGCGCCGAGTGGGCGAGCCAGCGGATCAAAAACATGGAGTTGGGCACGGCGGTACGCAAGGCCCTCACCCGACGGGCAAAGAAGCTGGTTCCTGGTTTGGATCGTGACGTTGTCACCTCACTCATCGAGGAATTCTACTACCCGCGTACCGGCCCTGGCCTGATGTACGACGTCATGCTCAACAAGACCCGCGACCTGGGTGGAGACGTGCGCATGGAGCGCAAGGTCGTCAAGGTTGAACGCGACGGATTTACCGTCAAAGCCGCCATTATCGAAGCGCCCGATGGGACGCAGGAGCGCGTGGAAGGCGACACCTTTCTGTCCACCATGCCGCTCACCCTGCTCATCAAAGCGCTGGACCCCCCCGCGCCGGACTACATCGTGCGCGCGGCCGAGTCCCTGACGTTCCGGAACCTGCTGACCATCGACCTCATCGTCGATGCCCCAGACCTCTTCCCGGACAACTGGATCTACGTCCATGAAAAGGAGCTTCTGCTCGGACGAATCCAAAACTTCAAAAACTGGTCACCCCACATGGTGCCCGACCCCAGCAAGACATCGCTGGGCTTGGAATACTTCTGCTCGGACGAGGACGAAATCTGGAACATGAGCACGGAGGAACTCGTCAAGTTCGGCACCGCGGAGATGGAGAAGACGGGCTTGCTCAAGGGTGCCAAGGTCATCGACGGCACCGCCGTGTGGGTGCCAAAGGCCTACCCCGTGTACCGGACCGGCTACCAAGCCCACCTCGACGCCATCATCGCCTTCTTAAAGAAGTTCGAGAACCTACAGCCGATGGGCCGATACGGCATGTTTAAGTACAATAATGCCGACCACTCCATCCTGACAGCTCTGCTCGCCGTGGAGAACATCCAAGGCGCCGCGCACGACCTGTGGCAGGTCAACACCGACACCGAGTACCACGAGATCCGCAAAGACAAGGCGCCTCGGTGACCCAAGCCCCAACCACCGAGCCCACAGAGGCGACGGTGCCGGGCGGGTTGCTGTCTCGCACCGACCATCTGTGGACACAGCTCGCACGGTATGTGGTGGTGGGAGGTCTGGCGTTTGTCGTAGACTTTGGTGCGATGATTGCGCTTACTGAGCTGGCGGGCATCCCCTACCTCGGCTCCGCCGCGATCGCCTTTTTGTTGGGTTTGATCACCAACTATGTGCTGTCGATCGGGTGGGTGTTTAACCGACGAGCCGTCGACAAGCCGTGGGCCGAGTTCGCGCTGTTCACGACCATCGGCGTGTTCGGGCTGGTGTTCAACGAGGGCATCTTATGGGCGCTCACCGGGGGCCTTGGCGTCTGGTACCCCGTGTCCAAGATCGTGAGCACGGCCGTCGTGTTCGGCTGGAACTTCACGGCGCGCAAGGTTCTACTTTTTCGGTAAAAACCGATCTATCCGAGAGCACCCCATGCCAGAGATCACCGATAGGCAGCAGGCCCTCGTCCGCCTACGCGCAGCCAAGACCATCGCGGTGCTCGGAGTGAGCGCCAACGTCGCCAAGCCCGCCCACTACGTTCCAGCCTACCTGGTCGAGCAGGGGTATCGAATCATCCCCGTCAATCCTCGATACAAGGGTCAGGTTCTATTCGGCGAGACCGTTCGCGCGTCGCTCGCTGAGATCGACGAACCGGTGCACCTCGTCGACGTCTTTCGGCGGGCCGAGGACTTGCAGGGGCATGTGGATGAGCTGATCGCGCTCGGGCCTGAGCTCGTGTGGTTTCAGCTCGGGATCCGCAATGATGCGGTGACAAAAACACTGGTAGACGCAGGGTTGGACGTGGTGCAGGACCGGTGCACGCTAGCGCTTCTCCGGAGCGCTGGGCCCGATCTCGGCGCGTAGGCCCCATCGTTCGGCGTAGGTGCGGACCCTCGGACACAGACCCGCCTTCTGCGTCGTGAATCGCGGCCGGTGAAGCGGACCTTGGGCGTCCGCGCACGGCAGCACAGACACCTTCGCGGTGCTAGCAGAGCGAGAGGCGTAAAAGCAGTCTCTTTCACCATAAAACGCCAGAAACTCGTCTAGGTGCTCGGGTTCCGGACGCGGCACGATCACCCGCGGCGCAGCGGCCGTTCGTCGACGCTCCCCGACGGTGGTCATGATCGAACCCATGGCCAAGTGCCCCAAACAATCGGTCTCGACGAGCACGAGGCTCTGGGTCGGCGGCGTGGCGGCCAGCATTTGCTGCACGGGCTCATGCACCCGGTCGAGCAAGCGGTCCAACCTTAGGCCGCCCCACATCCACGTGGTGGGCCAGGCCACGGCCAAGAAGGTGACGACGAAGGAGACAGCCAACCGCGGCCGCCGGTCGTAGAGCCCCGCAATTCCACACGCACCGATGGCGGCCAAGCCCAAGGTGCACTCCATGGCGTAGACGGGCCCCACATCATAAATTCCAGGTGCAAAGTACCCAAACAAGAACACGAGCTCGGCAACTCCGGCCCAAACCCAGCTGCGCAAAGACCCGAGCCGTCGACCGACCGTGGCAAAGAGGGCCACCGCCGCCAAGACGGAGGGCCACCCCATCCACCACACGGACAGGCGCACGCCATTGGTCAGAACGTTCTGAAGACCCTGCCAGGGCCCATGGTAGTGGCCCGAACCCGGGATGGGGAAGCCAAAGCCGAAGGACTCCCCCGTCAATGACCACGGCAGCCGTGTGGGATGTCCCGTGACGTAGACGTTGTAGACCGCGATGAGGCCGCCGGTGAGCATGGGGATCGCGACCAGCCCCAACAACGCCGCCGGCCGGCTCTTACGAAGGTGCCACCAGGTAAAGAGGCAGAGGACGCCGCGGACAGGCACCGCAACTTGAGGCCGCACCACCCCGCACAGCCCAACCCCCAGGCCGACCATCAGCGCACCCATCCAGGGACGGCCGCGCAGCGCCCACGCTTCACCAAGGGCGGCCAAGGCCATGGCTGCGAACGCAGGCGTGTGCGATAGGCCCGTGCCAGACGACCACAGCAGCATCGGCGAGAGCCCGATCATCGACAGCGTCAGCGCACCGATCCCCGGCCCCCCATGGAGGGTGGCCGCCCGCCAGATGGCCCAGCACGCCAGCAAGAGCATCGGCACATGCAGCAGCCCCGGTAGGCCCACGAGCACACCAGGCATCTGGACCAAGGCCTCGCCAAAGAGGTACTTAGACGCCAGCCCTCCCCCGGTTGGACTCAGAATATCGAACGCCTCTACAAAGAGGCCCTCTGGAGCGGGAACCAGGAGGTAGCCCTGCACATAGCCGCGAGCCTGCTCGGCATAAGACAGTTCATCCGGCACGATCGACCGACCGCCCACCAGTAGAAGCGCCCCGGTCGACAACACCGCCACGGCAGCGGACACCACCGCCGCCCAACGGGCCGGAACGCCTCGGACGCGCGTGGGCATCAGGGGCTCCAGGCCCCACGCGAGCAGGCCGACCGCAGGCAAGGAGGCGCCAAGGCCAACGCCATAGCTCAACAACTCTGCGACCTCGAAGCCACGACCCATGCCCCATGGCCACGCGAGGTCAAACGGTGCATAGGCGAATTCAGAGGGTCCGCGAGGCACCCATACCAGGCCCACTATCAGCACAAATACAAGTAGAACGCCCAGTCCTAAAGCCCACCAGCGAGGCCTGGCACCCTCTGTCATCGCGCCTCCGGGACCACCCTACCAAGGGCGGACCGCACAGCTACCGGCGGCGGTAGCCTCCTGCCGGGTTACCGAGCCGCCCTGCCCGGAGACCCCCCATGGACCTCGCCGCCGAGGCCGAGCGCCGCCGCACATTCGCGATCATCTCGCACCCCGACGCCGGCAAGACCACGCTCACTGAGAAGCTCTTGCTTTACGGCGGCGCCCTGCACATGGCAGGAGCGGTCAAGGCGCGCAAGGCGTCTCGACACGCTGTGTCTGACTGGATGGAAATGGAGAAAGAAAAGGGTATCTCCATTACCTCGTCCGTTCTGCAGTTCGACTATGTCGGCCGTCGGATGAACCTGCTGGACACGCCGGGCCACGCCGACTTCTCGGAAGACACCTACCGCACGCTCGCCGCCGTCGACTCCGCAGTCATGCTCGTGGACAACGCCAAGGGCGTCGAGCCGCGGACCCTGCGATTGTTCGAAGTCTGCAGGATGCGCAAGCTGCCGGTCCTCACCTACGTCAACAAGATGGACCGGCCCGGCTTGGCCCCGTTGGACTTGCTCGACAGCGTGTCCCAGTCGCTCGACATCCGCACGGTGCCGTTCAACTGGCCCATCGGCGAAGGTCGAGACTTCGTCGGCGTCGTCAACGTCATCAGTCGCGAGGTGACCCTGTATGAAAAGGGCAAGCCGGGCGGCGTCGAGATGGCGATGGAGCGAACCCTGCACCTCGACGACCCAGAGCTCACCGAAATCTTGGGTGAAGAGAGAGCGGACGAGGTTCGAGAGGAGCTTGAACTCCTGGAGATGGCCGGAGACCCCTGGTCTATTGAGGACTTCCTCGCAGGCGACGTCACACCGTTCTTCTTCGGCTCGGCCATGACCAACTTTGGTGTTCGGCCCATCCTCAACGCCATCGCAGACCTGGCGCCACCGCCTCGCCCGCGGCCCACGATCGCCGGCGAGCGCGACCCGCTAGACGAAGACTTCTCCGGGTTCATCTTCAAGATTCAGGCGAACATGAACCCCCGCCATCGCGACCGAATCGCCTTTATGCGCGTGGTTAGCGGGGCGTTCGAGCGCGGCATGGCTGTGAACTTGGCCCGGACCGACAAGACCATCAAGCTGGCCAAACCCCACAGCTTCATGGCCAGCGAACGCGCCATTGTCGAGGATGCCGCACCAGGCGACATCGTCGGCCTATACGACCCTGGTGAGCTGCGCATTGGCGACACCCTCTCCACGGGCGGCAACTTAGAGTTCCAGGGAATTCCGCGCTTCGCTCCCGAGCACTTCGCGCGGGTGAAGCTCAAGGACCCCACCCGCCGAAAACACCTGTCCAATGGTCTACTTCAGCTCTCCCAAGAAGGCACCATTCAGATGTTCATCCGCGAAGGCCTGGGCCCGGCGGACCCGTACCTGGGCGCCGTCGGATTGCTCCAGTTCGAGGTGCTCAAGGAGCGCCTCAAAAACGAGTATCGGGTCACCGCAGAGCTCCTCCCGTCCGAGTTCACATGCGCGCGCTGGGTGGGTGGAACCCAAGCCGGCCTCGACTGGCTGCGCAAACGCTCGGACTTCGTCCTGGTCACCGACCGAGACGAGCGGTGGGTTGTGCTCGCAGAAACATCGTGGAAGCTTGACTATGCTGTGTCACAGGCGCCCGGCCTTGAGCTGTTGGACGTCAGCCCATTGAGCGACGAAGGGCTTCCCAAATAGGGGTCGCGCTGTCCGACCCTCGGGGGAGCCGATTCCGTGCCGATGGAACACCGTGGCACAATGGCGCTCGTCGGAGGTCCCTATGCTCGATGGAATCATCCTGCTTCTGCTGCTCATCCCGGCAGGACTGCTGGCGCTCTTCTGTGTATTCCTGGTCTTCATCGCGGTGTACGACCTGTTCGTACAAAAGACCCACGCCATCTTGCACAACTTTCCGGTCGTGGGTCACCTCCGCTACATCCTAGAGCGGTTCGGTCCAGAACTACGCCAGTACATCGTCACCAATAACGACGAAGAACGCCCATTCAGCCGCGATCAGCGCCGGTGGGTCTACGCGAGCGCGAAAGGGGAGAACAACCTCTTCGGCTTCGGAACCGACAACGAGCTAGAAAGTGTTGATAACTACCTGATTATCAAACAGTCCACGTTCCCGTTCCACGGCCCCGACTTCCCTGGCGA
>JBGCER010000612.1:0-7835 GCA_045106515.1 Myxococcota bacterium
ATCCCCTGCCGCCTGTGCTTCGTTGAAGACACCCCCGTTCGCACCCCGTCTGGCACCACAGATATCGACGAACTGCGCGCAGGCGACGTCGTCATCAGCGAAGCCGTCGATGACCCCGACATCGATCGGGCTCAGCCTCCCACCGGCTGGCACCCCATCGCCTCCGAACCGGCAGCCAGCACCTGCCACACCGCCGCCTCCCCCTGGACGTGGCTGTTCACCGCCCTAGCCGCCCTCGCCGTCGCCGCCCGACGTAGACGGGCCCCCGCGTTCACCCTCCTCCTCACGGCCCTGCTCGCCGCCACCCTGCCCCTGTCGTGCGCCGACCCCGGCGAGACGATGGGGCCGGCCAACCCGGCCACGACCTCACACCTCGTTCAAGCGGCCGACCTGGTTCGCCCCGATGGGGCCTCACGCCGCGTCTCCGTCGACACCTTCGACCCCCGCACCCTGAGCTGGGACGCCCAGTGGCTTGAGCAGGTCGGCGACGGCGAGACCTTCCGGCTCGACGCGGCGCTGTATCGCCGAGCCCCCGACGGCTTCGTCTCGCTCGGACCGGTCGATGACGCCGACCTCGACCACGCCACAGCCACCCTCACCGACGTCGACGACCCTCGGCCCCCCACCGCCAGCGACTGGGTCCTCGTCCTCGACGATAGCGACCTCCGCCCGGCCCGCCTCCAGACCGTGTCACCCGGCACCCGCGTCGCCTTCCAAGGCTGGCTCTATGACACCCGGGGCGACGGGCACATCGAGGCCGTACACCCCACCGGCCAGGCCCTCACCCGCGTCCGCCAGCCCCACCGCCGCGTCGCCCCCGCGACCCACGTCCTCACGATCCGCGGCGAAGACGGCACCCAGCACACCCTCGAAGCCACCCCCGAGCACCCGTTCTGGTCCCCAGACGCACAGCGCTGGGTGGACTTGGAGGACCTTGAGCCCGGTGACGCGCTGTGGGCCGATGGCGTCCGGTCGGAGGTCGTGGAGCGACGGGTTGTGCACGGTGACGTCGAGGTGTTCAACGTCGAGGTGGACGGGCTGCACATCATCCTGAAGAGGCGTGGGCTCGGCCACGGAGGCCTGCCCCCGCTCGGCCGGCTACGCGACCGCGACTTCGCCAAGCACGGACCAGCCGCCGTCAAGGCCGCCGTCGGTACCCCACTGGCCGTCGATGACGGTGAGGTCATTGGCGAACTCGATGTACGTATTGCGGGCGTCCAGGGCCCAGACCTCGCCTCGGGCTTCGTCTGCCTCGGGCTGAATCACCGTCAGTGCCCGGTCCACGTCGAGGCTTACCACCCGGTCGTCGCCCGAGAACAGGCCGAGCTGACCGTCCCAGTCGGAGTACATGGGCGCGACGCCGATATTGCTGCCGTGGACCTCGACGGAAACGGCGTCGGAGGCCGCGACCCTTTTGGGGAACTGAGCCAGGTCAATTTGGCAGGGCCGTTGTAGTCGGTGATGTACCAACCGTTTTCGCCCTTCAGTCGAGCCACGCGTTGATGGGCTCCAGGTCCTCCCAGGAGATGTACTGGAACCCGACTCCGGTTCAGCGAACCTCTACGCTACCCAGTGTTGGAGGATCGGCATAACAAGCACCATTCCGGTCGCCCTTTAGAGGTGTCGCCACGCCAGCACCGGCCGCAGGACCCGTGGAAGAGGGCACGAAGTTGGCGTCGAGCCCCGGATCCTGCCCGACGATGAATCCGGTGAGGACTCCCGGCGGATCCGGGCGTTCTGTCGGGGCATCGCGCGCGTACCAAAGGTCGTTGGTCACTTGAAAGCTGTCGGGCTCCGTGCCGTCTCCCACGTTGACCCAGCGCGAAATCGTGCCTCGGTCCAGCACAACCAGATTGTTCCGTAGCACCCCATCTCGTGCGGTCGCGAAGGCATAGGTCTCGGTGGAACGCGTCTCCTGGAGGATGCGCATCACCCAGCGCTCGGGATCGATGATGGTGTTGTGGGAGGCCTCGCAGTCCACGCACCCGACGAAGGCGAGGGGGGCCAAGCCGCCCTCGAAGAGGTTGCCCAGTACCCGCACTCGGGAGGCCTCGGAGTTGTCGCCCGCTTCGGTCAGGGGGGGCCGGAAGAACTCGAAGCCTGTGCTGCCTCCCATATTGATGCCGCGCTGACCGGGATCGATGATGTGATTCCAGCGAACGTCCACGTCTGTGGAGCCGCCTTTGACCTGAACGGCGCTGCCGGAGGTCTGCTGGATGAGGTTGCGCCCGATGACCCCGCGATGGCAGCCCACGTGGTCCACGCCGCTGCCGCTGTTGCCGCCGCCACATCGCGCGATCGTCGAGTCCAGCACCCAATAGTCGTAGAGGCCCGACAGCTTGATGCAGTCCTGGTTGCCCGAGCCGCCAATGTCGTGCACGTCTACGTTGCGCACGATGACGTGGTGTGTCGCCAGTGGATTGCTGGTTTCGCCGCCGTCGTCGATGTTGATTCCATTGGCTCGGGTGTCCCGCACTTCCACGTCGTGCAAGATGACGTGGCTGACCCGCGTCAGGTGGATTCCCTCGCCGGCGTCGGCGAAGACCGGCCGTGCCTGGCCGGGCTCGCCGCCAATCCAGATAGGGGCGTCCGCTCGCCCCCGGAGGCCATCGACGTAGTTGGCGCTGTAGGTGCCTGGGCGCACGCGAATGGCCGTGCCTGGAGTGGCGTCTCTGACGGCCTGTTCTACCGATGCGAAGGGCGCTCCAGCGGAACCATCGCCGCTGCGATCATCGCCCGCGGCATCAACGTACAGGAAGCGCGTGGGCGACTGACCATCCTCGAAGGTGGTGATGGATGCGCAGTCTGGTTCCGTGTCGGTGTCGGTGTCGGTGTCGGTGTCGGTGTCGGTGTCCCCGGCCAGGCAACAGTCATCGTCCTGCATCTTCGTGCAGGCTCCCAGGACAAGCAGGAGGGCGAGGGTTCGCATGGGCGCTCCAGGCTGGCCGGAGCTTATCGGACCGGACTCCCTCAGGGATCCCGATTGTCGCGGCGAGCCGACCAGCGCGGCATGTTGGCCGTGGGCCGCGTCACGACCAGCGCATCCCATGAGATGCCCATGAGCGACTGCGTGCGCACCGTCGAGGCCGGATCGGCGTGCAGGACGACGCCATCGCCGACGTAGAGGCCCGTGTGCCAGGCTCGGTATTCGACGTTGTCTCGAACCAGTAGCGCATCATCGTCAATGTCAAGGTGGGCGATGGCGAAGTAGAGTACGTCCCCTCGGCGCAGCAGATTGGGGTCCACCTCGGCCCTGAGTTTTCCGGACACCCCAGCCACAGGCTTGCCCAACATCCCGCTCGAAACGGTCACCGAGGGATCCCACGGGTAGCGGGTCCATGAGACGCCCAGCGTGCGGCCAAAGGGGACGAAGACGATCCCCTGGCAGTCGAACCCCGGACGTTTCGAGGAGTCTCGGCCACCCCATCGGAATGGAGTCCCAATCTTTGCTTCGGCGGCCTGCACCGCGCGCTCGATGATGGGAGGCGGCGCTTCGGCGAGGGCGAGAGAGGCGATGAACATCAACATGGCTTGGTTGACCGCATCGAGTGGCGAAGGTTCCTCGAAACCCAAGAGGCACACGCTGCAAGCACGGTCCAAATTGGGATAATCACCTTCACCTGACCCAGTCGACCCGCTCTTGCGCGCCGGGTTCATCCCCGATGAGGGCGCGGGCTTCCCCCCGCGTGTTGGCGAGTGCGGCTGGGAGCACCTTCAGCGTCCTCGGGGGCCGCATCATCATCGGGCGTAACGTCGTCGCTGCCTGGGGGTAGGGCAAGGGAGCGGGCAGTCTCGGTCGCGCGCGCTGCCACGGGGCGCGGCCTCGTGCGCCGGGTACGAGGGGATGCACCGCGAGTATGGCATCCCCACGTTCTTCAAGCACACGGGCGGCATCCGGTGCGACGGGTGTGGGGAAGGCGAGGGGTCGACCCACCGACTGAAACAGACTGAAACCCACAGTGGAGGCTCGGTGTGTAAGATGTTTGCATAGGACCTCTGTCCGCTTTGGAGCGCCTATGCACCGCCTTACCGCTATTGTCGTCACTACCGCCCTCGTGGGATGCGCGAACGCGCTCCCCAGCGTCACGTTGGACGCGCCCACCGACCCCGCGCTCTACGCGGATCTGCCCATCGCCGTGTCGGCCAGGGTCACGGATGACAATCACGATCGTTCCGAGCTCATCGTCCGCTGGATTAGCGATCGGGATGGTCTGATCTCCGGTCCCCAGGACATCGACGAGTCCGGGAATATCGCGGGAGAACTCAGCCTGAGTCCGGGACTGCACGTGCTCTCGATCGAGGTGGAAGATCCCCGTGAGGACATCGTGACGGCGAGCGTCGCCCTGGATGTTGCGGCGACGAATACGCCGCCGAAATGCCGCTTCACCAGCCCGTCGGATGGGCTCTCCTCGCTGAGTGGGAGCACCATCGAGATCGGCGTCGAAGTCGGCGATGTCGACATTGGCGCTCAGGCGCTCACCGTGGCCTTGAGCTCGGACCTCGATGGTGATCTGGGCGCGCTTGAGGTCGACGCGGACGGGCTCGCGACAATGAGCCGTGCGCTCTCGGATGGCACCCATCGCCTGAGCCTCAGCGCGACCGACGAGCTCGGCGCCCTCTGCGAAACCAGCTTGCTCTATACCCTCGGCAACCCGCCGAGCGTGCAGATCACCTCCCCCGGGACCGGGTTTATCGAGGACATCGGCGAGATGATCGCCCTGTCCGGCCTCGTATCGGACGACACCGATGCTCCTGCCGACCTCGTCGTCGAGTGGCGTACCGACGCGATCGGCGTGCTGTGGACGCGACCATCGGACGAGTCGGGGACGGTCGTGGCCAGTACCGACACCCTGCCGCGGGGACCGCACCGGATCACGCTGCGGGCGACCGATAGCGATGGCTTCTACAGCGAGGACTCGATCGAGCTGTTGGTCAATGGGCCCCCCACCGCTCCGGTCGTCCGCCTCGCCGAGGGACCGGCCACCGATGAGCCTCTCGTGGCGGAGATTGTCGAGGCCAGCACCGATGCCGAAGGGGATACGCTGACGACCACGTATGCGTGGTACCTCGATGATGTGCTCGTCCCCGACCTGACCGAGGCGACAGTACCTGCCGAGCGCACGCTGCGGGACCAGGCCTGGCGGGTCGAGGTCTGGGCCGGCGATGGTCGCTTGGAGGGCGAGCGTGGGGTGGCCTCGACCGGGATCGTGAATACTGCACCCATCGTCGATAGTGTAGCCCTTTCGCCAACTTCTCCGATGACGAACGATGTGGTCTCCGCCGCTGTCGAGTCGTCGGACCTGGATATGGATACGGTGTCCTACGCCTTCGAATGGTCGGTCAACGGCACGGTCGTCGCCGGCGCGAGCGGCCCGAGTCTGGACGGGGCGAGCTACTTCGACAAGGGCGACACGGTCTCGGTCAGCGTCACGCCTAGCGATGACGCCTTGAGCGGCGCGGCCCTGGCCTCGACGGCGGTCACGGTGATCAACTCTCCGCCGAGTCTGCCCGAGGTCGCGATCGACCCGACATGGACCTTCGGCGATGAGGACGCGAGCTGCGTCATCGTCGAGGACGCGGTGGATGCCGACGGGGATACCGTGACTTACACCATCACTTGGGAGGGGGATGGCACGGCCTACCCCAGCGGCTTCACCGGAGCGGACGGTCCCGACACGGTGTTCGAGACCGATGACACGGTGCCGGCAGCGGACCAGGATCTGGCGGATAGCTTCACCTGCTCGGTGACCGCCACCGATGGCACCGCGGCGACCACCGCCGTCGAGGCCTCTTTCGATATTGCAGATTATACCTATACGATGGGGTACTGGCGAGAATTCTCGTGGACGTCCTCCGTGGCTCCCGACTACCTTATCGGCCACCCCGTCGTGGTCACTAAGGACGTGACGGTGGTCGAGCTGGGCATCATCGCCAAGAAGGCGAAGGCGAACAGCAAGATCGCGCTGTACACCGACGTTGCGGGTCAGCCTTCGGCGTTGGTCGTCGGGAGTGGTTTGCAGGGCATCACTGTGGGACACAACACCTTCTCGGTTCCGGCCACCAAGATCGCGGCGGGGACCTACTGGTTGATGGTGGTCTCCGACTCCATCGGCTATCACGGAGCGAATAGCAGCAAGAACACGGTCTACGTCGTCAATATGAGCGCTTCTGCGGCCTTCCCCACGTCGCTCGGCGCTCCCTGGAGCTACAGCGGCTACCGGCACAACTATTTTATGACGGTGTTTGAGTAGGGTGTTGGGCGGCGCTGGGTGGAGGCGTCCAGCCCTACCTGCTGCGAAACCGAGACCGCCGGCGGCTAGGCAATCCTGCCCGGAGTGGAGGGTGATCTCAGGTTCGGTCGAACTCCCCCGTCTTTGGTACGCTCCTCCCATGAACCAACAAACCCCCATTTTGGCCGTGACCTTCTTTTTTTTTGGTCCTCCTTCCCTCTTTCGCCTGCAACGTCGGTGGTCCAGCCGATGACGGCCTGCGCCTCAAGGCTTCTCCCGGCCCTTCCGAGCCCTGCGATATGGCAACGTACATGCCCACGTGCAGCGACGGGGTCTACCGGGGGTGCAGCACATTCAACGCCGATGAGGCGTACCTGATCGAAATGCCGTGCCTGTTTGGTGCGCGGCCGATGGGTTGCAACGGTGTGGCGATGGCGTAGTCCAGCAGCGGCTGGAGATGGCTCTCGCCAGGGCTGGCGCTGGCAGTCCAACCAGGTCTTGACTCGGTGCCCAGCCCGTTTGGTGGCGCCATCCCTCGATCCTCGATGCACCCAAAAGGAAGCTCGACGGCAGGGCTGAAAATTTTTCTCCCAATGGGTTAACATTTTTCTGCAGTAGGTCCACCTAGGGGGAAATTGACCTGCATTGTGTCGCGCTTGTCTCGAGCGCTTGAGGAGTCCCATGCGTTGGTGTTTACCTTTCTCTGTATCGATCGTCCTTCCTGTGCTCGCGCTTGGCGCCGCCGGTTGCAGCCGTAGTGAACTCGACGGGATTGCCCTCGTAAGCTTAGATTTTGGCGGGCCAGACAAGCACGCGGTCGAGCTCGATGGCTATGGCCGAGTCACCGGCGCCGATTGGGCGGTTGGGGAGCGATTCCTGGCGAGTAACCCCTATCTTGCTTCGACAACACCGGTCGAGTACGTCGAGGGTGGCGCGCCCTTGGCCTTCTCGGATGGAGCGATGGCCTCCCTCACGGCGGTGTTGACCATCGAACAGAGCATCGAAGAGGCCATCGACGAAGACCTGACGCTGACCGCCTCGGGGACGCTAGGCGATGGAACAACGCTGCAATGGAGCGGGGTGGTGTCGGGTGAAGCTGGCGAAAAAACCGTCGAACTCTCGTCTAGCGCCCTGCCGGGAGGACCGTACTGCGGCGTCCTCAACATCGAGTGGACCCTCGATACGCAGCGGGGCCGAACCCTGTTTAGCGACGCCACCACCCACGAACTCCACATCTCTCGGGCGGCGCCAGTCAAGAATGCTTCGATGCATCACACGGCGTTGAACCTGGCGTGTGCGGCGGTTGGAACCACGACCACCGACGAGGCCATCGACGCTATTTGGTCGGAGTTTGCCACCAGGGAGGTGCGTCGGGCTCGCGATGATGCCCCGCTGTACTACTACGAATCCATAGATACGAGCGCCTGGGCCCAAGGCATGTTGATCACCCAACACGGCGAATGTCACAGCTGGGTCCAGCTGATGGGGCATACCTTGGGCTTTCACGGAATTCAGGCCGAGCAGATGTCCTTTCGGGCTCAACCTCCCTCCATCATCATGCAGATGGGGTCCTGGGAAGCCCTGCGCGGGACCGAATTCGTGGGT
>JBGCER010000613.1:0-2858 GCA_045106515.1 Myxococcota bacterium
GGGCCCTTGCCTTTCTCGGGAGCTACAACTCAGGCCGACCGGGGAGCCGCTCACCGCCCAAAAGCGCGCGGCCTTGTTGTATCGACTGCGCGCCACGCCCAATGTGGCTTCGGCGGGGCCGCTCTTGACCTGGCAGACCCATACGGTGGCGTTGCAGCCCCAGGTCGAGGTGCAACTCGGCAACCTGAGCCTCGATCAATGCGTAGAGTGGATCGAAAATACCGGCCTGAATGGCACGCTTTCGCCGAATTCTCACAATGTGATGGTTCAGCTTACGCGCGGCAGCGGGCTCAGCGCGGTGACCGTCGCTGAGCGTTTGCTGTTGGATCCCAACGTGGTGTCGGTGAGCAATGTGCTCGGTCTGCTCGACGAGCCCGGATGAACGGACAGAGCGCTACCCCCACCACACCGTGCCGAGCTGGTGGCTCTGAACCGCATAGTCCAGGATATACGCCGCACATTCCACACGATTGGCCGCTTCTCGCAGGTCTTGACCCCACACGGTGATGCCGTGATCTCGGATCACGAACAAGGGCACCTGGGGAGGATTGTCGGCGAACCTAGCGGATACTGCAGCGCCGATGTCCGGCACGTGCGCGTGGTTGGTGAAGGTGGGGGCGACCACTCTTGGCTCTTCATCCCACACACCCAGTCCTTTAAGCATTTCGATGGGGGGCAGGGGAATATCGCCGGGGTACATCCGGGTCAGTAGGTTGGCCGCTAGGGCGTGAACATGCAGGCACGCGTGATGGGTGTCGCTCCACCCATAAATGCTCTGATGAAGCGAGGTCTCTGCGGATGGCCGGCGACCCGCAGGGGCTTCTACGACCTCACCGGCGACGGTCATGCGCAGGAAGTCCGTGGAGGTCATCTGACCCTTGTCAACGCCGCTGGCCGTGACCCAAAACGTGCCGTCGGGCAGGCGGGCGGACAGGTTTCCGGCGGTGCCGAGCATCCAGCCACGCTGGTAGAAGCGGGCGCCGATGGCGGCGAGCTGGTGGCGTAGGTCGGTGGAATCAGGAGTCGGCACGCAGCCCCCAACGTTGGGCGAGGCGTCGCCGAATGTCATGGAAGTCGGTCCATTGTTGGTAGGACACGCCGCGCTCGTCGAGCTGGCCGCAGAGCCGGTCGCGGGCGTAGACCACCTCGGCCACTTGGCTCATCCGAACGTCGGTGGTGGAGTCGCCGATCGCGACGCGTTCGGAGGCGGCGTGGTGGTTCATCACTCGGACCTTGGCCACCAACTCCACGTCGTCGGCCCATGGCGAGACCACTCGCCAGTTGGGCCCGCTGCGGTCGATCCCCACGGCGTGAACCGCCGTGACCCGATCAGCGATGACGCCGAGCTTGCGCCGCACCATGTCTTCGAGGCCGCCACTGACCACGATGAAGGGGATGCCGTGGCCCCGGCTCCAGTCGACGATCTCGGCCAGCCCGTCGCGGAGTGGCACGTCATCCGCGCTGGCGATGGCCTCGTCGTACACCGATGAGGGGATGGTCTGGAGCATCTGGGTCACCCCGTCGCGCAGGCTGACTTCGAAGCCGTGGATCTTCGGGATTGTCACCGCCGACGCCGCAGGTGCGTAGGTTCGCAGCACGTGGACGAAGGTCTCGCCGGCGCTGATGGTGCCGTCGAAGTCACAGAAGATCGCGCGTGAATGCACTAGGCAACTCCCCAGGTTTGAAGAGCCGTTTTTAGGGGTCCATCCGGACACGCGTCGGCGGTGAACGGGGCCCCGCTCTCGACGCGTTCGAGGGCCTCGAAGAAGGCCCGGACGCCGGCGGCGGGGCCGCTGGGGTGGTCCATGATGCCGGTACCCGCGTTGAGTACGACGTCGGATCCGTAGTCCGCGAGGGCGCGAGGCACGACGCCGGGGTGGATCCCCGCGGACGGCACCGGCGCCACGTTTCGGGCTCGGAGCGCGTCTCGGATCGCAGCTTCTTCCGCCGGATCGAAGGGCAGGCTGCCGTAGTGCGCGGGGTAGAGCACCGCGTCGACGCCGCTATGTGCCGCCAGCGTTCCCAGCACGGCTCGGTAGGACAGGCCGTGATCGGGGGCGCCGCAGAGTGCGCCTGCCAAGCTGGGATGCAAGAGGATGGGTAGGTCGACAGCGTCGCGCACCTGCTCCACGGTGTGCCACCCATAGGTGAGGCCGTTGATCAGCAGGGCTTCGGCGCCTGCGTCTTCGAACTCGCGGGCCCGGCTCACAAGGTCGTGTCCTCCACCCGTGAGGTTCAAGGCGTATAAAGGGCGTCTTCCCGTGGCCTCTTCGACCCTGTCGAGGGCCTGCTTGCCGGCGTGCAATCGATCGAGGGTGGGGGCGGCCGCCAAGTCGGCCATGATCTCGTCGTCCTTGATCAGGTCCAGCCCAGCCATGCCGACCTCGTGCAAGACCTCGCCATGTTCGGCGGCCGATAAGCCAAGCGCTGGCTTGAATATGGCCATGACGAATGGGCGTCCGTGTACGCTGAGGCGGTCGCGCAGGCCGGTGAGGCCGAGCGCGGGCCACCGGCCAAAGTCGCCGGGCAGCGCGATGTCGACGACCTTGAGTGGGCCGGCCATGGAGTACTTGCCGAAGATCAGCGTTAGAAGGCTTCCAAGGTCGCCTTCCAAGTCCACGTCGGGGAAGCGCACGGTGGCGAGGGGGTGTCCATCGACCCCTTCGGACGTGCGGATCACCGTGGCCAGGTGCTGCTCAAAGCTACCGCTGCGGTGCTGCCACTGGGCATTCCACGTACCGGCGGTCTGGCCGATGGCGATCTTGCGTCCAAGCACGCTCGGATCGGCGCCCTTGGGCAGCCGGTAGGTGACGTCGACGGGCACTAGGCCTCCAGTATTAAGTCAGTTATGACCGGAC
>JBGCER010000614.1:0-3566 GCA_045106515.1 Myxococcota bacterium
GCCCTGGATGGCCATGGGCATGGTCACCCTGCTGGCCGCGAGCCTCCTGGTCGCCGCCGTGGGCGCTGTCGCCGCCGTGGCGTGGAGTCTATCGGGAGACCCTGGCCCTCCACAGGCCCTGGCAGCCGGTCGGGAGGCGCTGCACGCACAGGACTTCGACGCCGCATTCGCCGCCTTTGAAGAGGCGGCCACACAGGCGCCAGAGGACGTGGACGTGGCCGCAGCCCTCGCCTATGCCCACCTGCTCAAGGGCCAGCTCGACGAGGCTGATGCGGAGCTGGCCCGCGCCCTCGACGTGGCGAGCCCCGCGCAACAGCCTGCGTTGCACCTGCGCCGAGCGCTCGTGGCCCAGCGACGTGGCGATCTAGACGGCGTACAGCGCCATGGCGTGCGCTCCGACATACCCGCCGGTTTGGTGATGGCCGCGGAAGTGCACCTGGCAGACGCCGAATCCGACGTCGCTGTTCCGCTGTTACAACGCGCCGCTTCGGGCGATGATGTCATCGTCGCAGACACCGCGAAGCGCTACCTTACCTACCTGAGCGACAGCGAATCCGGGCGGGCCCAACTCGCGGAAGCCGTCGCCATGTGGGCGCTAGGCCAACGCCAAGAATCCGTCGAGAGCTCCTATGAGCTGCTGCTCTTTGTGCCCGAGCGCACACCGGGTCGCGACGCCGAGCTGCTGCTGTGGGCGGGTCGAGCCGTGGTGTCCGGACAGCCGGTCATCGCCGAAGATCTGCTCGACAGCATGACCTCCCCGCCCCCGGGGCACGCGTGGCGGGTCCAAGCGACCCGAGCCATGGTGTCGGTGGCCGATGGTCGCGTGCAGGACGCGCTAGAGCACTTCGAGATGCTCGAACAGGCGGGCGCTCCCCTCGACGGGCTCGCCGACGCCAGGCTCACAGCGGCGAGCCTCGTGCAGGACAGCGGCGTTCGCGGCCAACTCCTTGCCGACCTTCGAGGACCCGCGGCCGCGCTTTTGCTGGACGATCCCTCTCGACTGGAGGAACGAGACACCGCACTCGCGGCCTACTTGCGCGACCGCTGATCCCGCGAGACCGGCACCCGATGGTGGTGGGTCGGCCCCCCCGGACTAGGCTGTGGATATGGCCGAACTATCCCCAGGTACCGTGCTCGACGAGCGATTCGAGATCCTCGGCGTCGTCGGGCGTGGCGGCACGGCCACCGTCTACTTGGCCACCGATCGGATCCGCGACCATCGGATCGCCTTGAAGATCGTGCACCCCCACCTGGCAAGCGACCCTGGCGTCCGCCGACGTATGCGGAGCGAGGTCCAGGCCGCGACGGTCGTGAGGCACCCTGGAGCGCTGGTCCCCTACGAGCTGCACTCCCTAGAGCAAGGGCTGGCGTTGGCCCTGCCCTTCCATCCGGGCCAGACGCTGAGCGAGCGAGTGGCGACGAGCGGGCCCCTGTCCGCCGACGAGGTCCGAGCGCTGGGCCTGCGCGTGGCCACCGTGTTGTCGACCGCCCATCGCGCCGGGGTACTCCACCGGGACATCACCGCGAATAATGTGCTTCTGGGCTCCGATCCGAGCCAAGCGGTCCTCACAGACTTCGGCCTCGCCCGCGTGACCCAGCTCCAGCGCAGCCGCACCACAGGTCTGCTCGGCACCGCCGGCTATGCCGCCCCCGAGGTCTACGCCGGCGAGCGGGCCGACCCCCGTTCCGATCTCTATGGACTCGGTGCGATCCTGTACCTGGCTGCGACCGGTCGTCCGGCCTTCGACCCCGCGCATCCCATGGGTGGCCTACAGCAGCAGCTCGACGAAGCGTGGACTCCGATCTCCGAGCTTCGCCCTGATCTGCCGCCCGACCTGGCCCAGACCATCGAGGCGCTCCTGCGGCGTGACCCCGATGACCGACCCCAAGGCCCACGAGAGGTCTGTGACGCCCTAGAAGGCAAGATCCCTGCGAAGACGCCCCAGGCCATCGAGAACGCCGGCCCCAGTGCCACCGAAATGGCCCGCTACCTTCCACCCGGCTCATGGACCGTGGTCGTGCACGAGACCGACGACGACACCAGCCGCCGCAAGCAGCTTCGAATCGACGGTCGAAAAGCCAGGGCAACAGCCGAGAGCGAGCTCATCCGATGGGGAAAACAGCTCGCCCAGACCGTTCGAGGCGCTTTGGGCCTAGAGAGCGCCGCCGCGCCGACCCCCGAAGAGCTGCTCGCCGGGGCGATCGCCGAGGAAGCAGGTCTAGAACCCAGCGCGGTCGCCGTGCACCCCAACGTCTTGGCCACGAAGTTTCGCCTCATCGACGACACCGACGAAGCCACCGCCCGCCGCTTGGCACGCGCGGCCACCGATGTCGGGTTTAAGGCGCGGGCGATGCCAATTACGGGTGAGTCTGACCTTGTGGGCACCCTCGCCAAGTACTTCTGGGTGCCCATCGCGGTGGGCTGGTCGAGCTTCCCATTTATCGTCTCTGAGTTTGGAGCGAACCTGGTCTTGCCCATCCTCATTGGCATCTCCATCATCCTGCCCATCGTCGGCAAGCTCTTGAGCCAGAGGAGCACCGGGACCCACGACATCCCCGTGGCCTATACCGGCGATTTGAAGCGCACCTTAGCCGAGGGCTCGCATGCCCTGCCCCGGTTCTCCGCCGAAGCGAGTCCAGACCCCGCAACACCGGCCAGACCCCAACGTCCACCGTCCAAGCCCGCTGCCGAGCCCCCGAGAACCCGCGGCCAGTCCTTGGGTCACCGGGCGAGCCTCGCGCTGAAGGGACTGTCCTCCGCCGTCGAAAGCCGGTCCGAAGACCTGCCGGACTCCGCGATCTACGACCTGCGTGCCACGGTCGGCGACCTTCAGAAACGCGCCCAGACCCTGGCCGATGATGTGGACCGAATGCACGCCGCGCTCGATGGACACGGAGCCCCGGAGACCGACGTCACCTGGATGCGGGACCGGCTCGACCGAATTCGCACCCTGGAGAGGGCCGGCGAAACCGTCGACGCCACCGAGGTCCAGCGCCTGGACGCCGCCATGGCCCAACACAGCGCCGACGTAGACGCCGCCGCCCACGTCGAGGCCCAGCTCACGTCCGCCTCAGCGCAGTTGCTGGAGATCGCCAGCACCGCGAGCCGGGTGCGACGAGAGCTCCTGACCCAAGCCGTCCCCGCCCGGTCCGCAGACCACCTGGTGCAGCGGCTGCGCAACGAAGCCCTGGCTGCCGATGCCGCTCGAAAAGAGGCAGAGTCCGCCCGGAAGCAGGCGCGAGCCCGACACGAGGCGTCGAAGCAAGGTCGGTGAGGATTGCGACAATGTGTGGCGGGCCCATCGCCCAATATCAAGCCCCGCGACTGGCCCTGCGCTATCGACCATCACTCGAACCTGGGCATGGGCGATAATCTAGGTGATCCGGCCCGGATAGTCGAATCGGCATTGCCCCCCCCCGACGGAACAGGCTGATTCTAGTATGCTTTCTCGGCGCTTGCTACCTAAAACCTGGGGATACCTTTGGCCAAACGACCAACCATGTTGCTGGCGTTCTACGCCGCATGCACACCTTCATCGACCGTCGACGAGCTAGATCAGCGCTTG
>JBGCER010000615.1:0-9270 GCA_045106515.1 Myxococcota bacterium
GGTCCGAGTGGTTAGAGACGGCCAGGTCGGTGATCTTCGTGTCCGTACGGACCCAGCGGGTCCGCCGGCCAGCGTCGTCGAGCGTGTGGATGCCATCCAGCGTGCCCAGGTAGACGGGCCAGCCCTTGGGTCCAGGCGCGACAGCGGTGGCTGCGTGCTCGCCCAACGACGTCCAACTGATCGGTTCTCCCAGCTCTAGTCGATGCAGGGTGCCGCGATCGCTCATCAAGGCGGCCACCCGGCCATCGGGCGAAATAGACCCTTCCTTGGAGTATAGGAGCGGGTCGTATAGAAGATCCTTCCCGTCCTCCACCCGCCACAGCCAGGTTGGCGTTCCCAGCATCAGCATGTGGCCGCCTTCCATCGGCAGGGCTCGGCGGGTCGCCCCGCTGCGTGCCAGTCGCTGTAGTCCGGCCTTGCTGTGGACAAAGGCTCCGTGGAGTGTGCCGATGAGCATCCTCTCATTATCGAGGGATGACGCCCACTTAATGCGGTCAAGATTGGGCGAGGTCTCTAGGTTCCGAGCCCTTTTCTCAGGGTTCAATCGACCCGCAATGCAGCCGCTCGCGACCGATAGCTGCTCGCCCCATGACAATCCCACCACTCCCGGCGACCCCATGCTCAACGCAGAGTAGGCTTCGGTTGTTGGGATGTCCCAGATGTCTAGCCCTTCGGCCGTGTGCACCCGCAGGCGTCCTTGCGCGTCGAACGCGATGTCGCGAACTCGGCCGGGCAGGACGTAGCGACGGTCGCCGTCCACATCGATGACATGGAGTCCTGCGCCTGGCATGTGGGCGGCGAGCCAGCGCCCATCGGCGGAGAGAGCGACCTGGTCCACTCGGGAGGGGCCCAGGGAGAGACTAAAGACTTGCTCCGCCCGAACGAGGTCGAGGACGCGTACCTGACCCGTGATCTCTCCGTACGCCGCGCGTCGTCCGGTAGCGGCGAGCGCATGGCTATCTGGCGTGTGGTCGCCGTCGATTGTGAGGATGGGGAGGGTGGAGCCCGCTGGCCCACGGCGGATCACGCCGCCGCGACACCAGACCAGGAGGTCGTTTTCCGAAAGGAGGCCGACGTCGGAGATTCGGGTGCCGGGGCAGGGGGTGTCGTCCACCGTCGACGAAGGCGTCGCGTCCGGCCCGACCATTCGCACTAGATGTTCATCATGGCTGATAAAGCGGCCCTGCACGTTGCTAGTCCCGTCGTGCGAAAGTCGAGCGGTGCGCTGATATCGGATGGGCACCCCGCTGATCGTGGCGACGTCGAACGCGGTGAGCACATCGGAGCCTGAACCCACCATCACGCTGTCTTGCCACGGCTGCGCCCACACACGAAGACCGCTGATCCGGCTGATCCATCGTTGGGCGCCGTCTTCGTCGATGAGCTGCACACCGGCCGCGCTCGCACACACGAGCCCGGACGCGGAGAGTTGTCCATGTCCGCACGCGTCGACGGCGACTCGGTTGAGAAGGCGCGGGTGGGGGGAGGCATCGGCGAGGATCCCTCTGGCGTCTGGGTCCTCGCGTTTTTCTAGGGCGTTTGCGGCGAGCAGTTGTGCCCTCGCGAGGTCGCCATCCCGGAACGCCAACAACGCACGTTGGCTCAAGGCCTCGCCGAGTCGCTCGTCAACCGCGGCCGCGGCATCTTCGAGTTCGTGCTGCACGCCTTCCAGCCGCTGCTGGTTTTGCCACAGGTTCCAACCGCCAAAGCCGCCTGCCGCCACGAGGCCAAGCGTGCATGCAGAGGCGGCGATGAGCGGCACCCTCCACTGTCGCGCGACGCGCTTGAGCTCGTCCATCGCGGTGTAGGTGTGCGCACTCACCCGATGGCCGTCCAAATAGGCAGACAAGTCTTGGGCGAGGGCGTGGGCGTTTGGGTAGCGGTCTGCGGGTAGCAGTTGTAGGGCTCGCTCGATGATGGCGAGGAGCTCGGGTGAGGCGTCAATGGGCTGGTCCATGAGAGAGGGGGGCGGTCCAGCGAGGACCTGACGAAGGACCTCCTGACTGGAGCGGCCCGAGTACGCGGGGCGGCCGGCGACGACCTCGTAGAGCACCACACCGAGGCTCCATACATCGCCCTCGGGGCCAGATGTGCCTCCGGCGGCCTGCTCGGGACTCATGTACGCGGGCGTGCCGAGAATCAGTCCAGCCTCGGTGAGAGTACCGAGCTGGGTCAGCACCTCGTCCCAGCCGTCATCTTCGTTTTGTGGTCGGGCTAGGCCCCAGTCTAAAACTTGGGTTTCACCGAATGCGCCGACCTGGATATTGTCCGGCTTTAGGTCGCGATGCACGACTCCGGCATGGTGGGCAAAGCCTACGGCCTCGCATGCCGCGAGGGCGTGGCGGAGCAGACGCTGGCGGCTGTCTGCGTCGGTGGGTTCCTTGAGGTGCTCGGCCAGCGTGCGGCCGCGCACGAGCTGCATCGCATACCAGGGCCGACCCTCATCATCGGTGCCCGCGTCGTGGACCGAGACGATGCCGGGGTGTTCTAGGCCGGCGGTGATCCGAGCTTCGCGAACGAGCCGGGCGTCGAGAGCCGTGTCAGCGTCGATGCGCACTCGCTTGATCGCGACCCGGCGACGCAGCTCCCGATCCCAGGCTTGCCACACCTCGCCCATGCCACCTTGGCCGAGGAGTTTTTCCTCGACATAGCGCGAAGATAGGGTCCTTTCTGGCCACTCATCTAGGTCTAGCGCAAAGGCGCCACTCTGGATCGGCAAGGTGTCGTTGTTGTCCCATACGGCCATGGGCGCACCATAGCCGCACCTGCCGATCAGGGGCTGCATTTGCCGGCGATCCCTGCCCCATACACCGAGACAATCTCGGTTTCGGTCAGCGCGCGATCGTAGACCGATAGCTCGTCGACGGCGCCGAGAAGGGGATCGACCACCGATCCGGAGTTGCTGCTGCGAAGCCAGCCCACCGTGATCGGATCCGTCTCTGCATCGCCGTCTTCGGCGAAGCCCGACAGGTCGTTGTGCTGGAGCTGCAGCGCGGTGTTGAGTGCGCCGTCAATGTAGAGGCGAAGCTCTCCGGCGTTGGGGTCGGCTACCGCCGCGACGTGGTGCCAGGTGTTGTCGGTCAGCACGTCCGTGCTCTCGACTTGGTCGCTGGGTGTACCCGTGGGCGCGTCGGCGTCTCGGACCGTGAACGCCATGTTCCCAGTATCCGTTAGGCGCAAGATGTAGGCCGAAGGGCTGGTGATTCCGCCGCTCGAACAGCGCCCCCCGCACTCGTAGTGGCTCAAGACCGCCTGCCTATTGGGCGAAGGGCTGGCGTTGACCCAAGCCTCGATCGTCAGGGCTCCCGAGGTCAGCCACGGCTGAAGCGTCGATGAGGACAGTCCGGCGCCGTCTAGGTCCATCGCCGTTCCCACCACGCCGGGCGTGGAGGTAGCGGTGCCGTCCATGGCGGCAGCGCCGTTGATGTCGATGCCGTCGCCATCGGCGAGCCAGACTCGCAAGTTGCCCGGTACCGTGGCGCACGGGTCATCGTCGGCGCAATCGGGGGCGTCATCGCCGTCCAGGTTCTCGAACTGCTCTACCACGTCCCCATCGCAGTCTTGGTCGATGCCGTCGCAGAGTTCGGTCGCGCCGGGGTGCACGCTCTCGTCCGCATCATCGCAGTCGTCCCCACCATCGCTGATGGCCACGTAGCCGTCGTTGTCTTCGTCGATGGGTCCGACCACGATGTCGGTGTCGTCGGTGCTGTCTGTGAGGTCGGTATCGTTGACCGCGGGATCACACGCGATGAGAAGGAGAATCAGAGAGGTAGATCGAGTCATAGGGCCCTCCAAGGCACACTCCTGACTCACGCGCCGAGTGACGTCTGGACTCCCACGCGACTCCTACCCATTGTCTTCGATGAGCTGATCGAGTTCGTGAATTACAAGCTCAAAAAGACCACTATGGTCAGATCGGATCAGATCGGTTCGCACCCCTGCGGCCTTGAGTTTGTGCCTGAGTCGACGCAGCACGGCATCGAATCGCTTGCGGAGTGGCTGGGCATCGATGGGCTCGGCCCACAGGTCTCGCGCCAGGGCCTCCCAGTGCATGGCGGTGTCGATCTCGGCCAGGGTGCTAATCATTCGGGCGGGCACTCCGGTAAGGCGCAGGGCGGGCTGGCCTTCGCGTTCGACGATGACGCTGTCAAAACGAGTGGTGATGCGCAGGGGCGCGTCGACCCGACCCACCATGCCGGTTTTATGCTCGTCGGTTGAGAGTGGACGACGCTGAACCGTGATCAGGTGTCCAGGCACCTCCAGGCTCCATCCGTCGGCGAGGGGCTCAACCGTATCGCCCGTGCGGACTCGCCAGCCCTCTGCGCCGAAGTAGAACACCGCCGCCGCATCTTGCCGGGCGCCTGGCAGTAGGCGCAGCATGGGGCGGAGCTGAACTGAGGAGACGCTGGCTAGGGTGTGTTGGCCGAGCTGTTCGCTGGACACCTGCCAAACCCAAGTCGGTAGCTCTACGTCGATCACGTCTAGGGCCAGGCCCCGGGTCAGGGTGATGCGCTGGCCTATCTCTAAGGTCAGCTCCTTTGCCGGCTTGCCTTGTTGCGTTGTGAATAGGCCGCGTAGGGCGAGCAGCTTGAGCACGCCGCCGCGCAGGCTCACCAGCGCGTGGGCTTCGGAGACCCCCGGGTGGTCTAGGCACAAGGCTGCTGACCACATTCGGCCGATGATATCACCGTGTGCAAGCTGGTGAATCGTGTCATCGGGTGTGCGAAGGGTGACCGAGGCGGCGACGGACATGGCAGCTCCGAGAGGATCGGCGGGTCGACGAACCGGACTCTACTCCGGGGGGCTGAGGGTGGGATCGGCGTGGGATGTGGGGCCACAGCCCCCCCCATAGGTGGGAAGTGTTGCAGATGACCTGTGACGAAAGGGGCGAATATGCTGCGTTATCTTGCGTTCTCGACGGTTCTCCTTCTGGCGGGGGAGGTGGGTCTCGCCGCCCTGTCTCCAGTGGCGGGTGTCTCTCTGAACACCGAGGCCCATGCTGCGGACTTCACCGGTAGAGTCAAGAGGATACGAATCAAAAAAAAGCGCGTTGGAAGCGGATTTCGCATGACCACCGTGGTCAAGGATGACGGCGATGGAAGCGCCCCCAAGGTGCAGAAACTCAAATTCTCAGTGTGCAATGACAAGAGCTGCGTCGCCACGAGTAAGCCGGGCACCACGTATAAGGGTGCATATCGCTCGCCCCTCTTCACGTATGACGGGGCCACCGAGCCCGAGGGTGTGTTCAAGCTCACGACCGCGCTGACCAACTCCGATGGCAAGAGCCTGGGCGCCTCCCAGTCTTGGACCATGAAAGCCGAGGGCACGAGCGTCGAAATCGTTGCGGCCAATGATGTGACCGCCGAGCCCTACATCAGCGATCTGGAGTTGACCGCCGATGAGTGCGGCAATGGTCGGATGCGTGCCACGATTACGGGTGCGGACAATGAAGACGTGGTCGATGTGGCCCTCACGGCCCCTGAGGGGCTCTTGGATGATGACGAGGGCGTGATCACTGGCACGCTCAAGCGCAGCCGAGCCACTTTTGTCGTGGACGACGCGGATCTGGGCGACTTGGGAAAGACCCTGGCGGCCTCCGAATCCGCGAAGGTGACCTTAGAGATCACCGCCTACGATGAGAAGGGGAACTCGCTGGGCGTGGTCAAGACCGAAGCCACCGCCAAGTACGGCGACATCCTGATTGATGGTGTGCCTCTCCAGTTCGACTAGGGCTGGCCTTCACGCCTCAGAGTCACTCACCCGCCTCGTCATCCTCGGGCACAATGACCTGCACTGGCTGGTCCAGCGTGCCAGATCGCACGACGGTAAAGGGCTCTTCTAGGATGATTTCGCGCCCGCTGCCGTCGGACACCAGCGCACTCACCATCACCTCGACAGAGTCGCTGCCCGCGGGCACCGTCCCCGGCTCGACGGTCCATATGCCGACGGTGTCCTCGCCTTGGATGACGCTGTTCATGGGGGTCAGTCCCCACTGGATGGGCTGCAGATCATCGTCTGGATCGGTGACGGCGATCCGCATTGTGACGCGCTCGCCCTCTTCCACGGCCGTGGAGTCCGAGTAGATGGAGCCGATGAGGATGGGGGCGGCACCGGGTAGGGTACAGCCTTCTGGGTCGGATGCGTCTAGCTTCCCATCGCAGTCGTTATCGATCCCGTCGAAGCAGACTTCTTCCGCATCCGGTCCGACGAATGGATCGGTGTCATCGCAGTCCAGCTGAAGCTCGGTCTTCCCATCGCCATCATCATCGCTGCCCGACGTGTCTTCGTCGACGCGACCATCACAGTCATTGTCAGCTAAGTCCCTGATCTCTGGTGCGCCGATGAAGGTGGTTGGGTCGTTGTCATCGCAGTCACCCCCGCGTCTGGTCTGTCCATCACCGTCCAGGTCGAAACCCGTGTCGATGATGTTGTCGCAGTCGGTGTCCACGCCGTCGAAGACCTCGATGGCGAGGGGGTGTACGTCGACCCGCGTATCGTCGCAGTCGACGGGAACGGTATTGCGGCCAAAGCCGTCGCCATCGGCGTCGTCGTCCGCGACGGGCACGTCAAAGAGGATCGGGATGCTCGCCTGGGCCGTCCATCCGGTGCTATCGGTGGCGTCGATCCATAGGACGTCGGCGTTCTTGCCGATGTAGAAGGCTGGGTCGATCTCCACCTCGACGATGCCGTCGGTATTCCCAGCTTGTGGGCTACAGGTTTTAATGGGGGGCTTGCCGTCCGGTTCTCCTACGCGAGCGGACCGCACCGCGCAGAGCACGCTGTCAAAGTCGCCGGGCACATCTCGGAGCTGAAGCTTGAGCGTGAAGGGTCCCTCCGCCGTGTGGCGGAACCCAGGGGAGGGAGAGAGGATCTCGACCGAGGTGCGCGGAGCAAGCGATAGCGTGGATCGTGCCACAACCGACAGTTCCACCGTGACAGGCTCATCGACGTCCGTGAGTCCCTGTGTTGTGAGCTGGACTGTGCACCTCGCGGACTCTTCTGCAATCGGCGCATACCCCAGCTCAATAAAGCTGTGTTGGCCAGGTTCGAGCGTCAATGGAAGCTGTTGCGCCACAGTCGCCACGAGGGTGCTATCGCAAGGCCCTGGAGCCACCGACACGTCCGTTACTCGCGTTGGACCTGGGCCCCAGTTTGTGAACCGCGCGCGACGGCTGTCTCGTTGGCCCACGAGCACCTCACCCAGACTGATGCCGCCGGTCTCTAGCCTGACGGTCCCAGCTTCTTTCACGCCGAGGCCGCCGAGGCCGATATGCATCCACGGATGCCGTGAATCGGCGAACACATCATCGATGGATTCGGCCCCCGCAGCTCCGAGGGTCTGAAAGCGTAGAGTGCCGGTTTGGTGGGCGTTTTGGCCGCCGTTCATGTGCAGAAAGATACGGGCAGACTCGCCGGGCTCAATCAGGCATGCGGGCCCGGTTGCCCCCGGTTCCGACCAGGCGTCGCAGTCCAGATCAAAGCCGAACGACGGGAGGTCCTGAACCAGTTCGAAGGCGTGTACGCCTACGCTCAGCCCTCCGGTGTTGGTGAGAATGACCGGTTCCGCGGCTGCGCCCGACGCGGTCACGACGTCAAAGTCCACCACGTCGACGCTCAGGGACAGCCGCCCCGGTTGCACGGCCTGCGTCGTGTCCGGTGTATTTCCGCACGCCGCAGCCAAAATGAGCAGTGGCCACAATCGTAATCCCGTCCCTATCATCGGTACCCCCAAAGAAATCGGCCTCTCCATGGGACGAATGCTAGCCGTGGATTGTAGGGGTCGCTGGAAAAGGTTCGTGGTTCGAGATCTTCGCTGCCCTCAGGCGGGCCGCCAGGATCTTGAAGGGCACCCGAGTCGCGGCCCCAAGCTTGAATCGGGGTGTAACAACGCCCTGACCTCTGCTGGCTTGGGGCGCATGCGGCGATACGTCGCCGGTGCCACTCTTGGCCGATCCACTGTTTGGAGCCACTATGCGCCAGTTCGTCCTAGCCGCCATCCTTCTCGTGCCCGCCGTCGCCTTCGCCGGTAGCATCCGCGTCCAGAACCAGGACTCCAGCGAGCACACCATCGAGCTCAAGTGCAGCGGTTCGAGCAAGACCGTCGAGATGAAGTCCAGCACGACCTCGACCTACACCTTCCACTCTACGTCCAGCTCCTGTGACATCGTCGGTGGAAGCGTCAAGTTCCCAACCAGCAAGCTTGAGAATGGCCAGAAGTGGACCATCAAGAATGGCGTCGCCAAGCCTTCCTGATCCGATGGGTTGAACGCAGGACTTGCGCGCTACTGCGGCTGCTTAAGTTTCGGCGGCCGCGGTTTGTCGGCCGTTTCGGACTCGACGTCGTGTGAGCGTTCGGCCGCACTCGACGCGACAGTCGCTTGGCGTTCATTCAGACCTCGAGCCAGCCGCACGGCCTCCAAGAGCCGCTCTCGAAGCTCCGGATCGCTGAAAGACTGCGTCTTCAGAGTGACCTGCTGTGCGGTCACGGTGGAGCCTTCAAAGCCGTGAACGACGGAGAGTAGGTGCTCTTTGATGTCGTCATCGGACAGCAGTTGGAGCAGGGCCTCCGGGGTCGCTCCCGACGCCTTGACCGTGCGGTCCAAGATGAAGTCGCCCAGGTCGCCTTCGCCCTTCTCAACGTGGAGATCGGCGGGGAGACCGGGGGTGAGACGCACCTCGATGATCACCTCTCCGGACTTGCGGTCGCCGACCATCGAGACGTTCATGCCGTCGAACGAGCCGCTCAGGTGGGCGTTGGCTCCGTCAAAGGTGAGGGTCAGGCCCGGCTCGGTTTCGAGCTGCTTCCACGGTGCAATTCGTGCCTCGGATGCGGATTTTGCGAGGGTGAGGGCCCTTGTAAGCAGGTCTGCAACCTCGGCTCCCGCGCGGCCCTGTTTGCAGACGCGCGCCCGAACGGTGTTGAGCTCGTCGTAGGGTCCGCGGAGCACGTCCGTGGCCTCGGCGAGCGCGGGGTTGGCGAGCAAGTCGTCTGCGTCTTGTCTATTCTGCCCTCGGACGTTGAGGGGGGCGCCGGCCGCGACCGTGCCGACTTCGACCTCGCCAGCGCCGATGAGTTGGGCGATCGATCCCAGGGCTGCCAGTGGCTGGATCATTCCAAGCGCGTTGTGCCGGGTGACCCGGAGCTCGGTCGGCATGGGCTCCCGGAGCGACACGGTCGCCCGCGTGAACGCGATGCTGTTTCTCCCCGGGGTCTTCCAGATGGCGACCACCACCTCGTGCCCGTCGAGGGTGCCTTCAATGCCGCCATCG
>JBGCER010000616.1:0-12128 GCA_045106515.1 Myxococcota bacterium
GGAGGCCTGGGAGCGCGACCACGGGCTCACCGGATTCACCAAGGGCGGCCTAGACCGTCACTTTGATGCGGTCGAGACGCTTCTCAACGTCAAGCCCGTCGACCCGGAAAACCAAGGTCCCCGCAACGAGCTCTTCCGATATGCCTGCGAGAAGATGGGATGGGACGCAATCCCCATCGAACGCAACGAAGATGGCTGCAAGGGGTCCGGCGAGTGCTTCACCGGCTGCCCCAATGGCGGCAAGCTGTCCATCGACCGCCGCGGCATTCCCGAGGTCATCGCCCGAGGGAACACCGTCTACACGTCGGTCCGCTGCGACACCCTGCTCATGGAAGGCAAGAAGGTCGTGGGTATGGTCGGCTGGGTCGTGCACCCACGCACGGGCGAGCGCAGCCATCGCGTGCGCATCAACGCCCAGTGCACCGTCATGGCCGCCGGCACCGTTCACACCCCCGACATTCTGCAACGAAGCGGAATTCGTGAGCCTGGAATCGGCAATAACCTGCGTTTCCACCCTGGCACGATGGTCATGGGCGTTTTCGAAGACGAGGTCGAGCCGTGGGCTGGAGCCACCCAAGGCTACCACTGCCTAGATTTCATGAAGGAAGGCATCAAGCTCGAAAGCTTGTGGGCCACTCCGTCGCTCATGGCCTTCCGATTCCCCGGCTTTGGACCCAAGCTTCAGACACTGCTCAACGAATACAAGCACATGGCGTCCTGGGACGCCTGGGTCAGCGGCGAAGACAGCGTCGGCTCCGTCAAAGCCACCGCTTTGGGTCGCCCGAGCGTGAAGTACACCATCGGCCAGCCCGACGTGGATCGCGTCGCAGAAGCCATGGCCAAGCTCTCGGAGATGTTCTTTGCTGCGGGGGCCAATGGCGTGTTGTTGGGCGTTCACGGAATGCCTGATATCGCTACTGACCCGTCCATTATCGACACCTTGCGCAACACCAAGTTCTCGGTGGACCAGTTCCCGCTCGCGTCCAACCACGCGTTCGGCGCAACCCCGATGGGCACGGATCCAAGCCGCCATGGCGTGGACCCGACCGGGGCCGTGTACGGCGTGGACCACTGTTACGTCTGTGACACCGGCCTGCTCCCGAACACGCCGAGCGCCAACCCGATGATGCCCGCCATGGGCCTGTCTCACTACATCGCTGAGAACATCCTGGCGCGGTACAGCTAGAGCGCCATCAGGTTTCGGGGCGGACAAGCTCCCGTGGACGTGTCACGCTGACTTCATGCAGGAGTCTGTGTGACGCCCACGCCCGCCGAAGCTGCCCTCGATCGCCTCGACACGGTAATTCGTGAGGTAGGCGAAGATGTGCAGCAGCAAGGGCCGTCCTGGCAGTTCGACATTGGCGAAGTGCCCGTGTTGTGCGTGGCGGACCCTCACTCCGACCGGATGCGGTTCATGGTGCCCATCGTAGAGGTTCGCCACCTCCCAGAAGGCACGTTAGAAGTCCTTTTAGAGGCGAACTTTATGTCGGCGCTAGACGCTCGGTACGCCATTTCCGACAATATCGTCTACGCCATCTTCCTCCGCCCCCTCGCCACGTTGGGGTTGGATGAAGCCCGAAGCGGTCTGCACCAATGTACCGAACTTCGGCGCACTTTTGGCACGACCTTCTCAAGCACCGACATGGACTACGGCGGCAACGCGCCCTCTGGTGAGCACTAGCTCGCAATCCCTGACAGTCCATTGTCACAGGGAGAGGCGAAAGCATGGCTAGACTTCTGGCATGCGTACACTCCCTTTCTTGCTCTTGGGTCTCGCGTTGGTCGGTTGCACCAGCGGCGATGACACCGATCTGTCCACCGATGACTCCGACAGCGACACGGAAGACACCGACACAGACACGGATGAGGCGGACACCGATACGGACACCGACACGGACACCGACACCGACACCGACACCGATACGGACACCGATACGGACACCGACACCGATACGGACACCGACACCGATACGGACACCGTCGATCCGATCGAGGCCATGTGCACCGAGTGGAACGACCGCCGCTCAGGCACCGCAGAAGGCGTGTGGAGCGGAAGCGTCAGCAGCTGTGACGCCGGCACCCTGGATGCAACCGGCCGAACCAACATCTTGGAGCAGGTCAACGCGTACCGGTGGCTCTCAGGCCAGTCGGATGTGACCCAAGACGCCACGCTCAACGCGGCGGCCCAAGAGTGTTCGCTGATGATGCGGGCGAACAACTCGCTCTCGCATGGCCCGCCTACATCCTGGACTTGCTACTCGGAAGTCGGGGCGGCCGCGGCTGGGAAGTCCAATATCTCCACCGCCGCCGGCGTGCGCTCGGTCGACATGTACATGGTGGACTTCGGCGAGGGCAATCAGGCGAGCCTCGGACACCGTCGCTGGATCCTCGCGAATGGCCTGGGCCCCATCGGTGTCGGGTCCTCGGACAAACACTCTTGCCTGCACGTCATCGGCGGTTCTGGCCCCGACAGCAAGAACTGGGTCGCCTTCCCGCCCGAGGGCTTGGTGCCCCTGGCCGCCTTTGACCCGGTGTTTGGCTACACCGTCGACCAGACGGGCTGGTCCATCCAGTCCGACACCCTCGACCTGAGCGGCGCGACGATGTCGGTGACCCGAAACGGCGTGGCCATGAGCGGAGACACTCGCGACTTGTTGCCGTTCTACGGGTCTCGATACGCCATCGCCTATCGGCCAGACGGGTGGACCACGTCGCCTGGCACCTACCAGATCAGCATCAGCGGTATCTCAGCGCCGTTCAGCTATGAGATGCAGGTCGTGGACTGCACGGACTAGCCCCTATCCCTCATGACCGCTCCGCACGAACCGCAGGGAGGTCGGAGCGAGCCGGGTTTTCGACGAGCGAGAGCCTGCCGGCGTGTCGAGACACGTCAAGGGCCCGAGCGAAGGAGAGGGACCGGCGCAGCCCGAGATCCCAAGGTGCAGTGGAGTGCGTCAGGAGGGATAGGGGCTAGCGTCCGCCGCTGCCCTTGAACTTGTCCGCCTCATCACGAAAGAGGAAGTTGAACGTAGTTAAGCTTCCATAGCACTTGGTGATGTAGCCCTGAAGATCGGACTTGTCCGAGGCGCTCAAGGCGGCGTTATTGTTGAGCTTTTGCTCCAGCACGCGCAGGCGCTCCCGCACCGAAGTCACCTTGGAAAGCAGGGTTGCAACAGGGATATTCTTTACGGTGCGCCCCTCTCCATCGACAAAGCTGACGTGACCATCGCTCAGGCGCGAGATCACCGCATCCGTCCCTTCGCCCTGCTCTTCTCGCAGCACCTGCCGCGTCGCTTCCATCACAAGGTCGTACATGTCTTCGGGACTCATGGCGCCTCCAACGCAGCAGCGAGACGGCCAGCGCCCTCTCCTGCAAGAGTTCGAACGGTTGTCGCTTCAGCCGCCACATCCCCATCAGGTCGTAGGACGGAGTGGGCCAAGACGCAGTGGTTCCGGCTCCACCCCACAAGTCGGGTTCGCACCGTGGCGTCCCCCGGAGCTTCCATGCCGGCACGAAATTGGACTTGCTCTGCGATGGGCTTGAGCTGAACCGGATCCAGCCCCACGCCCAACATGATCTGACTGGTGTGCTCATCGACAAGATCGACATAGGCCGGGTGATTCAAGTGACCGAGCGGATCCATCTCGGTGAGACGCAAGGGAATGCGCGTGCTGTGCCGCGTGCCGTCTGCTCGGCGATCGAGCTGCGGCAGCTCTGGGGATTCATCCAGGGCTTCTTCCGGGAACGCGGCTAGAAGCTCGGGTGCAGCGCGGCTGGGACGCAGCTTGACCCGGCCGGTTTCATCGACGCCAAAGCTCACGTGCACCCACTCTTGGGACGCCGAAGCGATGGGTCGCCCGTTTTCACCCGTCAGTCGGATCTCGCGTGTGGTGAGCAAGCCTCGACGAAAATCGCGGACCCAGGTCACCGCTTGTAGAGCTTCGCCGTACGTCATCTCGTTTTCGTGCACTACGGTCATGCGTCGCACCACGAAGGCGCACCGCTCCTCGCGGTAGCGGTGTGGAGGCCACCCCACAGAGCTGCTGCCCAGCACAGCCGCCTCTTGAAACGCACGCCAGATGTCGCCGGGACGGCCGCGCTCACGGACGGAGTACGCATGGCGGGGAACATGAAGAGCGAGTGTGACGGGCAGGAGAGCCTCCGGCCGGGCCCCTAACGGGAACCTGTGGGCCGCACCGCTGTCCAACGTCGTATGAATCGCTTGTGGTGTCTCTTATTGCTCGGCTGTGCACCGGTCGCGGCGTCGTCGTCCACGCATGGTGGTAGCGAAGTTGTGGTTCAGCAACCTTCACTCCCCGTCGTCCAGACAGGGCCCGTGAGGCAGGTCTTCCCCCCCCCGACCGGCGCCACACGCGTGCCCGCCGACCCCTTTGCCACATCGCTACGACAACTCAGGGTCCTGCCGCCAGGCACGCCGATCTTGACCCACGATGGGCGCGAGATCCGTCGTCCCGGACGGGTGCTCGACGTGCCGCTTGTCCGCGGTGACCTTCAACAATGCGCCGACACGATCATCCGACTTCGGGCGGAGTGGCTCCGAGACGCCGGCCACACCGTCCGCTTCCACGCGACGAGCGGAGATCCACTGCCGTGGAAGCGGTTCAAGAATGGCGAGTACGCCGTCGCCGTGGACAATCGCATCCGCTGGCGCACGGGACGCACGGGGAACTGGGACGCCTATTTGCGCGCCGTGTTCACCTGGGCCGGCACCGCATCCCTTGCCGAGCGGGACACCATCGCGGTCAACGGCCCTCCGCAACCAGGGCATCTTCTGGTGGACCCTGGGTTTCCCGGCCACGCCGTCGTGCTCTTGGACGTAGCGACCCGCGGGGACAGCACCTTCGTGCTCATCGCCCAAGGGTTCATGCCGGCCCAGTCCGCCCACGTCGTACCGGGTCCGTATGAGGGCTGGTGGCGCTGGGAACCCGGCGTCGACCTCCCCGTTTGGAGCTTTAAAGGCAGCGATCTACGCCGATTCCGAGACCCGACGACCGAGTGAGCCAGCCCGGCCTTGACCACCGGATTACCGGCGCTCCAGGAGGCCTCATGAAGGTGCAGGAGCTTGGCTCGGCCGTACGCATGATGCGCCATGTGCCCATGCAGCGGCTCACGCGACACGTGCAGCTACATCTGAAACAGCGCCTGCGCCCGTGGCTTGAGCGAGCGGCCCCAGGGAAGGTCCGCCCCACCATCTTGGCGGATGCGCGCCCCCCGTCGCAGTGGCGGCAGGCGGTATTGCCCGTGTCTTTGCCAGACAACGAGCGGATGTTCCAGGACCAGGTCAGCGCCTGGATGCAAGCAAACCCGCCCTATCAAAACGACTATTGGCAGGGCGAGTACAACCCATCGACGGTGTCGGACCGGGTGTTGTTCTGGATGCACAGCCTCGCCGCCCTAGAGCTGTCTGCGGCCGAGCGAGCCCCCATCGAGCGCAGCCTCATCGAGCAGCTCGCCTATCTGCATCGAAACCTGCGGACCGATCTGGGCGGACACGAGCTCGTTCGTAATCTCCACGCGCTGCGCTGGGGCGCCGCGTGCTTTGAAGGTCCCGATCCCAAGTCCTGGGCCAAGACCGCCGATACGCTGATCGGCACCGTGCTTCAGCAAGAGATCGGCAGTGATGGGTTTCACATCGAGGGCTCGTCCAGCGTTCATCTCGCGGTGTTTGCGGACCTCCTCGCCATCCACGAGGTCTTGCCTGAAGGCGATCTGCAGCGAGACCTGGCCAGCGTCTTGGGCCGCATGGCCTACGCGGCCACCTTCGTGACCGCGGTCGACGGTGAGCCCTTGCTCCTGGGCACAACCCAGGTCACCACCGTCTACACCACGCATGACCTGCTCAAAGCCTGGTCCGCAGCCGGCGGCACCGTCGACGCCATTCCCCCCGTGGGTGCCCTGGCAGATGCCGGCGTCTATGCGTACAGGGACGACAAGGACATGGTGGTGGTCGATGCGGGCCCCCTCGGCGACCCTGCGCGCCCTCGCGCCGCCCACGCCGACGCCCTCTCGCTAACCTGGATCCTCAATGGACAGAGGATTCTTGTGGACGCTGGCGGACAAAGCGAAGAAGCGCGCCGTACGAGCGAGCACAATACACTCACCCTCGATGACCTAGACCAAGCCGAGTTTTTCAACGATGGGCGAGTCGGTCGCAGGTGGACGATCCACCGCACCGCCTGGATGCCTCGGGCCGATGGCTTTGTGCTCACAGCCAGTCATGATGGCTATGCACACCTCAGCGGGTCTCCGGTTCACCGGCGCACCGTCGAGGTGAAGGGCCACAAAATCCGAGTTGAAGACCGGGTGGAAGGCGGAGAGGGGCAACGTGCGGTCAGTCGATTGCTGCTGCACCCCGATGTGCACGTTCAGGTGCTTGGCAGCGGCGCCATCCTAAGCATCGGCGACCAGCGAATCGACCTGCGCACCAGCGCCGCCGTTCGATGTGTAGACGCCACATGGTGGGCCGGCGTGGACGCGCCCCGACCGACACAACGCTTGGAGCTGGACTTGGGCGCGGCGCCGTGTAGCGCCCGTTTCACTCTACAGGCAACGACCGAGTCGAACTAGGCAGCGTAGGCGAACAAGGTGGCCAATACAGACGCAGCGACTCCGAGGATGAGCACTCCGGTCAACAGGCGCCGACCGCGGCCTGGGGTATCGCCAGCGTGAGAATCGGACGAGCGCAGAGCGGAGCGCGCGATGGCCTCATCGATAAGGGGCGTATTTAGTGGGGAAAGTGCCAAGCTCTTTAGCGCAGGGGCGCGCTCGATGACCACGGGAGGCGGAAGGACGGGCCGACGGCTGGGCCGGACTTCTAGGGTCACGGGGGTTCGGACGGCCTCAATATCCTGCGGGACAGGCGAATAGCGCCGCCCTTCAAAGCTCGGGGGCGTCTGCTGTGAGTCTCGTCGCGTATTGACAGGATCAGGGGGATCGAGCGTATCTTCCGGCCCACCGTACATCTCGCCGCCCAGGTACCAGGGCGTCTGCACGATGGTGCTCGCGAGGCTCTCCTCGTCGCTCTCTGGTTCCACCTTCGGACGTACGCTCATGCCGAACCTCCACACTGTCGCGGCAACGGATCTGCAGAATTTCTACTTCGTTAGTCTTACATTCGAAACCTGTTCAACACATGTCAACTCTTTAAAAGTAAGCTTTCTCCAATATATTTGAAGTTATCGCTTGAAGAACCGAACGGTGCACCCAAGCCTAGGTCACGGATAAACGCCAAGTATGAGCGTACCTTGCATTATTTGCATTATGTTCAACTGAGCGCTCGTTAGGTGCAATGAGAATGCCGACCATAGCTGGCCTTGAAGGTGACGGATTCCCCACTCTACTTCGGGGGACTCTCATGCAACTTGACGCCGAAGATCGGGCGATGCTTGCGCTGGACCGCCGGGGTGCGCGCTCAAGTTCGAGACGGGAAGACCCGATCACACAGGGGTCATGGCCCCGAGAGTGCGATGTTCTCCCCCCTCTTTCCGCCCTTTCATGGCACTTTCACCCCCCCGCCCTGGTTCAGCCACCCCACAGTCCTCGCCTACGTACGGCATACCTAGGTTTTTGGAGGCGCAGAGCTGGCTTTTTCGGCTCCCTCACGGCCCGCGCCTTTCGAGGGACGCTCGCCTCATGGTAATCTGGGTTCGCGGCCCAGAGGTTTGCTGGGCTGCACCGTTGGGAGTTCTCATGCGATGGTCTTCGTTGTTGGCCTCTACCTTGCTGATGTCGTCCGCCTGTCTGACACAGTCGGTCGAGCTTCCTGATGAGCCCGACGGACCGGACAAAGTCTGGCCCGAACGCCCCGACCGAGAGGCGGATGCTGGAAGCGTGACGGTGCGCAGGCTCACCAATGATGAGTACAACAACTCCGTGCGGGACCTGCTCCACACGACCCTACGGCCCGCTGACCGCTTCCCGGCCGATGACCGGGCGAACGGCTGGGACAACATCGCCGACGCCCAGACCCTGTCACCGCTCCACCTCGACATGTACCTCCAGGCGGCCCTCGAGCTCGTTCAGACCGAGTTTGACTCGCCGGTCGTGCCAGAACAGGAATGGTTCTTCGAGGCCGAAGAGGACATGGACGGCTCCACGGGCCGCGCGTCGGGCACCTACTACAACCTGTGGTCCAACGGCACGCTGACGGGCACGCTCACCACGAGCGACGCGGGCGCCTATGAGGTCACGGTGAATGTGGCGGCCCAACAAGCGGGCCCGGCCTTGGCCCGGGCGGCCATCATGGTCGACAACGTCACGATCCGCGAGATGAACATCATTGGAGACCGGACCTGGCAAGAGTTCACCGCGCCCGTTGAGCTGGACGCCGGCTTCCATACCGTCAGCGTCGCCTTTCTCAATGACTACTACGACCGCGAGAACGGAGCAGATCGCAACCTTTGGGTGGATTGGGCCCGCCTGGAAGGCCCCCTGGGTGTGACTGGAGAGCCCACGGCTGCCCGCACGGAGTTCTACACCTGTGATCCGGCGCTCGACGGAGATGACGCCTGCGCCGAGACCATCGTGGGCGGCTTTGCTCGCGCCGCTTGGCGAGGCCCCGTCTCACAAGAAGGCTTGGCCAGCGTCATGAGCGTCTACGAAGACGCGGTGGCCCTCGAAGCGCCGTGGGAAGAGGCGGTGCACTCGGCCCTCGCCGCCACGCTCGTCTCACCCCGGTTCATCTTCCGCCCGGAGCTAGACCCGGACCCAACCAGCGCTGAGCGGAGGGACCTCACCCCCCACGAGCTGGCCAGCCGGCTGTCCTACTTCCTGTGGCGCTCCACCCCCGACGCCGAGCTCCTCGCTCTGGCCGATGACGGGTCCCTACTGCAAGACCAAGTCATTGAAGACCAAGTCGGCCGGATGCTCGACGACCCCAAGGCAGAGGCCATCGTCGATGACTTCGCCGGGCAGTGGCTGGAGATCCGCGCCATCGCCAATGTGGTGCCGGACTACGAGACCTTCCCCAACTGGGACGACCAGCTGCGCATCAGCATGCAAGAAGAGATGCGCTTGTTCACCCGCAGCATCGTGCTCGCGGACCGGAGCATGCTCTCGCTTCTGACCGATGAGCAGACCTTCGTCGACGCTCGATTGGCCGAGCACTACGGCATCCCTTCGCCGGGCGACGGGTTCCAAAAGGTCACGATCACAGACCATCCGCGAGTAGGCCTGCTCGGAAAAGCCGGCTTACTAACAAACCTATCTTTCCCCAAACGCACATCGGTCACCCGCCGGGGCAACTGGGTGATGACCAGCTTATTGTGCGAGGCTCCTCCGCCGGCCCCCGAGGGTGTCACCGAGCTCGGCGACCCGAACCTGGGTCTGCGCGAGCGCATGGAGATCCACCGCCTCGACCCCGCGTGCGCCACCTGCCACAAGGTGATGGACCCCATCGGCTTCTCCATGGAGAACTACGATGGCACCGGCGCTTGGCGCGTCGAAGATTCGCTCGGGTTCAAGATCGACGCCACGGGCTCTTGGCCCGGCGGACCCTCCTTCAACAACGCCGAGGAGCTGTCCTTGGCGCTCGCTGAAGACCCTCGGATCCCAAGCTGCATCGCACAGAACGCCTTCACCTACGCCTTGGGTCGTCCCGGCAACGTCGAAGACCTGCCCTACCTCAACGACATCCAGGCCGGCTTCGCCGAAGGCGGCCACCGCTTCAAGAGCTTGGCCACCGAGATCGCGCTGTCACCACCGTTCAGAACACGTCACGGCGAGCCGGAGGAAGGACAATGAACCCCAAAAATCCATGGTCTCGTCGCGCGATGCTGAAAGCGGCGGGCGTCTCCCTCGCCCTCCCGCTGTTGCCGAGCTTGCTCCCAAAAAAGGCGTGGGCAGACGAGCCCGACCCGCCGGTGCGCCTCCTGTTCTACTACGTGCCGTGCGGCATCCACATGGCATCGTGGACCCCTAGCGGCACAGGCACCGGCTACGACCTGCCCACGATCCTGCAGCCCCTCGCGGGCTTGCAAGACAAGGTCAACGTCATCTCCGGCCTGGCCAATATGAGGGGCAGGAGCAACCGCCCTGGCGACCACGCCCGCGGCACCGGCTGCTTCATCACCTGCGAAGAGCCACTCTATGGCTCGGTGCTGCTCGGTCAGTCCATGGACCAGACAGTCGCGGCGGGAATCGGCGATCAAACGCCCTTCCCCTCGTTGCAGCTCGGCATCGATGGCGGAGCCAACTCCGGGAACTGCGACTCCGGCTACGCCTGCGCCTACCAGCGCTCCATCTCTTGGGCCGACGCCACCACGCCGCTGCCCAAGATCGTCGACCCCCGGACGCTGTTCGACCAGCTCTTCTCGGGTGCCGGCGGCGAGGATCCTCGAATCGCCGAGCGGCGCCGCCAGCTTCAGTTGTCCATTCTGGACAATGTCGCGGTCGACGCCGGAGTGCTCCAGCGCAAAATGGGCGCGACAGACAGCGCGAAGCTCGACCAATACCTGACCGGCGTACGAGAGGTCGAAAAGCGGATCAATGGCTTGGGCGACTCCGTCTGCGTACCTCCGGATCGGCCCGAGCGTGGCCTCGACGTGCCAACCCGCGTGGACATCATGTCTGATCTCATCAAGGTGGCCTTCGAGTGTGACCTGACGCGAGTCATCTCCTTCATGCTCGCCAATGGCGGCTCTGGCCGCTCGCACACCTGGATCGACACGCCGGGCAATCACCACGGCTTCAGCCATCACCAAGGTTCGACGTCGGCCCACCAGGCTCTGATCAAAATCAACGAGTGGGAGGTCACCGTCTTCAACGCGCTCCTCCAGAAGCTGGACGGCGTCACCGAAGACAATGGAACCCTGCTCGACAATAGTCTGATCATGTTCGGCTCCGAGATCTCCGATGGTAACCGGCACAATCACGATGACCTACCGGTTCTCCTGGCGGGGCTCGGTGGCGGCGCCGTGCGCTCCGGACGCCACATGTCGTTCCCGATCAACGAACGCCAGCCCGTTTCCAATCTGCTCCTGTCCATGGCAGAAGCGGCTGGCGTGCCCCTGTCTTCGTTTGGCGTCGATGGCACCGGGCCCCTACCGGGGCTTGCATGACACCCGGATCCGCGGTCAGATCTAGCCTGTACGCGTTGGCGCTCGTCGGCATGAGCCTCAGTGCCGCGTGCTCCGACGGACACGAGCCCTTCGAAACGTCGACTGATGGGTCAGACGACACGGACATCTATATTGATGTCACCTTCGAAGAGTACATTGAACCTAAACTATCCGGCTGCGTTGGCTGCCACCAAGGCGAAAAGCCCGACGGCGCCTTAGACCTGACGGGTGACCTGTACGACAAGCTCATGACCTTGCCTTCGGGGCAGACCGACATGGCTCTGATCGAGCCGGGTGACGCCAACTACAGCTACATCTGGCACAAGATCAACGGCAGCCAGAGCTTGGCCGGCGGCGCAGGCACGCGCATGCCACTGGGCACAGCGTGGAGTGAGGAAGACATCGAGCTCCTCGCGCTGTGGATTGACTTGGGCGCAAAACGATAAGCGTCCCTAGGTCATTCGCTCCGGCCGCCATTGCAGTGCTAGAGTCCTCGGCAATCGATGAAGTGGGGAGGAATGTATGCGTTGGTGGGTGCTCTTGAGCCTTGGTGTGGTCGGCTGCTCGTCGATGTTCCAGCCCACCCCGAAGCGCTCGGAGGTGTGCAAGTGCAGCATCACCCCTGCCGCCTTCATGTCCGCCGACAACAATATGGGCGTGCCCGACCAAGCTCTGGGCTTCTCCAACCCCTTCTCTGAGCTGTACATCTTGGTCGAAGCGGTGCCCAATGGCGACTTGGCGCCCATGGCCAACTCCACGCTGTTGACCAATATCGTCAACGGTGCGCCCGCGGCCTTGTCCAGTGAACCCATCGTTTTCGGTGAGCTGCACGGTCGAGAGTGGGCGTCCATCGTCGCTGTCGAGCCCATCCCCGGCGGTCTCCGCGCGAAGAAACGATACCTAGCCGTTAATTCCGGTGAAAACCTGATTATCGCCCAGGCGTGGACCTTGGAAAATCGGTGGGGAACCCACGAATCCACCATCGACACGATGCTCATGAGCCTGACCTGGGATGCCGTCACCCAAGACAAGGACGGCGAGGGAGCCCC
>JBGCER010000617.1:0-4129 GCA_045106515.1 Myxococcota bacterium
TCGATACCATCATCATTGGTGAGCAGTAGGTCCACATCGCCTCCGGGGCCGGGCCTAACCGCCGTTGACGTTCATGGCAGGACCGATGACGATGGTGTTCCTTGGAGGTCTTGTGAAGACGCCGGATCCTGCCCCGCCCGACCTGAGCCCAGACGAGCCCAACACCCGGTACCTCAACCGGGAGCTCACGTGGCTCAGGTTCAACGAACGCGTGTTGGAAGAGGCGACAGACCTGAATAATCCGTTGATCGAGCGGCTGCGGTTCTTGTCGATCTACCACACGAACCTAGACGAATTCTTCATGGTTCGGGTAAGCGGGCTCAAGCAACAAGTGCGCTCCGGCGTTGAAGTATTGAGCTTTGACGGGCTCTCTCCGAGAGCGCAGCTCGGTCGCATCCGAGCCCTCCTACAAGAGCAGCTAGAGCGGGTGGAGCACGTCTTTCTCGACGAGATCATGACCGGCTTGCGAGCTCACGGGGTCGAGATCGCACACTATGACCAGCTCGATCCCGCCAGCCGTGCCCGCGCCGACGACTTCTACAAGCGCAAGGTGCATCCGGTTCTCACCCCCCTGGCGGTGGGGCCCACCAAGACCTTCCCCTTCATCAGCAACCTATCGCTCAACGTTGCGGTGCAGGTTCGATCCCCCAGCACCGGCGAACGCCGCCTCGCCCGGGTCAAGATCCCAGCCATGTTGCCCCGCTTGGTTCGCATCGATGCCGGAGACCCGGAAGAGCTCGAACCCCCCGTTGTGCTGTTGCCGGTCGAGGAGCTCATCTGCGCCAACTTGGAGCGCCTCTTTCCCGGCATGGAGATCGGAGTGCCCTGGCTGTTCCGGGTCACCCGCGACGCGGACTTGGAGATCAAAGAAGACGAAGCCGACGACCTGCTCACCGCGATCCGCGAAGAAGTACGCCTTCGCCGGTTCGGACGCGCCGTGCGGATGGAAGTGCAGCGCTCCATGCCCGAAGACCTGCGCAACACCCTGCGCAAAGGCCTCGGACTGCACGACCAAGACGTCTACCTCATGGCCGACCCGCTCGACATCGCGGGTCTAAAACCGTTGCTACAAGTGGATCTGCCGGGCGAGAAGTTCGCGCCGTTCGTGCCCAAGTCCATCCCCATCGAGGACATGTTCCAGGCCATCCGCCAAGGCGACATCCTGGTTCACCACCCCTACGAGGCCTTCACGCCAGTCGTGGACTTCCTGCAGCAGGCCGCCAGAGACCCCAACGTCCGGGCCATCAAGCAGACCCTGTACCGCACAAGCGGAGACAGCCCTGTGGTGCACGCCCTGCTGGAGGCTGCGCAGAACGGCAAACAGGTCGCGGCGGTCATCGAGCTAAAAGCCAGATTTGATGAAGAAAACAACATCGTCTGGGCGCAGATGCTGGAAGAGAATGGCGTACACGTCATCTATGGCGAGGTCCGCCTCAAGGTCCACGCCAAAGTCTCGCTGGTGGTTCGCTCCGAGGGCGGGACCCTCCAGCGATATGCCCACATCGGCACCGGCAACTACAACCCAAATACGGCACGGGTTTACACCGATCTCGGGCTGTTCACCGCCGACACCCAGCTCACCGCCGACGTGGCCGACCTGTTCAATCGCCTCACCGGCTTCTCGGAGCCCGAGCGCTTCCGCAAGCTCTTGGTGGCCTACCGGTTCATGCGCAAAGGGCTGCTCGAACGCATCCACCGCGAGACCGAACACGCCAAAGCGGGGCGAGACGCCCACATCATTCTCAAGTGCAATGCCATCGCCGAACAGAGCGTCATTGATGCCCTGTACGAAGCGAGCCAAGCCGGTGTGAAGATCGACCTGCTCGTTCGCGGTATCTGCTGCCTTCGACCCGGTGTTCCTGGGCTGTCGGAGAACATCTCCGTGCGGTCCGTCCTGGGTCGCTTTTTGGAGCACAGCCGCGTCTACTGGTTTGGCAATAGTGGAAGTCCAGAGGTCTATATCGGCAGCGCCGATCTGATGGACCGCAACCTCAAGTCCCGCATCGAGGTCCTGGCCCCCGTGCACAACCCCACCCACGCCGTGTGGCTGCGCAAGACCTTGTTGCAGCGCTACCTCGACGACACCGAACGCAGCCGAATCATGAACCCGGACGGCACGTATTGGCGAAATCGGCAGCCCGATGGCGTAGATGTGCAAGCGCTCTTCCTCGATGAAGCCTCACAGGCATGACCCCCCTGTCCGTGCAACCTGAAGACCTGCGGCGGGTCCTCGTCCGCCAGCAGGGTCTTGAGCGGTTGGCGCCGGCGTCCGACTCGGCCACCCTCGACGTGCTCGGCCAGCTCGGCATGATTCAGCTCGACCCCATCGACCGGTACGGCAGCAGCCCCGACCTAGTGGTGCACGCCAGGGTCCGGGGACACCGACGAGGCACGGCCTTCAGCAGCCTGCCCGCCGGCGCCACCTTCGAGCACTATGCCAAGGAGCTCTGCCTGCTTCCGGCCTCGGTTTTTCCGTCCTACAAGCAAATGCTGCAAGACAACCCAACCTATCGGCAAGGCAGCCGCGTGCGGGCGTTGCCCCCGTCGCTACTCGACGAGGTCTACACCGAGATCCGGGAACGCGGCCCGAGCACGACCCGCCAGCTTCAGGACCGGGGAGAAGCGTCGGCCCAGACGTGGACCGGGTGGGTGGGCACCAAACGCCAGACCACCCTGGCGGTGCGCGCCCTGTGGCTCCAGTGCCGCCTGGTGCCCGTGGGACGGGAGGGACGCAATCGGGTGTGGGATGTGCCGGAGCGCGCCCTGGGGCCCCAGTGCACCGCACCAGTCGCGCCCGAGTGGCGATCCCAACTGCTGCAAGACCGGATCCGAGCCGCCGCTGTGCTGCCCATGAGCTCAGGCCCATGGTGGGGTGGCCTACGCCCCCACAAGGCCCAACTCACTCAAGCGCTGCTCAAGCAGGGCGCCGCCGTGCAAGTGCGGCTCGACGGGAGCCGGAAGAGCTGGCTGTGTGCACACGACCCTCGCCCGTCTCCTCCCCTCGACTGCGATGAGCACATGCGGGTCATCGCGCCCCTGGACCCGCTGGTCTGGGACAGGACGCTGGTCGAGCGTGTGTTTGGGGCCCGGTACGTCTGGGAGATCTACAAGCCCGAGGCCGTCCGAGAGTGGGGCTACTACGTGTGCCCTCTGCTCCACAAAGGCCGATGGGTCGGCCGCTTCGAGGCCCACCGCGAAGGGCCGGATCTGGTGTTGGACCGCTTGTGGAAAGAGAGTCCAAACTTCGATGAAGACGCATGGAACGCCTGCTTCGAGAGACTACAAGCGTTTCAGTAGCCGGGCTCAGCCGCCGTGTTCCATCATCGCGGAGGCCGAGGCGCGGTAGTCCTCAAGCCAGTCTGGAACGTGGGCCCGGACCAGGAACACCTGCGAGTCGAGGGCCAAGCCCTTGGCGACCAGCGCCGCCACCGCCTTGGTGGCCGCCTTCTCCGTCTTGACCGACACTGTCAGGCTGGCTTCCGTCTCGTCGATGAGCGTGCCCTTGCACAGCTTCACGGCCTTGGCCGTGTCCAAGCCGGCTCCTGCCAATCCTTCCGTCAGCACCATCACACCGTATTGGGTCTTGGCCATCTCGCCCTCCGTGCCCTCTCGGGCGGCCGCCGACATAATCCATCCAGCAAAGTGAAACCCCTCGGAAAGACATCAACAACCCCCACAACACCGGCAAAGCCCACTCTTACAGCCCACTTTCGGTGAGCGGACAGAGTGAACAGTGCCTAGGAGGTGGGCGTGACGCGGTGCCCGGGCTCGATCGAACCTCTCCCCGTTGTGCGGCACGAAACTCGGGCACCGCTCTTCTTCCACGGACGTCGCCAGACCCCACTCTCCCCCCTATCCCCTGAGGGTCTGGCGATGGTCCGTTCGGAAGCGGCCGAAGAGGGTTCAAGCCTGGGATCGCCTAATGTGGTCACGGCCCATTTAGCGGCTTCGATCCCCACTAAAAAACCCGCCGACCTTACGGCCGACGGGCTTAGAATGATCGGGGCGACTGGATTCGAACCAGCGACCACCAGACCCCCAGTCTGGTGCGCTACCAGACTGCGCTACGCCCCGATATTAGGCTCCGAGTGGGGGTCCCCGAGAGCCCCGCGGCAATAACGATTGCAGT
>JBGCER010000618.1:0-4297 GCA_045106515.1 Myxococcota bacterium
GGCACAGCTGGTCATAGAAGTGGTGCAAGGTGTGGTATTCGGCTTGACACACATAGCAGGTGCGCGCCTCGGACACCGTACCTGGGGACGGCGGTGGGGGGCCACCATGGGCCGCCTGCCGGCGGGGCGTCAGGAAGATAGGGTTGCGGCGCAGCTCTCGAATTCCCGCCTGGTCCAGCAGGGCTTCATCTTGCTCTTTCTTCGCCCTTTTTCGCTTGAGCTGTTTGGCTCGGGTGAAGGCTCGCTTGGCGTCTTTGTCCAGAGACGAGAACCGACCGGCGGCGATCATCAGACGCTTTCGCAGCTCGGCATCGACGTCGACAAGCAGAGTTTGTTCCTCGACGATCTGCTCTAGAAGGGCAGCGGCGGCGGAGACGCGCGCGATGAGGGCATCGGAGTCGGGAGGGGTGCTCATCGGCGGCGGGTATTGGGGTGGCCTGAGGGTGGCAAGGGCCGGGGTCGTCAGAAACGCAACAGTTCTCCGGGCCCTTGGGCCGCTCTAGAAACATGGCGAATCTTCACGGAGCTTCTCATGACCTCTCTTCGACTCGTCGCGATGATGCTGCTTGTGGCCTGCGCCGGCGGCGATGCCACGGGTTCGGCTGCGGACACGGACACGGACACGGACACGGACACGGACACGGACACGGACACGGACACGGACACGGACACGGACACGGACACCGGCGTCGAGATCGATCCCAACACGCCACTAGGTCGGGCCTTGCTCGCTCGCTGTGAGAAGGGCGTGACGTGCGGCGAGTCCTACACCTGTGAAGGTGGAGTCTGGGACTCGGTCGATAGCTGTGTGGCGGAGCTGTACGACGATTTCGCGGCCTTGGATGATGCCAACCTCGAGGCCTACGCCACCTACTACAACGACACGAGCTGCAGCTACTTGTTCGAGAGCGTGACTGGATGGTGCAACAACCCGACCTATGTGGAGTCCTGCGACTGCCCGGAAAACCCGTGTGAGTTGGAAATCCCCGACGACGCAGACGTTGTGATCGATCGAACCGTCTCTTTGGTGGATTGGCAGCGGATCGCCAGCCCCCTCGGAGGAGACCATGACTATGGCTTTGGCTTCTACCTGCCATCGTACGGACCGGGCGATAAAGTGGCGCTTCGCCTTGGGTTCACGTCAGCATTGGTGCTGGGTCGCAGTGGCTCGGGTGGCCTAGTGTCTCCGGGTGCGTTCATCCTAGACACAGGGGCTGCGGGCGGGCCTAGGCACCCCTACAGCTTTGGAACTCCGACGTTCCAGACCGGTTCTGCTCTGTCAGACGTGACCACTCGTTCCAACTCGGTGTCCGGGGTGCTGCGCTCGGGCCGGCTGGAGTGCGCGCTGCTGACGTTCACTGTGGACGCTGAAGATGCGTCTTCGCCGGCGTATTCCGGGCTGGCGATGGGCGTGGCCTGGCGCCACGACTTCGGCCGCGGGGCAGTCCCTCCAGGATTCTGGAGCAATGGCAACGTGGTGCGACCCTAGCGGAGCTCACCTAGTCGCCTGCGAGCTCTTGCTGCACCGCAGCCAATACGTCGGCTCCGGTCAGGTTCTCATTACCCGCGGTGGTGCCGTGGGTGGAGGTCCACACCACGGTCATGGAATCGCGGAGCACGAGCATGTCAAAACCACGCTCTTTACTGAATTCTGAGTCATCGAAGGCGCCCGCGACCGGTTGGGTTTGGGAGTCTCCCACGCACCAGCCAGCCGTGCTGCCGAAGCCATCGAAGGTGTCTCGGCAGCTCTCGGCGGTGCCCGGGTTCAGGCGGCGGTCCTGCTCAAGAACCCAGATGATCTGGGCGCCGGACTCGATGATGTCTGTCTCGACTTGCGCTACCGACCTGGCATGCGCGGCGCAGGCGGGTCACCACGCGGGCACCGACACAAAGAGCAGGGCTTGGTGCACGCCCCAGTCCACGTCTGGGTCGGTGTCGCAGAACACCCGATCCAAGTCGAGGGGCAGGTCCCGGCCGTCGGCGTGCCGCGCTTCGGGCCAGCTATAGGCGGTGAGCACTTGGCCCAAGGCCATCTGCTCCGCAGCGCCCTCTGGATAGACGCACGGGGCGACATCGGTGGGGGTGTCATCGGGGGTCTCGGTGCCACTGCAGGCCACGAGCAGCGTGAGGGCGAGGCTTATCGTCGAAATTCGCATGCGCAGGTCTAGCTCGGCGATGAGACTGACGCCCCCTCATTTATCGGCATACGGAGAACCCGTGATTCGGGGTACTCAGTGGGGAAAATCCTGATTTTTGTTGGCGCCACGATCCGCGGCAGGTCAAGGGGGGAGCCGTTCGCTCGCCGAATATCGGCGCATGCCGCGCCCAAGGAGGACGTATGTCCCGGATTGCTCTGATTCTTGTTGCCTTTGTCGCCGCTTGCGATGTGCCTGCAGCCGACGTGACCACGACCACGACCGAGGTTGCGCCCGCAACGACGGCCGAGACCACCACCGAGACCACCACCACGGTCACCACGGAAGGCACCGAAGCCGGTGGCACCACCATCAAGGTCGAAGACGGCGGCGAGACCACCGAGGTCAAGATGGGCGACGGCTCGCTCAAGGTCAACACCGACGCCGACGGCTCCACCGAAGTCAAGATGGGCGGAGACATGAAGGTGAACACCGGCGCTGATGGCGCTGTGGACATCAAGATGGGCAAGAAGTCCATCAAGGTCAACGCTGACGGTGACGTCAAGATCGACCACTAGGTCGTCGAACCGCGGGTCCTGTGGACCCACAATCTCGGCTCCGGCGAAATTCGCCGGAGCCGTTTTATGTTGGGTGTCCCTCTATATTTTCGCTCGGTCTATGGGCAGACCGAGTACGCCCACGCGTCTTCATTGTTGGCCTCGTCGCACTCGCTCACCGTGCCGTCCGGCGACGTCTGCGATGCGTCCACACGGGCCACTAGACCCGCGGAGCCCAGGTCGGTGATCGGCAGATCGAAGATCAGGCTGGCGGTCTGCTCGGCTCGGTTCACCCCTGCGAGGGTCTGGCTGTCGAGCCAGGTGAGCGTGCCGGCATCGGACCGGTAGAGCGAGACGACCACCGGCTGGGTCGCGCTCTGGGTGCCATAGTTTGAAACGGAGACGGCGACCGCGGCGACTCCGACCGCCGAATCGCAGCTCGATACGCAGACGTCGGTGATCTCGACTCGCAGGTCGACTCCGCTTCGGTTCACCGGAGACTGACCTCGCCAGACGTTGTAGTCCTGCCAATACGTGGGGGCGCTTGGAATTGTGGCGTCTGGACCGATGTTTCCAGCGGCCCAGCCGAACTGGGTCCACTGGCGATCGGTCTCGGGCCAGGTACTGCTGACCTGCTCTACAACGATGACGCCCGTCGACGCCGAGGTGCGAGCGAGGGTGGCGACCTCGGCTGAGCCGTCGCCGTCGACGTCCGCGATGATGGGCTGCTGGTCGAAGATGCCAGACCAGTTGCCACCGATGCTGTACTGCGCGGTGCCGGTGGCGCCATCCAAGATGCGCAGTCCGATGGGGGTCGACGATACGACCTCGTACGCGCCATCCTTGTCGAAGTCGAAGCTCGACACGCCCGAGGGGTCGGACGACCCGTCTAGGCCCGCGCCTACGGTGCTCCACATGGGGGTGCCATCGAGCTCGAAGGCCACGATTCGGGGAAAGGTGGAGGAGCGAGGCTCGTAGAAGGCGATCTCGAGCTCTCCGTCGCCGTCCAGGTCCGCGACGGTGGGCGCCCCCGACAAGGTGCCCGAGCTTCCGGCGAGGGTGTTCTCGGAGACCACCACGCCATCGTGCTCGATGATCGCGATATTGCCAGGACGCAAGAGTATTATCTCGGGCTCGGGGTCCGAGTCCGCCTGCACGATCGCCGGCCAATACCCGCCCTCGCCGAGCGTGATGGGCAGGTCGTACAGCTTGGCACCTGCCGAGTCCCACACCGCTGATCCGTAGATGATCTCTTGGGTGCCATCGAGGTCGAGGTCACCGATCGCTGGATCGCGGCTCAGGTACGACTCGGTCAACGCAAAGATGAGGCTTCCATCCGAACTATTTAACGCGCGGCCTCCGCAGAAGATCTCGGCGTCGCCATCGCCATCGAGGTCGGCGATGGCGATGCTCGGCCCGCTACGGACGGTGTCGCGCCAGACCTCGGTTCCGTCGGCCTCCAGCAGCACCAATACGCCTTCGTCATCGGTGATGATCTCGGCAGCACCGTCGCTATCGACGTCGGCCAGCGCCATGTAGTTGTACGTCGTGAGGGGAATCGAGCCGACGCTGGAGCCGTCCCGACCATCGAGCAGGGTGATGCCG
>JBGCER010000619.1:0-3452 GCA_045106515.1 Myxococcota bacterium
GTTCGACGCGGCGAGCGCGACGGATGGGCAGGCCCCGCCTACGTCGGCGGCCAAGACGAGCACCAAGCTCCGCTTCGAGCAGAACCCGGACAAGAGTGTCGTGTTCACCACCCTTGTGAAGACCGAGATGGAGCTGGAAGGCGCTGCCGTACCGGCCGGACGTGCATCGTTGACTAGCGATACCGAGTTTACGTCAACGATCACGCCCAGCGGCTGGTCGTCGGGCTGGACCCAGACGTCGAAGACCCTGCACCCCATCATGTCTGTGGACTGGGAGTTCACCGGCGTGCTGGTCACCGAGCCCTAGGGCCGAATCGTGACAGCGAGGGTCTCGACAAAGACCCCGACCTGGACGCGGAGTTCGCCGTCTCCATCACCCACGAAGGTGACCTCGTTTTCGTCGATGGTGACGAGCTCGCTGGGCGTAAACCGCACGATCATGGGCCCCGCCAGCGTGTCGCCGTCGCAGCGCATGAGAACGGTCCAGGACTGGGAGACTCTGGGTGAGTCTGGCCCATCGATGAACAGCTCGGTCTCGTCGCATCCGCGGTCCGGCTCGCCGGTATCTCCGCTGTCCACCACGTCGGTGGGCCCGTCGTCGGAGCCACACCCCACGAGGGCCAGGAGCACAATCCACGTCCTCATGGAGCGCTCACGGGCTGAAGCTTCCATCCGCCGCGGGCGCCACGCTTGGTCTTGTACAGATCCGCCAGGGTGCCATCGGGTCGCCTGACTCGGAATGTGAGCGCGATGGATTCCCCTTCTAGGTCGACGACCCACCAGCCTTGCACGGCGAATGCGGAGCCATCGAACCGGGGGGTGTAGGTCTCCCAGTTGCCGCGGCCCTTGGCCTTGTCGATCACAGCCTCGCTATAGCCTTCGCTCTCGGAGCGACGGTCGAACTCCTGCATGAGCGCGACTGTGTAGAGAGGTTCGAGGCCGACATCTTTGTAGCCAGCGTCATCGGCGGGACCCGCCTGGAGCAGCGTTGGCATGTTCACGCCAGCATTGCCCGCCACCACATAGGCTTCACCGTACGCACCGGACGGAAGGATGATTTCATTGGTGGCAGGTCCACCAGAAATCACCGCCACCAGCGCGCTCATCGGCGCATATTCTTCGATGGTTTCGATGAGCTGGGTGGGCCCATCGCCCGGGTCCATGTTGGCACCATCGGCGAGCGTCACTCGCGGGTCGGGCATCAGCACGATGAGCTTGTCGTACTTGCCCTCGCTGACGGCCTTGGGGAGCCAGAACATCTGCTCCTGCCAACGGCTGCCCATGGCGCGCTGGTGGGTGTCCACAACCACGATGCGCCAGGTGACCTTTCCGAGCTGAATATCGGCCTTTCCCCAGCTCGCGTTGCGATTGAAGCCGATGGAGGTGCCGGTGCCAGGAAAGGCGCCGCCATAGCCATTAAGCCGCTTGTCGCCCAGGATTTCGCCATCGCCCGGCATGGCGATCACAGGCTTTCTACCCTTGTTTTTCGAGGACAAGTTGCTCTGAAGCACGTCTTGCCATCGGCGACCGAAGCGATTCCACTCATCGGGGGTGGAGCGGCGCACATAGCCACCGGTCAGCACCACGAAGTCCAGCCCGCGAACGGCGGTCTGAGACCGAATATCGCTGATGATGTCCAAGGGGGCTTTGGGTTCTGCCTTGGCGCCATACGCGACCGAACGCGTCGCCCCGACGACCGCAAAAGATACGCTCTTCTTGCGCTTTGCGGTCTCGCCATCTTTGGCGAAGACCTCGTGAGTTGGAACTTTGGCGGGGTCGACCCCGCAGCCAGGTACCGCAGCCAAACCTAGGGCTACGCCTGCGAGAGTCAGAGCACGAACGATTCGACGCACAGGTCCTCCGTGACGGCCGCCACGGTATAGCGCGGTCCGCCGCCCCACAAGAGGCACCGGACAAGGGCGTGTCAGGGCTTGGGCTGGGCCTGGAGAAATAGGTCGATGGCCGCCGCCGCATCTGGGGTCTTTCCGCCGTGGCCATCCGCCATCCACTCGGCGTCCAAGGGACTGAGGCGGTGCACGGACCGCTTGAGCAGCGCGGCGTCGCTGGTGAAGGCGCCAGGCAGCATCTTTACGGTCGTTCCATGACTCACGAGGGTGTCCCCGCTGAACAGCACCCCGCCTCCTAGGTAGCTCGCGCTGCCCATGGTGTGGCCGGGTGTGGAGATGACCTGGAAGGTAATGCCGTCCACGTCAAGAATCTGGCCATCGGCGGCTTCAACGACCTCCGAAGGAAGCGTGACGGCGCCCCTGATAGAGCTGAACAAGCCCGCCATCCAGCCGAGCTTGACGGCCTCACCTCGGAGCAGCGGACCCTCGCCGGGGCCATGGACCACCGTGGCGCGTGGGAACTGTGAGGCGCCCCCACTGTGATCGTAGTGCCCATGGGTCAGCAGCACGGTGTGCACGTCGTCGGCGGTCAGGCCCATGTTGGCCAGCTCCGCTTTTAACGCCGATGCTTCCGGATCCATGCCCGTGTCGACCAACGCGGCACCCGTGGGGGTGCGCACGATCCAGGCATAGCTGCCACCGGTGTCGATGCCGACGACATCGGAACGGATCTCCAGGCGCTCACCCTGCGAATACGGGACCTGGAGCAAGATGGGGACCAAGACCGCCCCCAGGGCGATGAGGATGAGCATCCCCACCAGCACCACCCCGATGGTGACTTTGACCCAGGTGCGCTTCACAGCGAGACCCCGCTCACGACTTGGGTTCGTCGTGTGCGACTTTGTTGCGCTTGCGGATCTGGAGCGCTGGCCGAGCGGCGAGCCATGCCTGGCCCTCCTCGGTGAGGCTCAGACCAATCGGCTTGGCGGGGACGATCTCGCCGGGCTCGGTCTCGACGTCTGGCGCGTCTGGAACGAGCTTGTCTTCGAAGGTCTGGTACGTCTTGTAGACGTAGCCTCCCATCTTCTCCATCGCGCCGCGCATTCCCACGTTGTCGTGCAGGATCAGGCTGGCTTCTGCGCCGATAATATTGCGCTTGTACCCGCCGTCCCAGGTCGAGGCATACATGACCGCGCCGAGGGGGAGGTGCTGGAATTCCGTCTTGACGCCCAGCACAAAGACCCGGATCTTATTGACTTTTTTGCGGCCCGTGGCGAAGTGGAACCAGCCCGTTGGCAGCAGCCGGCCGTTCATCTTCTTGGCGACCTGGTTCAGGTCGGGGAAGGTGACGCTCATGCCCGCCACAACGCCGTCGACCTCGACCACGTAGCAGAGGTCTTCTTCGACGAGCATCTTCATGTCGGCCGCCAGATAGTCGAACTCCTTGGGGCGAATGGGCACATGCCCCCAGTTGTCGTGCCAGGCGTCGTTGTAGACGTCACGCACAATCTGGAGCTCTTCATCCCACTTGGCCAGGTTCACAGGGCGAACCGAGATCTTGGGATTGCGCTTCATGATGCGCTTGGCGATCTTGGCGATCCGGGG
>JBGCER010000620.1:0-5031 GCA_045106515.1 Myxococcota bacterium
GACAGTACCCACCCGGATTCTTCTCCAAATACTGCGGGTGGGAGTTGTTCTGAGGGAGATTTGAGGCGGGTTTTGGGGTGAAGTGGACAAGCAGCTGCTGGCGCGATGTCGACCAGCCTGCACCTCACCGATGCCCGAGAATCGACCCTCCACGAGGTCGTGGGCCGGCGATTCCGCCGCCATCCAAGGCCGGCCGGCGACAACCGGACAGCGGGCCCTGGAGCAGCGGTTGCTGCGACGGGTGTTCGGCGTAGACGCCCTCGCCTGCCTCCGGTATGGCGCATCCGTGTTCTGCTAACGACCCATACGCAAGGAATGAAGCCGCTCCACATGTACACGGTGGTTGGGGGCCACGGAACGGAGGGCTTCACGGTTCCTGTCCGCGATTCGCAGGTCTACCCTCGTCCGCCGCATCTCTGGGCCGGAAGACGACATTGGCGCTCAAATCGTGCAGCGCACCTCGCGAGGGCTGCGCCTCACCAGATCTGCGTTGAACGCTTCTGTATGCCGCGTGCGCGTGCTTATAGGCGACGACCTGCCCGCTCCCGGGTGTCATGAAGAGTAGAGGCGGCAACTGCGCCGGCACAGGGGCGGTCCTGGTTCCTACCCCCACGAGTCTGGCAGAACGAGCCGCTCTACCGTCCAGTCATCTCTGGCAGCGACTCCTTCATGTCTTCACAGGCTTTGACGCCTTCTTTCGCGTCTCGGGTGGCCTTCTCGTGATCCCGGGCTCCCTTTTGGATGTTCTCGACGATCTGCTCGGCGGCCGCGGCGATCTTCGCGTCACGATTGCGCGTCTCGCGCTTGACCTTGTTCAGCGCGTCCGAGAAGGTCTCCTGCACTTGCTCTCGATGGGACAAGCACTGGCGGTGGTTCTCGAGGCGCTCCTCGACCATCTTCTCGGCGCGCGTGTCCTTGAGGTTGATGTTTGAGCATGACACGGGTTTGTTCTTGCAGTACTTATCGACGTACGACTTGTGTTTTTTACACTGGCCACGCTCGTAGCTGTACGGGATCAGGTCGCAGCCCTTCGACACGTCGGCGGCGTCGGTGAAATCGCGAACTTTGTCTGCGAGAGCGGGCGCGCTGCCGAACAGGCCTGCCACCGCGAGAAGAACAAATGCAGTTTTGGGGGTCCATGCCAGAGGAGTGCGGTAGGGATCGGATGGGCTCATGCGGTCTCCGTAGTCGGGGGTCGTCGTCAGTACTGGTATCCGGAACGGACAGCCACCACTGCGGGTGGGACCCGAATACAACCAATGAGTTCCATTGGCGCTGTTCGGGGTGGCCGACAACGGCGCTGACACAGGGGATCAGCGCGGCCAGCGCCTCCTCCGGCGCCTAAACAGCAGGCCGAGGAAGCCGAACATGCCCAGCCCGATTCCCGCTGAGCCGACGACGCTGCACGTGGGGCCGGACCAGCTCAACGAGCCCGACTCGATGCCGCCGCAAGGCTTGGCCGCGTCGAGATGGTGCTCAGTCCAGCCGTGGCCGTACGGCGTCTCTGCGCCCGCGAACGAAACAAATCGGGCGCACTCCAACTCTCCGTCGGCGCAGGCCTCAATGGGTGTTGCGAGTTCTTCGAGTAGGTCTCGCAGCTCGCCCGGGTCGGCGGGTCCCTCTTCTTCGGAGTCCAGCACGCTGTTGAAGTCCCGAGTGTCGATGGTGACGCCGAGTTCAAATCCGGCGACCGCTTCGGCCGAGGCGTCGACCCGGGCCCGCATCGCCACGTCGGTCACGGTGGCCGGCAGCCCGTTGGCGATGGCGATGCTCGGCTCGTCCACCGAGACGCCGCCTCGATCGTCGATCTGCACCTCGCCGGTCCATACCCGGCACAGGCTATCCGGCGCGACTCGCACAAAAACCTGGCGTTCTAAGCATCTTCTTGTCGATCGACGGCCATGACGAGGGGTGTGCCCGCCCCGCTGAGAACCAACTCCATCATCGATGGGGCAACCCCCGCTGGCTCGATGACGAAGCGTGCGCCGTGCAAGGCCTCGGAGTCGAAGTTCTCGACCTGTCCATAGTCCCCAATCTCGACCTCGGTTGGGGCGCCCAAGAGCTCCCCCTCGACGTCGACCTGCAGGCTCCATGTGCCGGGTTCTAGCGTGCGCTGCGGCAAGTAGACTCTCGGGTAAAGGTTTGAGGGAGCAAAGGCGACCTGGGCCCCGGTTGCGCTGACGGCCCGCACGACGACATCGCGGGGATCGATGGGGAATTCTTCCGTCTCAGACGGCGCGTATCGGTAGTGCCGCGTCACCTCTCGATGGCTGATGTTGACCCAGGCCGGATCCCAACCGGACGCGGGCTCCCATCGATAGGTGACGTAGACCACCTCCTCCACGCTGAGCGGGTTGGGAGCGCACCCGATCTGGGCGGTCATGATCGCTAGAAGTGGGAGGTAGCGGACGGACATGGCGCCTCCTTGAGTCTGGACGATCGGCACCTGCCGTCGGGGCCCAACCTCTGTCAGCTTACCTCGCTGAATCGCGACCCGAATCGGCAATCCACACGCGATGGCATGACCCCATTTTTCGATTTAGCGGATTCGATAGTCACGCATTGGTTTGGCCGTCTGGGACCATGGCTGCGTAGAGCAGCGGTGGCAGCTGCCCTGGCGACGCTAAAGGTGCTGCCGGGGGTGCGGACCTCGGCCCGCGGTCCACCCTGACCTGGTTTCGCTGTGGCACGCCGTGAGTTTGGGGGAGCTGGGTCGAGCCGGGAGTGATGTGTTGTAGGGAGGGCTTGATGGGTCCTATCCGCAGGCTCGCCGGGGATGCGACGGCCCGCTCGGTGTTCGCCCGCAGCGCGGCCTTGATCCGCGGCTCACGGGTGTGCGCAATCATCGCCTCACCGTCCAGGCCAATGCCGTCGATCGCTCGCCGCAACACCGCCGGATCCGACAGATCGCCGCCGTCGCGCCAGCCCGCGTCAAAAATAGCGTGGATGACGTCACAGTGCCGATCTCCGGCGACTTCGTTCAAGCACAAGCGCAGCGCGGTGATGGGGTTGAACGGGTGTCGTGCGGGGCCTCGCATGACCAAGCCACGGCGGGCGGCGAGCCGAAACACGTGGGCGAAGGTGTATTCACGCTTGGCGGGAATCTCCGCCGGACCAAGTTGGCCGTGGTGGTGCAACATCGCCCCAAAGAGCGCCGGGCACGGGCACAAGCTCCGCGCCTTCCTCGTCGCAGAGGGCCTCGATCCGCTTCCACGCCAGCCAGGCGTAGGGGCTGATCACGTCGAAGTAGAATCGAACGGTCGTCATGGGTGGCGCCTCTCACTGCAAGGCCATCTCAACGATCGCCTGGGGGTTCGCGTATCGCCGTCGGATACCGTGCCGCATGCACGACCTCATCACCGGTGCCAAGTGGCCGTTCGTCGGCCTCGTTTTTGTGGTCTCTCGGCCCCGTCTATACGCGTGGGTGGTGCTGCCAGCGATCCTCACCGTCGGGCTCATGATCGCTGCATGGTACATGGCGTGGGCCTCGATCCCGCCCATGCTCAACGCGGTGTGGCCGCGCCCGGTGCCTGGGCCGGTGCAGAACCTGTGGAACGGCAGCGCGCTCTTCCTCATCTTCTGGGCCTTCGCGACCGGTGTCTTGCTCCTGTACTCGGCGATCGGCATCCTCGGATCGCCGTTCTACGACCGGCTCTCCCAGGCGGTGGAAGCCATCGTGCGTCCAAGCTCGACGCCGCCGTTCGCGTGGCGCACCTTCCTCACCGATGTGTGGTGGTCCGCCGTGCACTCGCTGATGGCGACAGTGCTTTGGCTCGGGGTCCTGGGCCTGCTGGTCGCGCTGTCGGCGATCCCGGTGGTCGGCCCCCTGCTCGAGCTCGCCGCCAGCCTGCTCTTGACCGCCGGGTTCATCGCGCGAGAGATGATGGACGGGGTGATGTCCCGCCGCCGATACCGGTTCGTCGACAAGCTCGCGCTCGTCTGGACACACCTACCGCTCATGACCGGCTTTGGCCTGGCGGTCACCCTGTTGATCGCGATCCCCGTGGTGAATTTCCTCGCGTGGCCGGCCGCGGTGGTGGCAGGCACGCTGCTGTTTTTGGACCTAGAGGGTGATCCACATCCCGGAGGCCGATTCCCCTAATCTGCGGCATTCCTCCGTGTACTTCCGGGGCGTTGATTCCTATCCGCCGGAGGACGGGAGGCAGAAGGTGGTTTTGCATCGGTAAAATTCGAGCCCGCGGCGAGCTCATGTTCGCGCTCCTCGTCCCGCTCCCGCTCGGGACACCTGTGGCCGCGCACGCAGCGGAACCCGGTTTTCAGCCCTCGCCCTGGCCAATCGGGGAAGAGCGCGTCTACGAGGTCACCCTGACCATGCCCCAGGGCTCCCAGCCGAACCGCGCTCCGATGTACCGGTTTGAGGCTGCGTGGCACTGGGTTGCCGTCGAAACCGGCTCAACAGGCACCTGGTTTCACACCCGATTCAAGCGGCCTCGACCCACCGTGGCACAGGGGTACGCCCATCGTTGACCCAGCCCCCATTCGACGGACCACTTCGTAAGGCCGCTACCGGCAGCGTCCCCAAACTTCACCGGGAGTCTGCGGATTGGACAGCGGCGTTAATCCTGTTTCACCATCCTAGATCGGCGCCCTCCTATTCGGTCGGCCGCCCCCTCACCCCCCATCCAGAACCCCAATAGGACAGCTCACCCCGTTCGGCCCACAATTACGGTGCCCACCCGGATTCTTGTGCAAATACTGCAGGCGACTATTGTTCTGGTGTAGGTTTAAGGGGAGTTCTGGGGTGAAGTGCACAAGGGATTTGGGGACACGGACAAAGCGTGGAGGAGGCCATGGCCGCCACTGATACGGTATGAGCTTGACTGCCGCGTGTATGGCGAGGGTCGCCGTGCGTTCCGTCCATGAGCCGACCGAGCCGTGAGCCGATCGGGCCGTGAACCGATCGAGCCGTGAGCCGATCGAGCCGCGAGCCGTGTTGCAGTTCTCCAAACCGGCCAAACGCCTTCAGGGAGACCGACAACCGGTCAGCGAAGCGCCAGGCTCACGGCCTCA
>JBGCER010000621.1:0-17031 GCA_045106515.1 Myxococcota bacterium
GCCTTTGTTGGTGTTTCCACCACTGCAATGGCGCAAGACGACTCGGCCCGCTCGGTCAAGTACAAAGAGCGCACCGAAATCGACTTCGACGGCGTCGACGTCTCCGGTGAGTTGGTCAAGCCCCAAGGCTCCTTGCTCATGGACCGCAAGAAGGCACAGTTCAACCCGCTCATCGAGCTGCGTGAGAACTTCAACGCCGAGATGCGTGAGTCCGTCAACGAAGTGAAGTAGTCGCGCTTCATCCCAGAGCCGCGCACTCCATTCCTCTCCTCTCTCGACTCCAAACCGCTCGAACACACCCCTCTTCGAGCCGGAGGCAGCCTCCATGGCCAACCAGAACCCCATGACGCTCATTTTTGAGGTCTACAAGGGCGACACCCTCATCAAGACCGCGGACTTCCGCGAAGAGAGCATCACGATCGGAAGCGCCGCCACGGCGTTGCTCACGGTCGACGATGCTTCCGTCGCAGACCTCCACGCAGTGGTGAACATCGAAGACGACGGCGCCGTTGTTGTCCTCGACCTGGGCCACGAGTCCGGCGTCACCGTCAATGGCGAGCGTGTCTCCAACGCCAACATCCCGTCGGGTCAGGCCTTCAGCGTTGGCGACGTTCGCGTCGTGCTCCGCTACGAAGCCGTCGACGCCTTCGATGATGAAGAAGCCACCCACGTGGTCGGCATGCCCTCATCGGTCGTCGAGGCCGCAGGGCACATTCTCGACCACGACGAGCCGACTGATCCCGGCATCGGCGAGGTTGCCGCTGCCGCTTCTGCGGGCGTCGCTCCGGGCATGGCGCCCGATGAGCCCGAGCCTGTGCAGCACACCGAAGACGTGATGGAGTTCGTGCTTCGGTCCGGCAGCTCCCAGTCCAACTTGGGAATCGACCGCAAGAAGCCCAAGGTTCTGGAAGTCAATCAGACCTGGGAGTCCATCGTCCTGGACACCAAGCACTATGGCAAGCGCGGCAAGTCGGTCACCATCGGCACCACCACTGGCTACCAGTGGAGCTTCATCGGGATCAACCTCGGGTGGGTTCCGGGTCCCCTGGCCATGATCCTGCCTTATGCACCACCCATGTGGTCCGAAGTCAACGCAGCCAGCAAGAACGACTTCTACGTCCCTGACGAGTCCCTGCCCGGCGGCAAGGAGCACAAGCTCTTCAACTGGAAGGGCAGCCAATACGTCGCTGACATCGCCGAAGATTGGGACGGATTCGCCGAGATCGGCGAAGAGCGCCTCTCCTTCGACGAGATGGTTGCGCGCGGAAAGGCCACCAAGGGCGGCCGCGGCTACCAGGTGCCTGTCGACGACGACACCAAGCTCATGATCAATGCCAATGGCACCGTGTTCTACAGCCACATGGTTCCGGCTGGAAAGCGCGTTGCAGCTGCATTCCTCGACAATATCGACTTCCTCTTCCTGGGAATCCTGGCCTTGGCCGCGTTCCTCGGCCTGATGTTCGGGCTGTTGATCGTCTTCCTGCCCCGTCCACCCGACAGCAGCGCCTTGTCCATCGACGAGCGCTTCGTGGACATGCTTCTTGAGAAGCAAGAAAAGGAAGACGAGAAAGACAAGAAGCCCGAGGCCAACCCCGACGCTGGCGAAGGCGCCAAGGCCAAGCGCGAAGAGGGCAAGGTCGGCAAGAAAGACGCCAAGATGCAGAAGGCCAAGGGCAACAAGGTCGAGATGCAGAAGCAGCAGCTCGACAAGCAGATCGCAGAAGACGCCGGTGTTCTCGGCGCGCTGCGTGACGGCGGCATGATGGACGGCTTCGGCGGTGCAGTCGACGCAGACATGCTCGGTGGCGTTGGTGGCCTCATCGGTGCCAAGGGCACTCAAGTCGGCAGCGGTGGCCTCGGCTCTCGTGGCTCCGGCCTCGGTGGCGGCGGTACGGCAGACGGCCTCGGCGGTCTCGGAACCAAGGGCCTGGGTTCGGGTCGGTCCGGCTACGGTCGTGGCGGCGGCAACTTCGGAGCCAAGGGCGAAGGCGCCATCGGCGCCTTGCGCGGCGACCCCATCATCTTGGGTGCGCTCGACCGGTCCCTCATCGACAAGGTCATCAAGCGCCACATGGCCCAGATTCGCTACTGCTACCAGCGCGAGCTCACGAAGAATCCTTCGGTCAAGGGCAAGATCGTCATCAAGTTCGTCATCGCCAAGGACGGCTCGGTCTCTTCGGCCAACGTGAAGTCCTCGACCATGAAGGCACCGTCGGTCTCCAGCTGCGTGGCTAGCCGGTTCATGCGCATGCAGTTCCCAGAGCCCAAGGGCGGCGGCATCGTCATCGTCTCCTACCCCTTCATCTTCTCCGCTGGCTGATTCACAAGCCGTTCCCTCGGCTTTCAGCAAGAAGATCGCTTTCGAAGCCCTCGCCACTCGGCGGGGGCTTCGTCGCTTTCTGAACCACTTCTCAAACCTCGCGGAACCCCAGACAGATTGTTGACGTCAGATGGGGCTCGACACCGACGGCCACGCCATCTTCAGCGCACTTTCCCCTTTCGGGTCGCCCCGCGTTGTGGTACACACCGGTGTCCTTGGCAAGCGCTGCTTGCCGACTGCGACCCGCTCGCGACCGAGGCCCCTTCATGAAGACCCTGTCCTTCCTGCTCGCTCTTGCCGTTGCCGCTCCGATGGCAATGCTCACAGCGACCACTGCCCATGCCCAAGACGACGACGAGGTGCTCGACCTCGACTCCGACGGCGGCAAGAACAAGAAGAAGAAGAAGAAGGCCGAAGCCGTCGTCAGCTCCGACGAGATCGTCCGCGAGATCGAGCGCGGATGGTATGTCAAGGCCAACGCGGGTATGGCGACCTACTTGCTCACCTACGGTCCCGCGCCTGGCGGTGGTGGCAACGTCATCCGCCCCGGTTCCGTCGTCAGCCTGGCCTTCGGCCAAGACTTCGTCGATGAGCCCAACCGCAGCATGGCCTTCGATGTGCAGTTCTACCAGGGCGTGCACAACGGCATGCAGTTCGACCGTCAGCGCGAGCTTGGCGTCACCGACCACGTGCAAGGCGACGTGCGCACCTTCGCCCTGATGGCCTCCTACGAGTTCAGCACCTACCCGTCCCGCCGGGTGGGCATCGGGTTCCGCGCCGGTGGCGGCATCATGATGATCCCCCTGCTCATGCCCCGCTCTCTGTACGAGACCGAGGTTGTGCGCGAGTGGGGCGCCAGTCCGACCATCCACTCCTCGCCGCACTTCCCGGTCTTCGCCGGCCCGACGATCGAGTACTACACCAAGCTGTCTCACTTCTCAGTGGGCATCGATGTCGACGGCATGTTCGTCATCGGCATGAACGACTTGGGCATCAACGCGACCGGATTCATGAAGTACACCTTCTAGGCTCACTTTCGCGCAGCGCGACGGCCGTTCTGCCCATGGGCAGGCGGCCGTTGTTCTTGTAGAGTCCGGCCTTGTCCTTGATCTCCAACGTGAGCGCCGTTACTCGCCGCCGGTTCCAACTCCGCTTGTGCATCTGCATGCACAAGCCTTCCCAGCTCGGCGGCATTCGCCTCCGACTCACCCGTACGAAGGCTCAGGCCTTCCTATGCGAGGTCCAACATGGCAAACGAATCCATGGGTCTGCTCGGCCGCAAGGTCGGCATGACTCAAATCTTCCGTGACAACGGCGACTCCATCGCTGTGACCGTGGTCGAAGCCGGTCCCTGCACCGTGCTCCAGGTCAAGACTGAAGACGGCTCCGACGGCTACAACGCCGTTCAGCTCGGCTTTGGCACCCAGAAGGAGAGCCGCGTCACCAAGCCGCAGCTCGGCCACTTCAAGAAGGCGGGCGCCAGCGTCCAGCGCTACTCCCGCGAGATCCGCGTGAGCAAGGAGCAAGCCAGCTCGATGGAGCCCGGCCAGCAGCTCAAGGCTGACTTCTTCTCGGTGGGCGACTCGGTCGACTGCACCGGCACCAGCAAGGGCAAGGGCTTCGCCGGCGTCATGAAGCGGTACAACTTCGCCGGCTTCATCCGTACACACGGTACGCACGAGTTCTTCCGTCATGGTGGTTCCATCGGTACGCGCCTGACGCCTGGCTTCGTGTTCAAGGGCAAGAAGATGCCGGGCCACATGGGCGACCGACGCGTCACCATCCAGAACCTGACCATCGAGCAAGTCGACGTCGAGAAGAACGTCGTGCTTGTGCGCGGCGGCATTCCGGGCAGCAATGGCAGCCTGGTCCTGCTCCGCAAGGCCGTCAAAGCCACCAAGTAGACGCCAGCGTCTATAGAAGCGGCGGGCATCCTTCACGGATGTCCGCCGTTTTTTTGCTTTCTAGGCCTATTACTCGCCAGACGGTGGGGCGTTCGCCGGGACAGCCGCTCCATCGGGGCCCGGGCTGACCGAGGGGATCACCGGCGCCGGCGCATCGACCAGCGGCCGGCCGAGGCCTCGATAGGTGGGCAATGGCAACGACCGGCTCGCCTCGCGGCGATCGATAAATCCGAGACGCCTCGCGAAGCTAGTGTCGAAGTAGCCGAAGGCATTCATGAGCCGGAAGGCATCAAACCAGGCATCAACTTCCTCTTTCGGGTACGCCTTCGCCAGATCGTCCCCGTCATAGCTGCCTTGGACTTGGCCCCAATGAAGCCGACCATCCGCCCCAAACTCCTTGGTGAACATGTCGGCCCACCGCGCGACAACCTCGCGGCTGGCAGGCTTGTCTTGCTCCCGAGGTCCTAGGTTTCGCTCTCGATTGTTCTTCACGGCCTCGGTGAGCTCCACCGTACAGACGGTGGCGGGCTTGCCATTGTCGCGCCATCGCACCGGCGCCAAGAAGCCGCGTTGACCGGTGGCAAATCGCACGCCAAACGGGTTCACGAGCCGGTGATTTCGCGGCTGGTAGCGCTTGAGGTCACCACAAGTGGGGTTGGTCCTCAAGATCCAGTCGATCAGCGCCGCGCCATTCTCGGCCCGCACCATCAGCTCCGTGCCCCAGGCTTGCACGAACTCGCCCTGACCCAACTTGAGCACCCGGTAGCAGCGATCGGCGAAGGAGCCGACTCGCTGTCCACGAACGAGCGCCTTGTCCGCCAAGGCGCTGATCGTATTGCCCAGATTGCCGCCCAGGTTCACGTTCCGAGCCAGCCCACCCGCCCACTTCTGCGGGATCTCCCGGATGTCCTCTCGGTAGTTAAGGTCGTACTTCCACGCATCTCGATAGACCTCGGTGGTGGCCCACTCCTGGGAGCCCCGGACAGCGTTGGAGTTGACCACGAGCTCGTAGCGCCAGCCCTCGTTTGCGAAGCCGATCGGCGGCACCGTCGCGCGCTCGACCAGGTTGCGTTTCACCTCGGACCACGCGCGTCCCACCCGCAGTTCATGCAGGTAATACGCCTTCTTTACCCGCATGATAAAGCCGGCGATAATCCCCATGGTGCCCATGGATACCACGACCGCATCGAAGAGCGCCGAGTCCTGCACCAAACGCCAGCGGATCCCCCCACGCTCCTCTCGGAACATGGCGGGATCGGTGATCGCCTCATCGGGATCGGGCTCCACCTGAAGCACCTGCCACGAGGGCGGCCCATTGTCTTCGCCTGGCACACACGCGACCAGAATCACGGCCTGAACGGAATCGGAGACCGAGCCTTCCCCGACCCCGGCCCCGTGAGTGGCCGTCGAGATCGCGCCGGCCAACGTCTGGCCATCGAAGGACCCTTGGGTCTCGATTGCCAGACCTTCAGACCAGAGCGTCTCATTGAGCTGGCAGATGGTGATGCCCGCTCCCACCGTTGCAAAGCCCCGATCCGGATGCCGCGCCAAGAAGTCCGCCTTCCACCCCTCTTGGGAGAGGAGCAGGTGGTTCAACCCCTCGACGTGCAGGACGACGGCCTGCCCGTCAGGCAGGCGCTTGTACACGTCGGAGCTGGAGTGCGTCGAACCCACCGCGCAGAACCGAATCGGTCGAGCTGCGTTGGGCGCAGGCGCCTTGGCGGCAATCTCCGCCACGAGGTCGGCGACCCGGCGCTCGTAGTGCATCTGAGACTCGGTGGGCCACGCTTGGCAGTCCGTCGACGACGGCGCCCCAAAGAGGCTCGCCCCCTTGAGGTTGTCGCGAACAGGCCCCGGCCGCTCCAGGGATGACTGGGTCGCACCCCAAATCAAGCAGGAGGGCAATGACTCTGGAGCCAAGGTGATCTTTTCGTCGAAGTGAACCGGATTGCCATAGTAGTTCACGAAACCGGCGCCACCGATATCATCGGGCCATCGCCGCTCCCGAGCTGCCGTCCACTTCAGGTATCGCGGCGGGTGACAGGGGCGGGTGTCGCGACTGGCGTGCGCAGACGGCGGAATAGCCGCCGCGGCCGCGAGTCCCGCAAGGAGTGATCTGCGACTTAACCGGCGATATCCCCGCACTTTCTTGGGGGATGTAGACTCAGCGGCCATAGGCGCCTCCTTGAACGGCGCAATCATACGGCCTGTGCGGCGTTCTACGCGCCCATTGTGCCGATTTGCTCCGACACCGAGAAGCTCGCCTCGGTCTTCTCCCGAATCTCATCGACCGTCACGCCCGGCGCCATCTCGAGCAGCTTCAGCCCACCCTTCACTTCGAACACCGCTAGATCCGTGATGATCAGATCCACGCACCGGGTGCCAGTGAGCGGGAGCGTGCACGAGCGCAGGATCTTGGGCCCGCCCTTCTTCGTGGTGTGGGTCATCGTCACCACGACCCGACGGGCCCCGGCGACCAAGTCCATAGCTCCACCCATGCCTTTGACCATCTTGCCGGGGATCATCCAGTTGGCGATGTCACCGTGCTCGCTGACCTGCATGGCGCCCAGGATCGACAGGTTGATGTGGCCACCACGGATCATGGCAAAGCTGTCGGCGGAGCTAAAGAAGCTCGACCCAGGGATCGCGGTCACCGTCTGCTTTCCAGCGTTGATCAGGTCCGCGTCCACGTCCGCCTCTAGCGGAAAGGGCCCGATCCCCAGCAGGCCATTCTCGCTCTGGAGCACGATGTCCATGCCCATAGGCACATGGTTTGCCACAAGAGTGGGGATGCCGATCCCGAGGTTCACATAGAAGCCATCTTGTAGTTCTTGGGCTGCGCGCTGGACAATACGTGTGCGTGCGTCCATTTCATGCCTCCCGAGTGGTGCGCTGCTCGATGCGCTTTTCAAAGTTCGCACCTAGAACAACCCGCTGAACGAACACCCCGGAGGTGTGCACATGATCGGGGTCGATCTCACCGACTTCGACAATCTCTTCGACTTCGGCAATGGTGATGCGGCCCGCCATGGCCATCATCGGGTTGAAGTTCCGGGCCGTCTTGCGAAAGACCAGGTTGCCGGACCGGTCTGCCTTCCACGCCTTCACCAGCGCAAAATCGGCTTTCAACGCCCGCTCCAACACGTAGGCTCGGCCATCAAAGTGCCGAATGTCTTTGCCCTCTGCGACAAGCGTGCCCACCCCGGTGGGTGTGTAGAAGGCGGGAATACCCGCGCCCCCAGAACGAATCCGCTCAGAGAGGGTGCCCTGAGGACAGAGCTCTACTTCCAGCTCTCCGGCCAGAAACTGACGCTCAAACTCTTTGTTCTCACCCACATAGGACGAGATCATCTTCTTGACTTGGCGGCTCTCCAGCAAGAGACCCAGCCCAAAGCCATCGACGCCCGCGTTATTGCTGATGAAGGTCAGCTGGGACGAACCCAGCTCCCGAACCGCGGCGATGAGATGTTCGGGGATCCCGCAGAGGCCAAAGCCACCCGCCATGATTGTGGCGCCGTTGGGGATGTCTGCTACCGCTTCATGGGCAGACGAGACGACCTTGTCCATGGGGTCTCCGGGGGGGTCAGGTGGTGCGTCGATAGTTGGGGGCTTCTTCGGTCACCACCACGTCGTGAACGTGGCTCTCGGTGAGACCCGCCCCAGTGATTCGAACGAATTGAGCATTGCTCTGCATCAATGGAATGGTTCCGGAGCCACAATAGCCCATGCTCGCCCGGAGCCCGCCCACGAGCTGGTAAACCACGTCGCCGATGGGGCCCTTGTAGGGCACCCGTCCGACGATGCCTTCAGGGACCAACTTGCGGCGAGTGCCCGCTTCGGGATCATCGGCTTCGGACTCTTGGAAATAGCGATCTGAGGACCCGGCACGCATGGCCTCAATCGAGCCCATGCCACGGTAGGCCTTGTATCGGCGACCTTGGTATAGAACGGTTTCGCCGGGCGCTTCGTCTGTTCCGGCGAACATACTGCCCATCATCACAGCGTCGGCGCCCGCGCCGATGGCCTTGGCGATGTCGCCCGAGTACTTGATCCCGCCGTCAGCGATGATGGTCTTGCCCCGTTCATGAGCCACCTTCGCGCAGTTGGAAACGGCGGTGAGCTGCGGCACTCCCACGCCAGCCACCACGCGGGTGGTGCAGATGGAGCCCGGCCCGATGCCGACCTTGACCACATCCGCGCCCGCGTCGATGCACGCGATGGTGGCTTCGGGAGTCGCCACGTTGCCCACGATAAGAACGATGTTCGGATAATCGGCCTTCACCCGTTCTGCTGCGGCCAACACACCCGCGCTATGCCCATGAGCGGTGTCGATAACGATCACGTCCACGCCGGCCTCGACGAGGGCAGCCACACGTTCGTTGCGGTCCCCACCTACACCGACCGCGGCGCCACAGACCAATCGGCCACGGGCGTCCCGGATGGATTGTGGGTATAGACCGACGCTTTCGACGTCTTTGATGGTGATAAGGCCCGCAAGACGGCGATCGGCGTCCACCACCAGCAACTTTTCGATTTTGTGGGTTTGCATCAAGTCTTTGGCGCGCTCGGGGCCCGTGCCCGGAGGGACCGTGACCAGGTCCGTGCTCATGACCTCGTGCACCAGGCGACCACCATTGCGCTCAAAGCGCAGGTCGCGATTGGTGATGATGCCGACCACTGCACCATCGTTGACGACGGGAAGGCCGCTGATGGAGTGCTTCCGCATGATCGCGCGCACCTGACCAAGCGTGTGGCTCGGCCCGACTGTGATGGGAGTATCGATGACCCCCGTCATGGCGCGCTTGACCTTGGAGACCTGGGCCGCCTGGGCGCCTGGGCTCATATTTTTGTGCAGGATCGACAAGCCGCCCTGCTGAGCCATGGCGATGCCCATGGACCCCTCGGAGACGGTATCCATCGCTGCGGTCAGCAGGGGCACGTTGAGCGTCAAACCGGGCGCGAGCCGGGTTCGAACGTCCACTTCTGCGGGAAGCACCGAGCTTGCGCGCGGCACCAAGAGCACGTCATCAAACGTGAGTGCGAGGGGCGGGTCGTCCAGGAGCATGCAGCCTCCGATGGGCATACCGGGAGGCCCGAGCCAGTCGGCTCACCCGGGTGGCTGGGTAGCCTGAGCCACCGAATTGGGCAACGACCGCGGGAGGGTGGGGTCGTCGACGACACCGGCACTATCGGCCGGCCCCTGATGTACTCACCAACGGTTGACATAGGAGGGGGAAACCTGTAGAGCACGGGTTACCCGAGCCCCCACTCGACGATGGAGATTCCATGCGCACACTTCCAGCCCTACTCATCTGTACCGGACTCGTCGCTTCTGCCTGCGGCAAGAAGCCCGGCGCGTACGAGACCCTGGCCAAAGACGACTCCACCGCAAAAGCCGCGGATGCCGAGCTCGCGGCCGCCGAGGGCCTGTGGAACAAGCGCGGTGACGCGACCCAGCTCGAGAAGGCGATCACGGCCTACGAGGCCTTGGCCACCGCGCGTCCGAACGACCGCGCCATCCTCACTCGCACCACCCGCGCTTGGTACTTCTTGGCCGACGCCCACACCACGGATAAGTCCCTTAAAAAGGAGCGTTACCTCAAGGCCATCGAATGGGGCAAGCGCTGCATGGCGGTGAACACCGAGTTCGCTCGCATGGTCAATGAAGAGAACGCCAAAGAGTCTGAGGCCGCTGCGGTGCTCAAGGTTGAAGACGTGCCGTGCATGTACTGGACGGCGTCGGCGCTCGGTCGCTGGGCCAAGGCGAGCGGCATCTCCAAGTCCATCCGCCATCTTCCGACGGTCAAAGCCTACATTGGCAAGGCTGAGGAGCTTCAGCCCACCTACTTCCACCACGGCCCCTGGCGCTACTGGGGCGCGTACTACTCGGTCGTTCCCAGCTTCGCGGGCCGAGACCTGACCAAGAGTGGCGAGTACTTCGAGAAGTCCATCGCGGGCTCTCCCGGCTACCTGGGCTCGTACGTGCTGCGCGCCGAAAACCTGGCCGTGAACAACCAAGACGTGCGCATGTTCGACGAGAACCTCAAAACCGTCCTCGCCTTCGACCTCAACACGGTCCCAGAACTCCGCCCCGAGAACGCCGCCGAGCAAGCCAAGGCCAAGGCTCTGATGGCCGAGCGTGGCGAGCTGTTCGACAAGAAGTCATTGCAAGCGGTGGATGGGGAATAGGCTCCCGTCTCCAAGCGTCCTGTACCCCAGACTCTCGATCCCCTCTTAGATTCGCCCAGCTCCGTGCTGTGGAGGTCCCATGAAGCGCACTTTGGCCCTGGCTCTCGCCGCGACCACCGCCTTAGCGGTGACGTTGACATCCACCATCGTCCAGGCCAACTCGCCGATCGAACTCGCCGTCGGTAGCCTCGCTCCCGAAGGCTCTCCATGGCGCAACCTCCTAGAAGAGATGGAGACGCGCATCGAGGCCAAGTCTGGCGGCAAGATCAACGTGATCCTGCGTCCTGCCGGCTTTATGGGCGAAGTTGAAATGGTGCAGGAGACCCGCAAGGGCGAGCGCCTGCAGGCCGTCGGGGCCACCACCGGAGCCATCGCACAGGGCGGAAACATCCCCCAGTTGCAACTGGTGGAGCTTCCGTTTTTGTTCCGGAACAACGCCGAAGCGGACCATGTTCTCGACTCGCTCTTCAGCGACTTCTCGACGATCTTGGACCGCAAGGGATTCAAGCTTGCCCTGTGGAGCGAGAACGGTTGGCGCTCCTTTGGTACCCGCTCCAAGGCTGTGCGCACGCCTGCTGACCTCAAGGGTCTGAAGATGCGTGCCCAAGAGTCCGATGTTCACATGGCCATGTACAAGACCTACGGCGCCACAGCGGTGCAGAAGCCCATGACCGAGGTCTTGACCGCGCTGAACAGCAACGTCATCGATGGCCTGGACAACACGGCCCTGTACATGCAGGCCGGCGGACTGGGCGAGCCCCTCAAGTACTTCACCTTGACCCGCCACATCTACCAGCCTGCGGCCATCTTGTACTCCAAGCGTTGGTACGACGGTCTGCCCGCCGACCTCAAGACCGTGGTCATGGACGTTGACGATCTCGGCCCCAAGGGACGCCGCATGATCCGCTCCGAAGAGGGCGCGATGATGGACAACTGGGGCTTCTTTGGAGTGGAAGTCATCGAGCTCGGTGGAGCCGAACGCGCCGCCTTCGCCAAGCCGGCCCAGGCCATGCACAACTCGTTCGCAGCAGGCATCGATGGCGGACCCGCACTGCTCGGCAAGATCCGCGGGAAGATCGCCGAAAAGCGCTAAACCCGACTTCATCGAATCGCCCGAGGTCACCGCTGGTGACCTCGGGCGTCGTCGTTTCTGACCTCTTCGGGTAGTCTGGGCGGCTCCCGGAGGGCTTTGTGAACGGCATCGGCGGCCTACTCAGTTCTATTGATGGCTTCTTTCGACGGATCAGCACCGCGGTGACCGGTGGCGTCACGGGTCTTAGCTCTGGCCCACTTCAAGGTGCTCTGTTCTGGATCATCCTGGTCGTCACAGGCTTTAAGGTCGTGGTGAAGTGGCTCTGGTCGTGGATCGACCGGGGCATGGGGTGGGCGGAGCGCATTCTGATCGTCGCCGCGACGCTGGGAATGACCGCTCTGGTCTTCGATAGCTACCTCATCGAGCAAACCGCTGTGTTCATGGCGCCAGCAGCCTCCGAAGAGGCCGTCGAGCCGGAGACGCCGGGAGCGGACGAGGCGGCCACACCGCAAGAGCAGACCCCCGCCTCACCACCGGAGGCACCGGCCGCCGCGCCAGAGCCCGCCCCCACCCCCACGGGCGAGGGCACGCTCCAAGTGGTGGTCACGGGCGATGGCGAGGGCGTCTCCATCACCGGCGACGCCGGAACATTCGACCTGCCCGCCTCGGTGCCCGCTGGCCTGTACCAGTCCAAGGTCTCTTTCCCTGGCTACGATGCGCCCCTAGACGGCGGCGAGCTCGACATCCGCGGCGATGGCCCCGTCGAAGTCAAGTGCTCTTCCTTCGCCGAGTCGTGCCGCGTCCGAAAGAACGCGGCACCGCCCAAGGCCGTGGTCGATGCTGCTCCCGTCGAGGAGGCCCCGCCCGAAGTCGAGGTGCGCCGCGTACCCGTGACCGTCCGTGGCGGCGGCACCGAGCACACCGTGCTCGCTGGCGACGAGTCCATCGTATTGCCCGGAGATGTACCAGTCGGTTCATGGACGGTTCAAGCTGTCTTTCCCGAGATCGGTGTCACGAACGCGGGCACCCTATTGGTTGCGGAAGACGACGCGAGCATCGGCCTCTGGTGCAGCGACAGCACGTGGCAGTGTTTGCCTGACGAGGGCTGGTGGAACCCATGGAAGGCCGAAGGCCAAGTCAACCTCGCGCTCATGTTGATGGTTGCGCTTGGGTTCTTGGGCGCCTCCATCGCCACCCAAGATGGCAATCACCTCTCAGTCGACGCAGCCGATCGTGTGCTCTCGCCGGGTCCGGCGAAGTTCGTCAAACGCCTGACAGCGACGGTAGCCTCTGGCTTCTGCGCCGTCATGGCCTATGCCACATGGGCTAAAATTATCGATCCGGATGCGTCGGGAGACACCTTCCCCGGCGCCAAGGTGTGGTGGTGGATGGCCACGCCGCTGAACTGGCTCACCAATCTGATGCCGGGCGACACCTTCGGCCCTGGCGGCGACTACCCCAGTCGGTCCGTCTGGGAAGAGGCCATGATCGCCGAGGGCAAAGAGTGGCCCTTCGGTCTCGCCTACGAGACCGTCGAGATCGGCTCGGCCTTCCCGCTGTGGGTCAGCCTGCTCATCCTGCTCGCCGCCTTTGGCATCATGGCCGTTCGCTTCGGCGCCATCGCCATCGCCCCCCCAGCCCCCGCCCTCCCCGAGCTGCCTACCGCGCCCAAGCCGAGCACTCGCCGCCCCACAGACGTCATCCTCGCCGGCGCATTCCCTGGCGCGATTATCGCGTTGGGACTCGCCGTTTGGCTCGGTCAGGGCTGGATGATCATCGTCGCCAGCTTGCTGCTCGTCTTCATGGGGGCGCCACGCTTGATTGGAGTCGGCATCGGCACTCTCGCCGGATGGATGCTCATCCAAGACGTGTCCGCCACGAGCCTCGTGAGCGATATGTTCGAGGCCACCAAGAAGCAGGAGATCATCGCGATTCCCTTCTTTGTCCTCGCCGGAAACCTGATGACCCACGGCTCGATCGCCCGGCGGCTCATCGACTTCGCTCGCGCGGTGGTTGGACCCACTCCAGGCGGCCTCGGTGTGGCTGGCGTGGTGGCATGCGCCATCTTTGCGGCCATCTCTGGCTCCTCTCCTGCGACCGTCATCGCGATTGGCGCCATCCTCTTCCCGATGCTCGTCAAACAGGGCTACGACGAAAAGTTCAGTCTTGGACTTCTCACCACGTCCGGTGGCTTGGGCATCATCATCCCGCCGTCGGTCCCCATGATCATTTTCGCAGTCATGGTGAGCAACCCCGGTGGGCTCCTTGGAGTTGTGTCCCCCATTGACCTGTTCTTGGGTGGATTTGCGCCGGGTATGCTCATCGCTGGCGCCCTGATGGTCTACACCATGTTGCGCAACTGGCCGCGCCCCGGCCAAGAGGGCGGACCGCTGCCACCGGGCACAGATCCCGATGACAGCCTGACGGGCAACTACGCCAAGGACCTGGGCAAGACCTTCATTCGGGGCCTAGCAAGCCTGCTGCTTCCCGTATTGGTGCTCGGCGGCATCTACGGTGGCAGCTTCGGCAGCCCCTTCACCCTCGATGTGACCCAGGCGGCGGCGTTCGCCGTTGTGTACGCCCTCTTTGTCGAGGTCGTGGTGCACCGTGAGCTCAAGCTGAAGGAGATCCCGCGAGTCTGCATCGAGACCGCGTCGATGATCGGCAGCCTCTTCCTCATTCTGGTCATCGCCATCTCCCTCAACAAGCTGCTAGCCGAGCTTGAGGTGCCACAGATGGCCGCAGAGGCCATGCTGATGTGGGCCGATGACCCGCTGACATTCCTGCTCTTGGTGAACCTGTTCTTGCTGGCCTTGGGCACCGTGATGGACATCGTCAGCGCCATCCTAATTGTGGCCCCGCTGCTGGCGCCCATCGCCGCGCAATACGGCATTCACCCGATCCACTTCGGCATCATGTTCATCGTGAACCTGGAGCTGGGCTACCTGACGCCCCCAATGGGGATCAACCTCTTCGTCGCAAGCACGACGTTCAAGAGAAACCTGATCAAGGTGATTCAGGGGGTCGTGCCATTCTTGGTGCTGATGCTGTTCTGCCTGGCCATCATCATCTGGGTGCCACGCTGGTCCCACAGCCTTGGCTTCCAAGTGCCGGGCCTACCAGCCCTGCTTGAAACACAAGTTGGTAAGCCTAGTGTCGAAGGGCCCCGAGAGCCGAAAGAGATCAGCAGGATCGCCCGCCGGGAGCTGAAGGAGCTGCGAGGATGCGCCCCCGCAGAGCTGACGCGTCGTGGCAGCGTCGTGCTGGAGCTGGTGATCGACGAGACGGGTGCAGTGACCTCCGCAACGGCGACCGAAGTCGACCTACAGGAGCCCAAAGCAGCCGAGTGCTTCGAGTCTGTGGGGCGCGCCTTGCAGTTCGATCCGCTTCCCGAAGGCACGACCGGCGTCAGCACGGCCAAGCTGCCGCTGTCGCACATCCCTTGAGCCGTTAACCGACGAGCATGAGCACAGACGCACACACCCAACTCATTGGCCTGCTCCGAGAACTCTCGGTTCGGCGGGGAACATTCACCTTGGCATCGGGACGGGAGTCCGACTTCTACGTCGATGCACGCCAGACCGCGCTCAATGCACATGGCTCAGCGCTGATCGCCAAGATCATTCTGGAGCGGCTGCACCCTGATGTGGTGGCGGTCGGGGGCATGACCCTCGGCGCCGACCCCATCGCCAGCTCCGTGGCCGCCCTGTCCACGCACTATGGCCGGCCCGTCCACGGATTTATCATCCGAAAAGAGCCCAAAGGCCATGGAGTAGGCCGATACCTGGTCGGCGAGCTGAACCTGCCGGCCGGCAGCAAGGTGTGCATGGTGGAGGACACCACCACCACCGGTGGCTCCCTGCTTCAGGCCATCAATCGAGTGCGGGAAGCCGGCTACGAAGTCGCGCAGGTCATGACCCTGGTCGACCGAGAAGAGGGCGCGAAAGACAACCTTGAGAGCGCTGGCTACACGCTCGATGCGCTCACAACACGCACCCAACTCTTGGCCGAGGATGGCGCGTGAATCGTCGCTGGTCCACATGGCTCCTACTCGGCGCGGTTGCGCTGTCGATCGCCGCCGGGCCGCGCCGCACCTATGAAAAGGAGCTGCGCACCTGGACCGACGAGCTGAAGATCTACCGGGGCTTCGATACCGCCCTGATCATGCGGGCCACCTACCTCGACGGCCCCATGCGGGCGTCGCTGGCCCAAGAGCGGCGCCGCTTGATGAACCCAACGCCCGAAGACCACGCCGAGTTCGTCACCCGCATGCAGACCGACGGCGCCGCGTACCACGACGTGGTGTTCAGCGCCCAGACCCCCCTCCCCGCCGCCACCACCTTCGGCGAGGCGGACAGCGGCTGGGTCGTGTGGCTCGAAGCAGATGGGACCCGCGAAAAGCTTGTTTCCATAGAGCGTATCAGGAAGCCCTCTCCGCTCCATCGCGAGCTCTATGCTCACCTCAACGTCTGGTCCGAGCTGTGGATTGCTCGCTTTGAGAAGACGGTTTCCACCCCCAATACCGTCGTCCTGCACGTCGGCTCGGGCTATGGCAACGGCGACCTGGAGTGGTCGAAACTTGGCGCCGACCGGTAGCCCAGGCCTCAATGCGGCCCGGGTGTGCACCCGATAGGCTGCTCCCATGATTCACACTTCGGTTCATCAAGTCCGACGCGCCTCCCTGCAAGAACGCGTCGATGGTTCCATCCTGCTCATGGGCAACGGCGAGCGCATGCGCAACCTGCCGATGAACAGCGTGCCGTTCCGCCAGGACTCGACCTTTCTCTACTTTACAGGCTGCACCACGCCCGACGCCGCGGCGCTCCTGGATGACGACGGCTACACCCTGTTCTTGCCCACACCCCCCGAGGGTGATGAGCTGTGGCATGGACCGACGCCCACCCTCGAAGAGCAGCGCATGGCGCTCGGGGCGGACCGCGTACGGGACAGCTCGGAGCTGGGCACGGTCATCGGATCGCGCTCGGTCAAGACACTGGCGGTGGCGGACAACGCCAAGAACGCGATCGGTAGCCGCATCACCGGCCAGCCGCTGGCGTTCGGGGCCGAGCACGGCCACCTCGACCTGGCCGACGCGGTCATCGACATGCGCCGCCGAAAAGGTGCGGAGGAGCTGGAGGAGCTTCGCCGCGCAGCAGCGGTCACCACCCGAGCGTTCAACGCGGTGATGGCAGCCACCCGCCCAGGCACCACCGAGCGCGGCCTCGCCGCACTCTTCCAGGCGGTGCTCGCCAACCATGGGTGCGTTCCTGGGTACGGCCTGATCTTGTCGGTGCGTGGAGAGATCCTCCACAACTTCCACCACCACAACACGCTGGAAGACGGCCAGCTGCTGCTCCTGGATGGCGGTGGAGAAGTCGACACGGGCTACACCGTCGACATCACGCGAACGTGGCCCACGAACGGCCGCTATGCGCCCCGCCAAAAATCGGCATACCAAGCCGTTCTTGAAGCCCAACTCCAAGCGATCAACCAGTGCCGGCCAGGCGTTCGCTATCGCCATGTGCACGACACCGCCTGCCGGGTGCTCGCCCAGTGGCTGATCGACGAAGGGCTGCTTCTCTGCT
>JBGCER010000622.1:0-4243 GCA_045106515.1 Myxococcota bacterium
GCGCCGGTTGATGGGCATGAACGAGCCCCGGTGCTCATCGGTGGCGGCGTGCAGGGAGATGGCCAGGGTCACCTGCAGGCCTTCGGTGGCGAGCTGGCGGATCCGCGGCGCCAAGCCCACGGTGCTGATGGTGATGTGCCGGGCGCCAATGCCCAGGTCGACGTTCAGGCGACGCACAGCGGCCATGACGTTGTCGTAGTTGTGGAAGGGCTCACCCATGCCCATGAGCACCACATTGGACAATCGCTGGCCCTCGGCCGCCAACTCTCGGGCGAAGACGGCGGCCTGTTCGAAGATCTCAGTGGTGGAGAGATGCCTTGCAAAGCCCATTTGTCCGGTCGCACAGAAGGTGCAGCCCATGGCGCAGCCGGCTTGGGATGAGATGCAGGCGGTTCGGCGCTGGTCCCGGTACGGCATCAGCACGCTCTCGATGAGCTGGCCATCGGACAGTCGATAGACCCGCTTTACGGTGCCATCTCGGCTGTGCCGTTCGGTGGCGACGGACAGGGTGCCCAGGGTGGTCTCGTCGGACAGCCGCGCCCGCAAGGTCTTGGGCAGGTTGCTCATCTGCTCGAACTGGCTCACGCGGTGATCGTAGAGCCAGTCCCACACCTGCTTGGCGCGGAATTGAGGCTCTCCCCACTCGGTGAGCAGGTCGGTCAGCTGGGCCATGTCGAGGTCGTAGAGGTCGCGCATGCCCGGCGTCTAACCGCTCACCACTTCACGGGTCCGCGAGCCACCACCATCAGGGTCGTGCCCGCCGCCACGGTCACGCTGTCGTTGGGGTTCACCACGACCTTGGCGCCGTCGGGCTCGATGCTCATCAAGGTGGCGCCGAAGCGCTCGTGCAGCACCCGGCGAAGCTCGGCGACGGTGGCGCCATCGTGTTGGGGCGGGCACCGGGTGGACCAGAAGCTATTGCCGCTTCGAAGGTCTAGAATCTCGGACAACAGGTGGGCCAAACCCGGATTTCGAGCGGCAGATCCTAGGATCATGCCCGCGTAGACTTCGCCCACCACCACCTCTTCCACGCCGCGCATCCGCAGCATCTCTTCGGACTGGCTCGAGTGCAGCTCGGCCACGGTGTAGATGTCCTTGTTCACCAGCTCGATGGTGAGGGCGGCCAAGACGGTGCGGGCGTCTCGGTCCTGGTCGCTACGAGGTTTGAGCACGTCCCGCAGCAGGATGGCGGTGTTGGCCTCGCGGATGTTGACGGCATCGAGCACGTCCAGCCGTGTCCAGTCCCCGCTGATGTGGAAGAGGCGCTCGGGGCGCACCCCGTCGGTGGGCCAATCATCGGGTCGCCCGTCGGTCTCGGTGATCACCACCACCGCCCGGTCCGAGGGGATGCCCGGGGCAAAGAGCTCGCGCAGCAGCATGGGGGCGGATCCGTTCCAACCGCACACCACAATGTGTTCTTCCAGCTCGTCGACGTCCATCTCGTGACCCTCCATGCGACCTCGGAGTCGCTCTCCTACGCTCGCCGATACGGTACCTACAAACATGCCAAAGACCGTGAGGCCCCCGAGCATCAACACCAGGGTGGCCCATCGACCGACCGTGGTGGTGGGCAGCGCGCCGACAGGCTCCCCAGCGATGAGCGACATGACGCTGAACCACAGGCTCGACTGCAGCGTCTGGAATGTGGCGGGCTCTGCCAGGTTGAGCATCAGCGCCGCCGACAACACCACCGCCAGGCTGATGGTGGCCAGCGTGGTGAGCTCGGTGAAGGCCACGCGGAACACGCTCTGGTACGGCAGCAGGCGGCGGCTGATGAGCCGACCGGCCCGCCATAGGCGAAGCAGACGCAGCACGCGCAAGATGCGAAGCGGTCGGGCCAAGGGCACGAGGGCCAGGAGGTCGAGCCAATAATGCCGGAAAAAGCGGCTCTTTTTCTTGGCGATGCTGAAGCGGATCATCATCTCGATGGCGAAGATCGCCGTCAGACCATTGCCGATGGATTCCAAGATCAGCACGGTTCGCGGCTGATCTCTCACCGCCACTTCGGCTACGAGCAGCGCCACTGAGGCGACGATCAGCAGCAGCACACCGACCTCGGTGGCGGGGTGCTCCATGATTCGGCGAAGTCGGCGGGCTCCGGTGCTCACCTATCGGGATTCGCGCAAAGCTCGGGCGCGCTCGTGGAGCTCCGCCCGCTGGCGGTCTAGGGCCTGGACCCAGGACCCGATGTCCTCTTCGGCGATGTCGGTGGGGGGCTGAGCGGGAAGCTCCATGGCAACGCGATCGTAGACGACGGCCGCCCGCTCCATCGCCTCTCGCGCCACGGGCTCGGGGGCGGTCTCGGCGAGGGCCTTCATCTGCGCTTCGAAGTCCTCGGCGTCGCCCCGCACCTGGGCGAGCAGCTCGGCGTGGGACTGTGAAGACTCGTGAGCCGCGGGCTCGTCGAACAGGGGGCGATGCGCGAGGCGGTCGAAGTCCGCGTCGGTCGGCTGGAGCAGGGGACTGATCTCTTGCGCAGCCCGGCGCTCAATGGGGCGGGGCTGCGGGCGCTCTTCGGTAGGCAACGCGTCTTGTGACGATCGGCGCTGGGACAAGGCGTCGAGGTCGTGCTGAGGGGCACCGTCGGTGGACGCGACGGGTGATGCCACCGTGGGCTCGGGTGGGGGTGCTGTCACGCTAGGGCCCGTGCCGGGCCACAGGGCGAGGGCCGCGAAGCCGGTGCCAACAACACCACCGATGACGCGTCCGATGAGCGCAGTGCGTTCCATGGGCGGGCTCTCCGGCGCGTAGTGTAGCCCAGCCTTGGCACACGTTTGTGTGTCGTAGCGGCCCTCGCGGTGCGCTACAGCTCCCTGCGGAGTGCCCATGGCCAGGAAACCCTCCATCTTCTTTCGATTTGCAGGCATTCTAAGCCTGTTTATGTTGGCCGTGATGTCCATCCTGTACGCCTGGGTCGTGCCGCGTCCAACGCCACGGGCTCTGCCTGGCGACGCGCCGATCTCCGGGCAAGATGCGCGATGGTCCGAGGCTCGCGCCTGGGTCAAGGCCCACCCTGGCACCGCGCTGCTGCCGTGCCCGTGGCCAGTGGACCTTCCAAGAGGCGGGCGGATCGAGGTCGAACCCGTAGATGCGCCTACATTCTGGGACCGGGGCCACCTGGTGCAGGGGGTGCCTGAGTCGGTGTCGGGCGGCGTGGTGCGGTCGCCGGAGGGCCAACCTCGCGCGTGGGTGTCTTGGGATAAAGAGCACTGTCGGGTGACACGCCCGCAGACCGTCCGGGTGGAAGGCCGCACCGTCGATGGTGCCGGCGTGGCCCGGCCCGGACTCGATGTCAGCGGGTGCGGTCAGACGTTGACGTCGGGCCCAGATGGGACCTTCGTCCTGGTATTGGGAGCCGAAGCCTTGGCCGAGGCCACATCGAGCGATCAAGGCCCAGTGTGTACATTGGTCGGCGAGCGAGCGGTCACCCCCGTGCGCCTGTCGTCGGGCGGCGTGGTTCAAGTGACGATTCAGTAGGCTCTCCGGCCTAGGAGCGACGATGCGCGGATTGAGTTCCCTGGTTTTGTGCAGCTTGATTGCGGGTTGTACGCCCAAGCAGGTCGATGCGGTCCCGACGCTCTCCGCGGGTCAGCCCGGCGTGGCGGCCGCCCCAAAGCGCCCCAAGAACGTGATCTTGATCATCGGCGATGGCATGGGGCCCCAGCAGATCGGTCTCTTGGAGCTGTACGCGCGGCGCGCCCCCAGCGCTCCGTATAAGGGCCGGGCGACGTCATTCCAGCGCCTGGCCGACAAGGGCGTGGTGGGATTGTCCATGCATTACCCGGATCGCTACTTGATTACGGACTCGGCGTGCAGCGCCACCCAGCTCGCCTTGGGCGTGCCTGCTCCCGTCGAGGCGCTGGGCGTCGACGGCAATGGGGTGCCGCAGACCACCGTGCTCGAACGGGCCCAAGCGGCGGGGCTCTCCACCGGCTTGGTCAGCGACACCCGACTCACCCACGCCACACCGGCGGCCTTCGCTGCCCATGTGCCCCAGCGTTCCATGGAAAACGAGGTGGCCTCCCAGGTGTTGGAGACCGGTCCAGACGTGATGCTCTCGGGTGGGTGGCGCCACTTTGTCGCCGCCACTGAAGAGGGATCTAAGCGGACCGATGAGCGCGATCTGCTGCAAGAAGCCCGGCAGCAGGGCTACACGGTCGCTCGCACAGCCGCCGAAATGGACGCCGCAGGTGATGGGAAATTACTAGGGTTATTTGCACCTTCTGGCATGATGGGTGCCATT
>JBGCER010000623.1:0-10993 GCA_045106515.1 Myxococcota bacterium
CTGGTCGCCTACGACTCCTTCGAAGACAATGGTGTGCTCACCCTGGTTCCCGAAGTCTACTAGGCACAACCGGTCCCAGACCGCACACACTCACCGGGCCGGCTCCACCACGGAGTCGGCCCGTTTGACTCAGGCTTGCATGGGTGTCACTGGCACCCTATGCAGGTCTTGTGCAGCGATGTGCTTTCCAATGGTGTCTCACCGTGGTACAACATCTACCTGCCCCCTGCGGTTCCGGCCGCCCTCCCTCCCTTGCGCTCCCTCCGGTCGCCTCGACCCCCCCGCGGCTCCTCGCCGCACACCACCTCGGCTCCACGCCGATCCGGACCCCACCATGTCCCAGCCCGCCGAAGCAGAGGCCAAAGCCGCGACGATCGACCTGTCGACCGTCGCGCCAAACGAAGAGTCGTCCAACACGCTTGTGCCGGATGAAGCCGTCATTAAGGCTGCTGAGGCCGCTGAAGCCGAACCGGTGGAGACCCTGGTTCGCCACGAAGACGACGTTCCGGTGCTCGTGCTCCCGCAAGACGTGGCTTTCGACGACCTGCGCCAGTGGGCCGACACCAAAGCTGAGCTTATTAAGCAAGCCTTCAACGACCGCTCTGGCCGCCTAGACCTCGGACAGAGGCATATCGAGCTCTTCGACCTACGGCGCCTTCTCCACCACCTCCAAGGCACCCTCGAAGTCAGCATCTCCGGGTTGTACGCAAGCGACAGCGCCATCCAGCGGTTTGCAGAGCGGGAACTGAAGCTCAAGCTCTTCCCCACCCCAGCCGAGGTCGAACTCGAAGAACTCGAGCTTGATGCGGACGACATCGAATCGGATCCGGTGCCTCTCTCGCTGGATCCAGATGGGATCCGGCAGGCCGAGGTTGTCGAAGCTTCGCCCATCGAAGAAGAAGAGCCCGACGTCGAAGAACCCACCGATACCGCCGAAGATCTCGGCCGCCGAACCTTGCACGTGAACCGCACGGTGCGCAGCGGCAGCGCAGTCCGTTTCGACGGCGACGTCACCGTTTTCGGCGATGTAAACCCCGGCGCTCAAGTGACCGCATCCGGCAGCATCATCGTGATGGGCGCGCTCAAGGGCGTCGCCCACGCCGGCGCCACCGGAGATGAAGATGCCTTCATCTTGGGCCTGCAGTTGCAGCCTACGCAACTTCGGATTGGCCGCCGGATCGCCATCGCCTCCACAACGAACGACCGCGGTCCAGAGATCGCCGTCGTCCGCGATGAGCGAATCGTGATTGAAGCCTACCGCACAAGCGCGATGGCCCGCAGCAATCCCCCTACTTCCTAGCCTCCCCCCCAGAGCCTTCGGGCTCTCCTTCCAACCCCCTCTCCCCACGGGGCCCTGCCCCTCTCCCCTCCAAGGAGACTTCCATGTCCGAATGCATCGTCATCACTTCCGGGAAGGGCGGTGTCGGCAAGACCACGACATCGGCCAACCTCGCCGTGTCGCTCGCCCTTGATGGGAACAAAGTGGTCGTGGTCGACGCTGATATTGGCCTGCGCAACCTCGATGTGATCCTCGGCCTCGAGAATCGCATCGTCTACGACCTCGTCAGCGTCATCGAAGGTGAGTGCCGCCTCAAGCAAGCGCTCATCCGTGACAAGCGGGTCGAAGGCCTGTTTTTGCTGCCTGCCGCCCAAACCCGCGACAAGAACGCCGTCACCCCCGACGACATGGTCAAGCTGGTCGGCGAGCTCAAGGAGCTCCACGACTACGTGATCATCGACTGTCCCGCTGGCATCGAGCAAGGCTTCAAGAACTCCATCGCCGGCGCCGACCGTGCGCTCATCGTCACCACGCCTGAAGTCAGCGCCATTCGTGACGCCGACCGCATCATCGGCATGGTGGAAGCTCACGATCTGCCCGAGCCCGAGCTGATCCTCAACCGCTACCGCGCGGGCATGGTCAGCCGCGGCGACATGCTCGGCCGCGAAGACGTGCTGGAGATCCTGGCCATCCCTCTCATCGGCATCGTGCCGGAGTCCGAGGAGATCATCACCAGCTCCAACCGAGGCGTGCCCGCCGCGTTCAACGATGAGTCCTTCGTGGGCACTTCGTACCGCCGCATCGCCCAGCGCATTCAAGGCCACACCGTCGAGATCCCAAGCTTCGAAGAGAAGCCTGGCTTCTGGGGCAACGTGGCGAAGTGGATGGGTCTCGCCCCAGCGCGGGAGGCTGTGTGATGCGCAATCTGCTCAAACGACTATTGGGCGCACAAGAGCCCCAGAGCAAGAACGACGCCAAACAACGCCTTCAAGTTCTGCTGATCCACGACGCGGTGGACCTGACCCCAGCCCAGCTCGATCAGATGCGCGACGAAATTCTGGAAGTGGTCGGCCGATACGTCGAGATCGACCCCGCAGGCATGGAATTCCGTCTCGACAAGGAAGATGGACACATCGCTTTGGTCAGCAACCTGCCGATTCAGCGGGTCAACACTCGCTCTCCGGCTGCGGCCGGCGCGTAGCGTTCCGTCACGGGTGCAAGCCCCAGCGCCATGAGCTGGCTAGGCACCCAAATGTCGTGGACTACAAGCCCCCTCTGGACCGCCCTGGCCTGCTCTGGCCTCGGCGGTCTTGTTGCGCTCGCGCTCACTAAAGATCAGCTCGCCGAGGGCGGTCTTGTGATGGTGGCCACGTGCGCGGTCGTGGCCATCGCGGTCGGCTTACCCGTCGCCCTGGCCGAGCGCCGCGTCCAGCCCGACCCGCTGAGCGGCTTGTCTCAGGCCCGATCCGCCTTGGTCGACGTCTGGTTGGCGATCGCCGTTGCGGCTGCCATCGCGACCGTTTGGCCCCTCACGAGTTGGGCATTGCTCGCAGCGGTGGTGATCGGTTGGGCCACGGTCGCCGCCTCGGGCCGACCCGGGCGCGCCATGGGTGGGATCGCGACCTTGATCGCGGTGGTCTTGTGCCTCATCACCACCATCTCTACGCCCTGGGTCGGTCCTGGCTTCACACTGATGGACGCGCCCAGAACGCTGCACTTGGCGACCGTCTTTGGCCTGCAGATCCCGTGGATCCCGTGGCTTGGATTCGCGATGGTCTGTGGCTACTTGCTGAGCGGTGCTGGCCTGTCCCGATCGTCCTCGCTGGGTCCGACGTCCGCCGCGGTGATCACCCGGATCGGCACGGGCCTGCTGCTGCTGCTCGGCGCCGCCCTTTGCGTGGCAGGCGCCTATGAATGGGGTCCCGAGGCGGCGTGGCGTTACCCCTTGGCCATCCCCTTGGTCCTAATTCTACCCATCGCACTTTTGGGTGGTTTGACCCTACAAACTCCCAGCCCAAGACTCCACTTGGCCACGATCGGCTGCGTCGCGACCCTCCTCTTTATGGGCCCCGCGCACGACGCGCTCCCCATGTGGTGGACCGGCATCCTGCCCCTAGGCCTTGGCGCATCGCTGCTGATCCAGGCCATCCGATCCAGCGGCGCGCAACGAGTCACCCTGATCGTCGGCGCCGTGGTCGTGGCCTGGGTGCCGCTCATGGCCTGGCCGGACCTTCCCGGACCGCTCGCCGCTGCCCTGCTCGCCTTGGCGCCCGTGGCGGCCATCTGGTCGGCTGGCACGCGAACCCTGACCCGGAAAGCAGCATGATCCTACTGTTTTCTTCGCTGGCACTCGCAGTTTTGCAGGTCGAAGCCCCCCCGCAAGCGGGTACCGAAGTGGCCATTACGCTGCTCGACGACCTGTCGCGCCCCGTCGCCGGGGCCACCGTACGCGCCATCTACCGCGAGGGCATCAGCGAAGAACGGGACCTGGCCGTCGGTCTGACCGATGCACGAGGTCGCGTCTACTGGACCCCCAAACAAGGGGGCCCGGTCGTACTGCGCGCCAAGCGAGATGAGCTGCGAGTGAACGTGGCCTACGGATGGCCTCCGCTAACTCCAATCGCAGTCGGCATACCGGTTGGAACCCTAGGTATGGGGCTACTCGCCTTCGGCCTGTGGGGCAGTCGTCGCCGGAAGCGATAGGCAGGGCTCACAGCCACTTCCCGAAGGAGGCCCGGGTGCGCATCGCCCACGCTACCGACATCCACTGGTTCGTTCCGCCTCCACTTCCTCGGATCCCCGGCAAGCGCACCTTGGGAACCGCCACGCTCTATGGTCGGGGTCGTCGCCACCACTTCCACATCGACGTGCAGACCGCGTTGGTCGACCACATCGTCGGACTCGAACCCGACCTGGTCATCATCACGGGCGACCTGACCGCACAGGCCCTGCCCGAAGAGTTTGAGCTCGCAAAAACCGCTCTACAACCCATTTTATCCCGATTCCCCACCTTCGTGCAGTCGGGAAACCACGACGTCTACACGGGAGGCTCGTTCCGAACCCGTCGCCTCGCCGCCTACTTTGCAGAGTGGATGCACGAGACCGACGGCGATCCAGTCGCTCGGCTCGACCAGGGAACGGTGACGATTCTGGGCCTCGATCCGTGCCGCCCCCACTGGAGCGCGAGCGGCCGGGTGCCGCAGGAACAGCTGGATCGGCTGGCGGCGGTGCTAGAGGACGACGAACTCGCGGGGCGAAGCATCGTTCTCGCTACACACTACCCGGTGGTGGATCGGCGCGGCCACATCTACGATGGCGCCCTTCACGGGTTGCGCAACGCCTCGGACCTGCTCGACGTACTGCGCGCTGCACCCCACAAGCCCGTGGCCTACCTGCATGGGCATAAGCACCATGGCTATCGAGTAGACGTGCCACTGCATGCCCACGTCATGACCAGCTTTGACCCCGGCTCATCTGGGTACGCCTTCGATGAGAAGGCCGACCGAGCCGCCTGTATGAACCTTTACACGCTCAACGCGGACGGACGCTTGGAGCCCGAGCGATTTCGCTTCGACGGCCGTCACTTTTCGCCCGAATCCGGCGGAGCGTACGCGTCGGGTCGCTAGTCCCGTCGAAACGACTAGATGTGCGATTCGGTCGCCCACCGTACTCAACTCCTGTTCAACACTTGTTCACTCCGCCATAAACGAGTAAGACACACCATCTGGAAGTGTCTATGAACGATGGCCCCAAGAATATGGACAACCCGCAGGTTGGCGTCAGCATTGGCGCCATGAGTCGGGCTACGGGCATCCCCTCCAACACGCTCCGAACTTGGGAGCGACGCTACGGCTTTCCCAAGCCGCAACGTACGCAATCGGGGCAGCGTCTGTACGATCCTGCCCTCATCGCACACCTCCGGCTTATTCAGAAGGCCCTGGATGCGGGGCACCGGCCCAAGCAAGTTCTGAGCCAGACGGCGGATCAGCTCGCCCAGCTGCTCGGAACGGTCGCCCCCTTCGCGCCGGCCTCTGGCGACAGCGAAGTCGAAGCCTGGTTGACAGCCGCGCGAGCCCTCGATGGACGCGCGCTAGACAACCTGATGCGCACCGAAGCCGCCCAACTGGGTCTGATGGGCCTGCTCTCCGACCGCATTGCCCCGTTCCTCATGGAGATGGGGCTCGCTTGGCGTCGGGGCGACATGGAGGTCTACCAAGAGCATTGGGCCTCCGAGCGCCTCCGCCGCTTCCTCACCGAGTGCTGGGAGCCCATGTCCCAGTCGGGTACGGGACCCGTCGTTGTCGCCACCACCCTACCGGGTGACCGCCATGACCTCGGCCTGCAAATGGCCTGCGTGGTCGCCGCCCTCTGCGGATGGCGAATCGTCTTTTTGGGCCGTGACACCCCGGTTGATGACATCCATGCGGCCGTCAAGACCAGCGGAGCTTCGGCGGTGTTGATCTCCGTGAGCACATGGACGGACTCGCAACGGGCCCTTCGCGACATCGACGCGCTCCGCGAGCAGATCCCGCCCGAGGTCGCACTGGTCACCGGTGGAGCTGGCGCTCCCGAGGTGGTGCCTGGAATCGCTCGCTTGCCGGACCTAGACTCGCTGTACCGCTGGGCCTCCGGCCACCACTAGGCGGGTGCGTCCGCCGGTCGCCTGCTAGGCTCGCCCCATGACGGACACCCAACTCGCCCAGCTCAGCACCGGGCTGGGTCTGACATCCATGACCCTGTCGGCCACGGCTTGCGCTTCCTGCGGCATCGGACTTTTGCCGGCTATGTTCCTGGCCGCACTCGGTTTCATGTTGGCTCGCGGCGCTCTTGCCGAAGAGGTCTGCCTTCCTGAAGTCCGGGCGTGGTGCATGGTCGGCTTGTGGAGCTCGGGCCTCGGTGGCGGCTTCGCGCTCCTTTCCAGCCTGACCCTCCTCCTCGGGTGCGTGGTTTGGACTGTGGGTGGGTATGGACTGGCGAGCCTATGACCCAGGTTGATCCTTCAATCGAGACCCGCGCCCGGCTGGCTGCAGCGCTGGGGCTCTTGGCGTTGAGCTTGGTCATGCTCAGCCCGTGCAGCTGTGGAGGGACGCTGCCGGTCGGCGGAATCATGGGGTTAGGGTGCATGCTATTCGCAATGCGAGTGCGAGCTTCCGGGCCGAGCCGAGCGGGAAAAGCCTATGCGCTGAGCGGCCAATACGCGGGCGCCATCGCAGCCACTTTGGTGGGGCTCACCCTGCTCCTGGCGATGGGAAGCGTGATCCTGTCTATGTTGAGCTGGCTTGGCATCGCCGAGCTGGTCAAGGCGCTGGGGTAGGCGTCTTCTGGTCAGAAGCATCCAGCTGTAAAAAGAGTAGATCCACCGCCTTATCTAGGCGATTGCCCGGCCGGAATCCGCTGACGGTGAGCACCACCAAGCGACGATCCCGCACCACCCAGAGCGACTGCTCCTCTTCGACGGCGAGCCGCGCGCCCGTCTCGGTCACAGGCCCCACCACCCGGCGTAAGACCGCATCGCCGCTCACGCGATCGTAAGGGCGAGCCTCGACCTCCCAGCGTCGGGCCAGCACACCCGGAATGGACTCCGACATCGACTTTTCAAGCGCGGTGCGCGCATCGGCCTGGGTCTTCAAGCCATCGGAGAGCAGCTCGACCAGCGCCACCGCTTGCTCTTTGTCGTCGAACTCGATGACCAACGCCGATGCATTGCGCGGAGACGTCGTCGGTGAACGGCCGATATACATGCGGCGCTCATGCCCCCACTTCATGGCATCTAAGACCGCATCGACCCGATCTTTGTCGAGACCTAGGGTCTCCCGTCGCAGCGGGGCCTCGCCTAGGTTTGTGTCGGCCACCACCCAGTCCTCACTCCGCGTGAGCGCGATCTCGACCCCGCCGAGCACGCCCGCCAAGTCGAAGGGCTGCGATCCGGTCGGGCTGTAGCGCTCGGGCCGGAAGAGCTGAGTGGTGCTGCGCGGCGGATGTTTGACCATCTGCCACAGTTGTTCCGTGCCGCCGGTCTTGGCGTGGTGATCGCAGAACGCCATACCCTGGCCGTAGAGCATCCAGATATCGAAGGCGCCTGGGTTTTCGAGGCCTTCTTTGCCCCAACCCTGCCCTTTGGAGATGTGCCAAAACACGTCCTCACGATCGATGGCCTTGGCGACCCTCAACGTGATCCAGTTTGCCTGGCCTTCGGTGATTCCGCGCATTCCATCAAAATGATCCAGGTCCTTTAGTCCCTCAAAAGTGCCGTCGAGATCCGCGACTTGGTCTTGCAAGGCGTGGCCGAGCTCGTGCGCCATGATCAGCGTCGCGACCTCGAGCGTGGCGTTGTCCTTGTGCTCGGGCATGGCCGCCGCCAAGCCCTCGCCCATCTGAGCGACCGAATGAGGCACCACGTACACGTCGCCGGTGGAGGTCATGTACTTGCCCAACAGTCCGGGGATCACGCCGGCGCGCTCATCGGACATCGACTCGATCACCGAGGGGGGCAGATCGTAGATCCGCCCCATGATCTCTCGGCTTTCGCTGGCGATCTCTTTGGCCAAGTTCTCTGTGGTGCCCAACCGGCCCTTCAGAGGCTTACTGAATTGGGCACCCCCTGCCTCTTCGACCTGGGGGATCAGCCACTGGGCGAGGGCGTCCATCTCCGCTTCGGTTGGCGCGCTGGGATCGGCAAAGGTCGGCCGCTTTTTGAGGGAGAGCGTCCGTTCGGTCGGCTTCAGCTCGACGGGGCCGGCTCCAGATGCCGGCGTAGGCGCGTCTGGGGTTGGACTTGGTGTCCGATCCGGCGTTCGGCAGGAGCACCCCGCGACCAGAACCAAGCACGTTGCGAGACCGAGCACACGTCGAGCGAAAGCGTTCATGCCTCTTGGCTAACGCCGTGGTCTCACGACGACAGGCGTGCATCCGCAGGCCGGTGCATCAGCCCGTGCTTTTCGAGAGCTTCAACCGCAGCTTCGCGCGTCTTGAACACCGCGATGAAACGGTTCTTGTGGCAAAAAATGGAGCCTGGCACGCCCGTGACTTTCTCTAGGGAAGAGCCCGTGAGGCCGGCCCATTCAAGGGGGAGTGGGCGCTTCTGATCGAAGCTGTCCAAGCAGGGCGCGATGGCCACGATGCGCCAGGTGCCCTCCAGGCCCGGAAACAAGAGGTAGTCCGTGGGGTGTTCATCCCCACCATTCGCGTAATAGACTGGCTTCCACTTATTATATGCATCGAGGAAGATCACGGCTCGACCGGCTTCCACCGCATCACTCATGGCACCAAGAACGGCTGCTTCTGCAGCTCGAACTTGCTCAATCCCCGCCGCAATGCCTTTGACCGTGCCCTTTGCCACCTGGGCCGCACGATGAAACGCCGCGTCGAAGTCCGCGAGCGTCTCGTTGCCTTGGGTGTGCGCTTCGACGATCCGGGCGAAGCAGGGCACCTTGGGATTGGGCACGACCCGGCCATTGTCCACCGCGTCGACGTAGTCCACCAGCTGGTTCCGAAGCTCAGTGGCGACTTCGGCATCGATAGAGCCCTGTGACTCCAACCAGTTCAGCACCATGCCGGCCGACGACAGCGGCCCTTGGTAGGACTGTTGGTGATGGTCGAAGCGACCCGTGGCCTCGTCGAACGAGCCGCCCACATCAAAGACGATGTCCGCGCCGCGCAGGACCGCGGCATCGCGGGTGCGCACCAACTCAGCATCCGGGTAGCGAAAGACAGTCAGCAGCGCCCAAGCGAGCACATCGTCGGCATGAAACGGTCCAGAGTGCGTCGCGCACAGCGTGGTCATGGGCTCAAAGCTCCCCAAAAAAGCGGTCTAGCGTGCAGAACCGCGCCTGTAGCCGATCTAGAGCGGCCGTGCAGGTAAGGAGTCGCCCCACGGGCCGAAATCACCGGAGGAAGCGTCGTCGTCGGGTCAGGCCCAACAGCAGCAGCACCGCCAACGCCCCCGCCGCAGATTCGCCTGAAGACGAGCAGGTTCGTCCATAATACCGAATCGCCTCAGGGCACTCAGCCCCGATCTCCGGATTAGAGTCATCGCAATCCCCACCGTCCGGGCGTGCACCGGGCACCGGCACACACTCGTCTCCGCCCCAAACTTCGGCCCCCAGGCCATCTCCATCGGCGTCGATGTACTGCGCGAGTCGGTCTCCGATCGAAGACATCGAATCATCGCAGTCGAAGATCAGCTTGGCTTGGTCCTGATCCTGGTCCGTCCGCCACGGCAATACCGGAGTGTTCTGGCCGCCGAACACCCCAACGTGGTCCGGGCTCGGCCCCACAACGTCGGCCTCCGAGGTCGCAGCCAGCAGAGGGGACGTTGGCCGAGGGTGGTGCGCGCTCCACTGGCACGCATCCGCCGCTTCAAGGGGGGCGCCGCCGCGTAGGTAGCCCCGAAGGTGCGGATGCTGAACCCGGGCATCGGACTTGTCTAGCCATGGGGTACCGCTGCCATCGATGCCGATGACGTCCACGTCGCCCGCTCTCCAGAACAGATTGCTCTCCGCCTGCACCGAGCGGCCTTCATGGCGGATCATCGGCCCCTGCGTGCCCCATTGTACCAGGTTGTGATGCAGGTTCAGGTCCGCGTTGTCGGCGTCGACCGCGAAGCCCTGCCAGCCAACGAAGTTGTTGTGGTGCACGGTCGCGGCAGCCTCTTGCAGAACAACAGCGCTGCTGTTGCTGCGAGCGGTCGACACAATCAGGTTGTTCGAGAGGCTGGCCCCCCCGGTATCGGAGGGGGCGCCATCGCCGACCAGAGTGACGATTCCATGGTCCGAAGACACATTTCCACAGATTCGATTGCGCACGACCTGGGCGCCAGCCGATCCATGGATCAGCAGGGCAGCCCCCTGGCCCGACTCGTTTCGAGCGAAGGTGTTGTCCCAGACCTGGACTTGGCTCGCCCACGTGGCCACGCCCCCGCCATCGACGCCCGCCAGGTTGTCCAAAATCGACGCATCACGAAGCTCTAAACTCCCCCTTTCTAAGTGCAGGCCCCCGCCCGTTTCCCGAGCCATGTTGCGCTCGATGGTGCCTTGACTCACCCCCACACCCACGCCCGTCGCCCACAGGCCGCCGCCATCTCTGGCGGTGTTGCCCTCGATGGTAGCTCCGTCGAGCACCAACGCCGGATCAATCAAGACGACCGCCTCGTCTTCGACCTCGTAGCCATCGGCCACCGCCAATCCGCCACCCAGATCGGACGCCCGGTTGAGCATCACCTCAGTCCCGTCGAGGGTCAGTCGCTGCACACCAGCGAGGATGCCCGCGCCATGCTCGGCTTCATTCCCCGAGATGAGGCCCCGGCTCACCATGGCATCCGACAGACCGAACACCGCGAGCCCACCACCGCGTCGAGCTCGATTCTGCGTCACGACTGGATCGATCAAGGCCAGGTCGACCCCGACCGCCAGCACGCCGCCTCCGAACTGAGTCTCCCCGTCGGTGCCATTGTCGCTGAAGGTTGGCTCGGTCAGCGTTGCGCGACCGCCAAACCACGACACCCCGGCACCGAAGCGCGCACGGCTGCGCTCCACCGTCAGCGCGGTCGCTGTGATCGTGCAGTTCTGACAGGCGAACCCGCCCCCCGAGCCCCGGTCGATAACAACGCTATCCACGACATCGACGTTGATCAGGCCCACCGGAACTCCAGACGCGTAGACCGCCCCGCCAGCAGGCGGTCCTCGCCCCAGCGCCTCACCGCCAGGAGCGAAGCGG